>SKPV01000172.1 GCA_007119345.1 Halovivax sp.
AGGAACCGGCCGAGCAGCGCCCCCGGCTTGTCGACGGGAAGAGCCTCCTTCGTCGCAACGTCACGACAGAGCCGGACGTGGGGATCCTGGTCGACGGCGATCGGCACCAGCGTGGGCTGGCGGCCATCGACGAACTGGGGAAGCAGGAGGTGGGCTGCTTGCATCGCCGGGTAGAACGCGAGGCCGACGTTCTCCTGGTCGCCGTAGACGGCCTCGACGGTCGCCGGCGTCAGGTGATCCGCCAGCCGGACGGCGATCGGATAGAGGAGGTCCGCGTCGGCCGTGTCGATCAGGATCCGCGTCCGGTCCGGGTCGAAGCCGATCGCGAGCACGTCCCGGAGGTTCTCGCGGGTGTGGGTACCGATCTCGGCGAACGACTGGTCTTTCGCGAGGAACTTCTCGTCGTCAGAAAACGGCAGGTAGACCGTCGCCCCGGTCGCCTTCTGGAATCGTCTCGCGAGATAGAGCGGGAGGAGGTGACCCAGGTGAAGCGGTCCCGAGGGACCGATGCCGGTGACGATCGCGTGGTCGTCGCCCGCCTCGACCGCCGCCAGATAGCGGTCGACGTCGCGACCGGCGTAGAACGTTCGCCGGCGGATCGCCGGGTGGTCGGGCAGTCGGGCGATCTGGTCGTCGGTGAGCCGATCGGCGCCGAAGTCCTCGAGGAGCTTCTCGTAGTCGATCTCCCCCTCGACGGCGGACGGCGTGACCGTGAATTCGCCGTCGGCACCGTCCGTTTGCCCCTGCGCGTTGGTGTACTCGGCCCGCTGTGGGTCGTTGGCATCCTCGGCTTGCCGTGCGTCGGCTGCGTCGGTGTCCTGATCGACGGACTCGACGCTCGCGGTGATGTCTGCGTTCGATACGTCGGAGTCGGTGGGTCGTGTCATGCGTGTTCTGGTCTGATGGGTGATACTGACGGGCGGTACGCGAGAGAACGAAGGGAGCGTCCGTCGCCACGCCCACCGGTTTAGGCCGCGACGCGCGCGACGACGGAACTGTCCGCTCTCGAGGGCGAACTCCAGCGCCACGCGAGAGCCGACGTCATTGGACGTAATTGTGGATATCGAGTCAAAAACGTTTCGCGAATCGGTGCTCGGCCGCGACGCGATTTCGCGCTCGACCCCACTCGTGTGGGCCGCCAACTCACCAGCAGTCGAGTTCTATCGCCAACCCACCGCAGTGAGCGGATTCAGGGGCCAACTCACCAGCAACCGAGTTCGGTCCAGCGCTCGTCGTCGAGTTCGATCGGAGTCTCGTCGTCCCGTTTTTGCCACACCTCCGGCTCGATTTCGGTTCGGGACGTCCCATCCCAGCTGATACGGTAGGCGACGAACGTTTCGCCGTGGCCGAGCCACTGAGCCGATCGGTTCTCGACGAACAGTGACGTCCCCTCGTGGTCGACGACGAACTCGTCGCCCCCGGCGACCGCCACGAGCGCTTCGACGACCTGTTCGGATCGAAACGAGCGCTCACGGCCGGTTTCGACGACCCGGTCGAGTGCGTCCAGCGTCTCCTCGCTGTCGGCGATCGGTTCCTCCGCTGACGACACGCGTTCGAGATCCTCGACGTCCTCGTCGGACGTGGGCGTCTCGAACGGGCTCACCGTCGCCTCCCAGTCCCGGCCGCTCATATCGAAGAACACGTGAGCGTCGGCCCGGGCGGCGCCGTGGGAGGTCGCGACTGCCTCGAGGGTCACACCGACTCGGTCCAGGCCAGTGTAGTCCTCGACGTCCTCGATGTACGCTTTCTCGAACTCCTCGACGAACGATTCGACGGCGTCGCGATCCGCTGGATAGGGCGGCGTCACGTCCGTTTCCGGACAGCCCGCGACGGAGGTGTCGGTGCCACCATCATCGTCTCCCGTCCCGTCGCCACCTGCATCGTCGTCTCCCGTCCCGTTGCCACCTGCACCCTCTTCCGCCAGCGTCGCCTCGCCGTCGAGACAGCCGGCGCCAAGCGCCAGGCCGGGTCCCACCGCCGCGAGGAGCGTCCGTCGCTTCATGGTAGTGACGTCGAGGGAGACTGAAAAGTGTTTTCGGCAAGGTGAAACGCACGTTTGGCCGTCTGGACCGCATCGTTGACCTGCGTCCGGCGGGACATCTGGAGGAGATGTGGCTGTGTGTCGGTTGCCGGGGCCGGGGTCGCTACGGTAGCCTGAGTCGACTGCCCCTCACTCCCGCGACGGATCCGGTTCGGGCTCGGTGACGAACGTGAGCAGTTCGTCGTCCGTAATCTCGAGGCCCTGTCGACGGAAGAACGCAGCGACGTTGCGACAGTCCCGTTCCAGGAAGCCGCGGCTGTTGGGGTGGTGGACGGTCACCGACTGGCCGAGATCCAACACCACGAGCTGGCCGTCGTCGAAGACGACGTTGTACTCGCTGAGGTCGCCGTGGACGAGCCCCGCGGCGTACAGTCTGCGCATGTACTCGCGGAGCACCTCGTAGGCGGTTTCCGGATTCTCGACGTGGAGCTCGCCGAGGCGCTTTGCCCGGCCGTCCTCGTCGCCGATGTACTCCATCACGAGCACGTTTCGTTCGGTGGCGATCGGCTCGGGAACCCTGACACCCGCGTTCTTCGCACGCCGGAGGTTGGCGAACTCCTTTTTGGTCCAGGCGAGGACGACGTCTTTTTTCTTTCCGCCTAGCCCCTCGAAGCGGGGATCGCCTTCGAGGTAATCGCGCATCTGCCGGAAGTTCGAGGCGTTGATGCGGTAGACTTTGACCGCGACCTCCGTCTCATCGGGCCCGAGCGCGAGGTAGACGTTCGCCTCCTTGCCCGTCGAGATCGGGCCGCCGAAGGCGTCGACGTGGCCGTCCTGGACGAGTTTGTAGAGCGCGGCGAAGGTGGCGTCGTCGAACACCGACTGCTCGACTTTGAACTGGTCGGCGTCTGTGATCCGCTCGCGAAACTGACTGAACTCCCGGTCGCGCTCGCGGGCGATCCGGTCGGCCTCCGTGTCGGAGACGTCGATCTCCTCCCACTCGTCACCCGGCGTCGCCGTGGAGTCGGGATCGATCAGCCCGTACTCGTTGCCCATTGACCAGAATCTAGACGGCCGACGGGCTAAAAGGGTCGGTATCGTTCAGCCGGTCGGTTGGCGGTCGACGATCCGGTCGGCTCGGTCCAGCGGCGGCCCCCATTCCAGTCGGCTCGGGCCGGAGACGGTCGACGATGCAGTCGACCAGAGCCGGTGCGTCGGTCGACCTGTTCGTGCTCGACGCTGCCGTCGCTTCACGGCGTCAGTCGCTCGATCGACCGGAACTCGATTGTGTCGGTGGCATCGCCGACCAGCGCGAACACCATCGTCTTCCGGACGCCGTGAGCCAGTCGGACGTCGAGGGCGAGATCGCGCGGCTCGAAGACGTGCGACTGGGTTAGCACTCGCACCAGCAGTTCGGAGTGGCCGAGGCTCTCGACGCTGTCGACGTCGCTGTAGGTCCGAAAGTCCGCGCCGAACTTGTAGCCCGTCTTCGGGACGACGCCCCGGTCGCGCAGCTCCGCGTACACCCGGAGCCGGCGGTCGAATCGCTCACCTTCGACGTCGCGGCCGCGGGTGCGGACCGTGTCGGGGTCGAGTGCGATTGCGTCGCGCTCGGCGAGGTAGGTTGCCTCGACGAGCGAACACTGTAACGTCGGTCGGTCGTACTCCCGGCCCTCGAGCGGCTGGCCGTAAAAGGTCCGCTCGTAGAGGCTCTCCGGGGGCTCCCAGCAGACGACGCGGTCGGCCAGCAGGTCGGCGTCGACGCTCGCGGGGAGCTCGCGGACGCTCGTGCCCTTCACCTCGGGCTCGTCGATCTCGAAGTAGGTTATCTCGCTCTCCTCGTCGACGACGGCGAGCGTGCCCGGCTCCAGGTCGGCCGCCGGCAGGTCGGTCCGCTCGCCGACCACTCGAAGGTCGTAGGCGACCTCGCCGTCCCCTGGCCCTTTGCCGCGCGGAAAGACGACGAAGTCGACGGTTCCGTCGGGTGGCTCCGCCACCCAGGGTTCTCGCGCTGGGGAGAGGTAGAACCCTCGTGACCGAAGGTCGGCGTAGACCAGAAACCGGGTCGCGAACGTCTCGTCGGCCTCCCTGGCGACGAACTCCCGAAATCCCAGCCCCTCGTCGCGGACTCGAACCGCCGAGAGCCCGCCGTGAAACAGCAGGTGGGCGGCTTCGATTGGGGCGAGTGCGATCTCGTTGCCCGAGGTGGGGTAGCCGTAGCCGCGGGAGTCGTGAAACCGCTGGCGGGCGTCGCCACCGACGCGGACGACGTCGCCGTCGCGTTCGCCCTCGAGTGTCATACACACGGGTGACCGCGCCGGCACAAAGGCGTGTTGAAACCGGCGGCGGTCAGCTCGACACCCGCAGGGCCGCGCGACCGCATCACCGGAACCGCCAGACGTGCGCCTAGCCCGAGATCACTCGTCGCTTCCTCCCGCTCGGTCGCCCCCGCGCTGGACGTCACCCTCTGGACCGTCTACCAGGGCGCCCGTGCGATCGGTGGCGTCGCGACGACACTCCTCGAAGCGATCTTCGGCCCAGCGGACGGCGGGTTCGGCGTCGGTGACGATGCTCCCGTGGATCGTCCCGCGAGCCGTGAGGACGACGAGGTGGACGGTGGTCGCGGACCGGCACGGTTCGTCGTCGACCGTCCGGTCGATCAACCAGAGCCCGAACGGCGGAGTGGGACCGACCGACACGGAACATCCATCCGTGTCGGCCATCCCGACGGCCCGGCGTGGAAACTCCTCGTGAAGCGTCTCGAAGACGTCCTCCGAGACGACGAGCTCGGCGGGCCGGTCGTCGGTGACGACGCGTTCGTAGAGGAGGCGAATCAGGCGTGGACTGTCGAGGCTCGGGAGGACCGCACGATAGCGGCCGGCGTCGAGCAGGTCGGCCAGCAGTCGTTCGAGCGGCCGATACGGCGCCGACTCGGTCGCGAGAACAGCCTCGCCCCCGACGATCGCCTCCGGCTCGACGCCGCTCGACGCCGGGAGCGGAGCCAGCACCTCCTCGGCCGTGAGGACCTCGTCGAGCTCGGTGAGAAAGTCCTCGAACCGGCGGTGGGCGAGCCGGCCGGCCGTCGTGAGGGTGATCCCGCCGTCGCCGCGTTCGACGAAGTTCTGGGCTTCGAGCGCGCCGAGGGCCCGGCTGACGGTTCGCCTGGAGTGATCTGTCTCATCGACGAGGTCGCGAACGTGGGCGGGGTCCCGACCGAGCCGTTCGAGCACGTCTCGCCTGTCGATCAGCGCGCTAACCTCCTCGACCCGTTTCGGCTCGCCCATTTCTGGACTGAGAACGACCGTCGACTGGCTTATACGCTCTGGGCGAAACCGACTCGGTGGACGGGGTTCTCGAGGGTCACTGTGCGGTCGAGAGCCATTCCGCGTGTCGATCCGCAACCTCCGCCGAGGCGTCCGCCACCAGCCCCCTCGCCAACTGATACCATCCGTCGAGGTCGAAGTCAGTGGCCCCGTCGCCGACGTCGGCCTCGAGCGTCTGCTCACCGCCCGCGTCGAGGACCTCCCTGATCGTCTCGAGCGCGTCCTCAGTCGCCCCGACGGACGCGAAGTCGTCGACGGCGTCGGAGAAGCGATCGCGGGCGCTCCCATACTCGCCGCCGTTCGCAGCGATCTGGCCGAGCAGCCGGTCGCTGCGCGCCAGCCAGTAGGCGTCTCCCTCGGCGGCGAAGCGGTCCCTGGCGGCGGTAGCGTCCTCCCGCGCCGAGTCGAGTTCGCCCCGCGCGAGCGCCAGGCTGCCGCGAGTCAGTCGACACCTCTGGGCGACCGGACTATCCGCCGTCTCTGCCGCGGCGAGACCCTCTTCGAGCCGGTCGTGTGCCCGCTCGTACGCCTCCTCGCGGATATCGATCTCGGCGAGCAAGCGCAAACTCCGCGCGAGCTGCTCGGCGTCGTCACACTCGGTCGCCTCCTCGACGGCCCGGTCGAGGTGCTCGCGGGCGCGGCCGTCCGATCCTCGCCGGAGTGAGAGCGCGCCGAGGTTGTTGCGGACCATAGCGACGTCGTCGGCCGTCTCGAGCGATCGTTTACCGTCGAGACTCTCCTCGAGGTGATCGGCGGCTCGATCGAACTCGCCTCGTCGCAGTTCGACCTCGCCGAGGTTGTTGAGGCAGGTGTACTCGCCGCGACGATCGCCGATTTCACGGCTGATCTCGAGACTTCGTTCGAAGAGCTCTGCTGCCCGATCGTAGCGTCCCCGCAGGCGTTCGAGTTCGCCCAGGTTGTTGAGGCCCGTGCCCTCGCCGTGGCGATTACCGAGTTCGCGGTGAAGGTCGACTATTCGTTCGAACAGGTCGCCCGCTCGGTCGTACTCCCCTCGAGTTGCCGCGACGATTCCCAGATTGTTGAGAACCTGCACCTGACCGCGGCGATCGCCGATTTCTCGGCGAATCTCGAGGCTGCGTTCGTAGCACTCGACCGCGAGCTCCGTGTCGCCACGCAGTCGTTCCACCTCGCCGAGGTTAGCGAGTGCGTCACCCTCGCCGGCACGGTCGCCGATCTCGCGGCGGATCTCGAGGCTGCGACCGTACAGCTCGCTGGCGCGCTCGTAGCTCCCCGCGATCACCGCGACGTTTCCGAGACTGTTGAGCGTGATCGCCTCCCCGCGACGGTCGCCGAGTACACGACGAATCTCGAGACTCCGTTCGCCGTACTCGCGGGCACGATCGTACTGACTCATCTGCCTGGCGACGTTGCCGAGTTCGTTGAGCGTCTCCGCCTCGCCGCGGCGATCGCCGATCTCGCGGCGGATCTCGAGGCTGCGTTCGTAGAATTCGCGCGTGCGATCGTAATCACCCGTCTCGTAGGCGACCCGTCCGAGCCGATGGTTCACGTCGGCCGTGCCCCGCCGGAACCCCGCGGCGCGAAAGTCATCGAGGGCGACCTGGTAGTGACTGTCGGCCTCGGCGTACTCGCCGCGCTCGCTCAGCGCTTCGCCGAGGGCCATCTCGGCACGGCCACGAATCGCTGATGCACCGTCTCCCGCCCCCTCGCCGTCGATGGCCATCAGACACTCCCGGCAGGCCGCGGTCGCGTCGTCGTACGCGCCGCGGTTGATCGCCACGCGGGCGAGCCCGAGCGAGCCCTCGGGGGCCGTTTCGGCCGCCGCCGATGCCCGCACGAAGGCTCGTTCGGCCCGATCGTAGTAGCCGCCCGCGAGGAACAGCTCGCCGAGCCAGATCGGCAGCTGCGTGCGGACGGCGCCCGAACACGCCGCGGGCACCTGGATGCTGTCGCGTTCGCCGTCGCCGAACAGCGGCGCGAACTGCGAGCGGTTCCGCGCGACGACGTGAATCGCCTCCGCGACGTCATCGGCCCACGACGCCGGGTCGTCGAGCGGGGCCGCGCGCACTCGGTCCTCCCCGAGGTGCCGTTCGATGCGGTGACGGCGTTCCGGCTCGTCGGCCAGCGCGAGGGCGACGCTGACGGTCGTTCCGAACCGCTTCGCGGCACCCGCCTCGCCTTCGAGCTCCAGTAGCCGAGCCAGGAACGCCGTCGCCCACTCCTCGTGAAGCGTCCGGAAGGACCCGTCTTCGCGCGGGAAGAGGACCCGCCCGGTGAGGCGCTCGATCGCCTCGTCGACCTCGTCGAACGAGGCTGGACCGGCGACCGCGTAGAGCGTGGCTCGATCGACGCCGACGCCGGCGACGGTGAGTGCGTTCGCGAGCGTGCAGACCGACACCGCTAGCTCGTCGTCCGCGATCGACTCGTAAACGGAGGCGACCGCCACTTCGAGCGCGGTCGCCTCCCGATCGAGCGGGTCGGCGTAGGTGGACAGACGGTGGATCACTCGCGGCAGCTCGGTACTCGCGACGGCGTCTTCGGCCGCCTCGTCGCGGACCGCAGCCCAGAGCCGCTCGGGGGTGACGTCGATCCTCCGCCCCACGGTTTTCTCGAAGCGGTCGAGCAGCGCCGCGCAGTCGGCGCGCGTGAACGACGGGGCGTAAATCGGTTCGAGATCGGTTCGCCCCGCCGTCGCGTCCGAGAATGTCCCCCACTCGGAATCGCGGGCGTCGAGCAGCACGCTCACGTCGGTCCGTTCGGCGAGTCGATCGATCGCCTCGAAGATCGCGTTCGCGGCCGGTCGAACGGCGTCCTCGACGACGACGAGCGCGTGCCCATCGGCGCCACTCGCGAACGCGACGAGATCGTCTACGCTCTCGAACGGCCGGCCGCTGTCTCCCTCGCGGTAGAGGACGGGGCCACGGCCGGCCTCGTACCAGCGACAGGCCACCTGTTTGCAGATCGTGCTCTTGCCCGAACCCGCCGGCCCGAGCAGGATGCGGTTCCGGCCCGCCGCCAGGTCCGCCGCGAGCGCCGCGGCGAGAGACGACCCCTCGGCCCCCGAGTCGCGATCTCGTCGACCGGCCTCCCGATCCACGCCGTTCGACTCCCCTCGATCGTCCGCGGGGGTCGCTCGCTCGCCGACTTCAGCCTCCGCTCGCGCGTCACCCTCACGCCCGTCCCGCCCGGACCCGTCCGACCCGTGCCGTTCGATGGCGTAGCCGACGTGGACTTCGGCGGGCGAGAGGCCGGCGCGCCAGGCCGTCTCCGGATCGGCGACCGGCTCGTCGACGAAGTACGCGAGGTCCAGTTGGACGAACCCCTCTCGTTCGAGCGAGACGGGGAGCGTTCGGACGATCCCCGTCGTTCCGCCGTCCTGGATCTCGCGCCCGATGGGGCTGTCAGCATCCCGTATCAGCTCGTCCGTCCGGTCGGTCGCCCTGGCGCGATGTGCCTCGAACTGCGCGGTCGCCCAGCCGATCGCAGCGTCGGCGTCATTGACGAGGCTGCCGTGGACTCCTCCGTGTTCGGCGAGCACGACCAGGTGGACCGTCGACCCGTTCGAACGCGCGGACTCGCGGTTGACCGCCGCGAGGTGATACGGTGGAACGGGCCCGACGAGCATACTGAATCCGTCCGCCTGGGCGAGCGCCTCCGCTCGACGGGGGAACTCGCGGCGGAGTGTCTCGAACACCTCCTCGGTCACGACGAGTTCGGCGGACGTGCCGTCGGCCACGACGCGTTCGTACAGGAGCTGCACGAGACGGGGATCCGGCACCGTGGGAACGAGCGCCCGGTAGCGGTCGGCGTCGGCCAGCGCGTCGTACAGTCGCTCGAGCGGTCGGTAGGCGACCGATTCGGTCGGCGAAACGGGTTCGGCACCGACGACCATCGCCGGGTCGACCGGCGCGGAGTCGGGAATCGGATCGACCACGGCCTCGGCGCGGAGGACGTCGTCGAACCCGGAGCGGGTGTCGGCGAGGTGATCGAGTGCCAGTCGCCCGGCCGTCGTGATCGCGACGCCGTCCTCGCCACGCTCGACGAGCCCGAGCGCCTCGAGATCCCCGACGGCCCGATTGACCGTCGAACGCGACGTCCCGACCTCGTCGACGAGGTCGCCGATGCGGACCGACGACCGGCAGAGCCGCTCGAGCACCTCCCGTCGCTCGATGAGCGTCTTCAGCTGCTCGATCTCGTCGGCATCGGTCATTGTCTTCGTGAGTGATTTTTCGCCCTATTACGTATGTTTGTGGGCCAGAGGTGTCGACTCACTCGCGAGTTGCGTCTGGACGGGCGAGACGCGGAGGTGTCGTACGACTGCCGGCGGGTAGCTGCCCGATTCCGGATCCGGACCGGCTCGGAACAGTCGCCCTCGAGACGCGACGTAATCGGCGTCTCGGTTTCTCCGTCGCTCGCCTCGTGCACGAGCGGTCCAGACGGGGTCGCTCGCTTCACTCGAGGACGCCCAATTCACTCGATGACACAGTGTGCCGGACGGTGGCTTGATTCCCCTGAATCGTCTCTCCCCCAGCGATGCAGACGAATCAGTATTCACGACCGAGCGGGTTGACGCGTCGCGGTGCACTGGTCGCTGCCGGGGCCGGCATTGCGACGGTAGTCGGAGTGGGTCGCGCCGAGGCACGCGCCGGCGAGGGCGAACTCCTGTGGCACTTCGAGGACAGTGCAGGACAGCCGACTGTGGAAGACGGTGTCGTCTACAGTACGACCGACGGAAACCTGTTCGCGCTAGACGGCGAGGATGGTGACGAGCTGTGGACGGCCGAGGGCGCGTACGC
>SKPV01000142.1 GCA_007119345.1 Halovivax sp.
CGAAGTCCTCACCCGCGTTTCGAACGACGTCGTCGACCGCGGTACGACCGAGATCGTCGACCGGCGGCCGTCCGAGTCACTCCGCGAACTGATCGAGCGTCGCGTAGAGGCCGTCCCGCACGTCCCTGACCAGGGGACCGTCGATGTCGAGCCCGAGGACGTCCACGGTCGCGCGACCGACCCGCTCGCGTACGTCCTCGGGGCTGTAGACCCCGAGGCGCCACTGGGAGTACTGGGCCGCTCGGAGGGCGTCGACGAGCGGGGACTGCTGTCCGAGACGGCGAACGTCGCCGTTGACGACGACCCTCGTGGTCGACTCCGTCATCGACGGCCGTTCCGGGACGTCGAGGATAACGCGATCTTCGGAAACCGACGCGCGTTCGGCGATATCGCGCTCGAATCGACGGATCGAGGCGTGCTCGGCCTCGATGATCCCGCCCGGCACGTCGTCGATCTCCGCCCAGACGGCGCGCTTGTAGAGCCGTCGTTCGTCGAGCCGTCGAGCCAGGGACGCCGACGCCTCGCACCCGCGGAGTGCGACGACGAGTTCGGCGTCGTCCATGCGAGAGAGCGTCTCGGCGTCCGTCTCCCCGTTCGCGAGTAGCGTCGCCGCCGCGCGGCGAAGCATCCCCTTGCTGATCCTGGCGGCCTTGTGGCTGTAGACGGTGGGATTCATCAGCGCGCGCGCCACGAGCAGGCTCTCGGCCGTCTGGACGTTCCCTTCGGCCAGGACGAGTTCGCCGTCGACGAACGTGAGCTCGCGAACCAGCCGCCCGTGGTCGATCGTCCCGTACGGGACGCCCGTGTGGTGGGCGTCCCGGACCAGGTAGTCCATCCGATCGACGTCCAGTTCCCCGGAGACGAGCTGGCCGAACCGCCCGTCGCCCGCGACGAGGTCGGCGATCATGTCGGGATCGAGTTCGTGCGCGCGGAGGACCTCGCCGACCGCTCCGCCGGCGAGCAGGCCGTGGACGTCGTCGTGGTACCGACCCGTGTGGCGGTGGGTCAGGCCTTCGAGGTTGTGACTGAACGGGCCGTGACCGACGTCGTGGCACATCGCCGCCGCCTTTACGCGTTCGGCCTGTATTCCTTCGATCCCCAGCTGTTCGAGGGCCTCGCAGGCGACGTGGTAAACGCCCAGGCTGTGCTCGAACCGCGTGTGGTTGGCCGAGGGATAGACGAGCGAGACGGTCCCGAGCTGTTTGATCCGTCGCAGCCGTTGTAACGCGGGCGTATCGAGTAGCTCCCTGGCGACACCGTCCACGGCGATGTGGTCGTGGACGCTGTCTTTGATGACCTTCATTGGAATCGTATTCGGCGTTCTATCATAAAAATCGTCGCAAGAATCGGGCGGAACGACCGCAATCTGTGACTCGGAGCGGGTCGAAGGGACCGCGCGTCGAGACGAGCGGACAGTAGGAGGGGACCCGGGCTGCGGTAGAACGACCTTCGTCCCCGCGGACATCCCGACTCCGGTGTACAGTTCGGGTACGGTGTACAATTTGTGCTGCTGTAACCGTTCTCCATTCGAGAAACGTTTACGGAAGACGGTCGACCGTAACCAAGTTCGTGAGCGTGTCCTCTGCAGACGAGTGACGCGGTCTGGACTCGCGAGTGACGCGATCGGGTGAGGTCAATCCACGGTGACCCACTCACCACGGTCGTCGCTCCGCTCGACGGCCGCGAGCACGCGCTGGGCTGCCAGTCCGTCGGCGAAGTTGGGGGCGAACGACGCGCCGTTCGCGACCGCGGTGAGGAACTCGGCGTTCTCGTGGACGAACGTGTGTTCCCAGCCGAGAACGTGTCCCGGGGGCCACCAGTGATCGACGTAGGGGTCGCCGTCGTCGGTCACGAGGACCGTCCGGTAGCCGCGGTCGTCCGCGAGGAGCACCCCGAGTTCGTTCAGCCGCTCCAGCGAGAACCCGAGGCTCCCCGCCGTCCCGTGGATCTCGACGGCGTGGTCGTTCTTGTGGCCGGTCGCGACCCGCGACCCTTCGAGGGTGCCGATCGCGCCGTTCTCGAACTCGAGCTGTGCGGTAAAGGCGTCGTCGACGGTGACCGGCCGACGCTCGTCGCCGTCCGCCGCGGGCCGCTCGTCCACGAACGTCCGGAGCTGGCCGCTGACGCGTTCGATCTCGCCCGCGCGATCGGGGTCGCCGACGAGGAATCGCAGGAGGTCGACCGTGTGCGAACCGAGGTCGCCGAGGGCTCCGGAGCCGGCGACGTCCTCGTCGTTGCGCCAGGACCACGGCGCCTCCGGATCGACGAGCCAGTCCTGGAGGTAGCGCCCGCGGACCTCCCGGATCTCGCCCAGTTCGCCGTCGTCGATCAACCCCTTCGCGTAGCGGATCGCCGGGACGAACCGGTAATTGAACGCGCAGCCGGCGGGGACGGCGGCCTCGCTCGCGGCCTCCGCCATCGCCTCGGCGTCGTCGATGGTGTGTGCGAGCGGCTTCTCGCAGAAGACCGGCGTTCCCGATTCGAGCGCCGCGATGGAGGGCTCCGGGTGGAGATTGTTCGGGCCGAGGTTGTAGAAGACGTCGACATCGTCGACGACGTCGCGCCAGTCGGTCGCCGTGCGGTCGAACCCCAACCGGTCAGCGGCGTCCGCGAGCGCCTCGGCGTCGCGACCGACGAGGACGTCGCGGTTCACCGCCGGTGCCTCCGGGAAGAACATCGGAAGGCGAGCGAGCGCGTTCGCGTGGGCTTTCCCCATGAACCGGTAGCCGAGTACGCCGACGTCGAGCGTCATGGATCGGAATTCAGTACCGTCCGGGTTAGCCGTTTCCGTTGCCAAGGGTCGGTCTGGGGGCGCCGAGGGTGACTCAATCCGCCCAGTACGCGTCGCCCGGCGTCTCTTCGAATATCGCCCGCGAGAGGAGATCGACGGCCTTCTCGAGGCCCTCGAGCGAGCTCGTCAGCGAGTCCTCGTGTTCGATGCTCAGGACGTCGTCGTAACCGACCATCCGCAGCGTCGAAACGACGTCCTTCCAGTGGCGCTCCCCGTGCCCGTAGCCGACCGACCGGAACAGCCAGGAGCGGTCCGCCTCCTCGTCGTACGGCGTCGTGTCGAGGACGCCCTTCACTCGGGAGCGCTCCTCGTAGATCCGGGTGTCCTTGGCGTGAACGTGGTGGATCGCGTCCCGCTCTCCCAGGAACCGGATGGCGTCGGTGATCGAGATACCCTGCCAGTAGAGGTGCGAGGGATCGAAATTGGCGCCGATCCGATCGTTCGTCTCCTCGCGCAACCTGGCCATCCCGCTGGGTTCGTAGACGAGCATGTTCGGGTGCATCTCGATCGCGACGTCGACGCCGTGGTCCGCGGCGTGATCGGCCAGTTGTCCCCAGTATTCGACGGCGCGCTCCCACTGGTACTCGAGCGCTTCGGCGTGTTCGGCCGGCCAGGGGGCGGTGATCCAGTTCGGATACTCGTCTTTCGGACCGCCGCCGGGGAGCCCGGAGAAACAGGTGACGACGTTCACGTCGAGTTGGGCCGCAAGCCGGATCGCCTCGCGGAGTTCCTCGTCCGCGTCGTTCGCTTCCGCTTCGTCCGGGTGCAAGGGATTGTTGTGGGTCGCGAGCGCGCTGATCCGCATCCCGTGCTCTTCGAGCGCGCCGCGAAGCTCGCTCTGGGCGTCCTCGTCGTCGAGGTACGCCGAGCGGGACAGGTGGTCGTCGCCGGGATAGCCGCCGACGCCCGGTTCGACGGCCGAGACGCCGAGTTCGGCGAGGTACGCGAGCGCATCCTCGAAGGAGCGATCGTACAGCGGCGGCGTGTGTACGCCCAGATCCATACCGACCCCGACGACTTCGACCCCGATAAATCCCGGTCAGGTGTCGAGTCGAACGTTCTCGCCGCGCTCGTTCGATCGGTAGATGGCGTCGATGACCCGCTGGACGGACAGCGCGTCGTCCACGCTCCGATCCTGATCGCGCACGCCCGCGATCGCGTCGAAAAACGCCCGCTGCTCGGCCGCGTGGGTGTCGATTTCGCGGGTCGTGATCGTCGTGTCCTCGAGGTGATCGGGGCCGATTCGACTCACCGAGTGGATCGAGAGTTCGTTCTCGAGGAGGTCGAACCGCGCGGCGGCGTCGGTACCGTGGACGACGAACTCGTGGGTCGAAGGCCGGTTCGTCGCCCAGGCCACCTCCAGCGAGATCGTCCGGTCGTCCCGGGTGCGGACGAACGCGCTTGCGGAGTCGTCAACGTCGAATCCGTCGGGTCCCGCGTCATCGCCCCACATCTCCAGGTAGGCGTAGTCCTCGCGGGAGCCGAACTCCGCGCGCGTGACGCCGGTGACTTCCTCGACGGGCGGATAGCCGAGCAGGTACAGCGAGAGATCGATCGCGTGGACGCCGAGGTCGATGAGTGCACCACCGCCGGCGATCTCGCGGCGCGTGAACCACGAACCGCGTCCGGGAACGCCGCGCCGTCGGACGTAGTTCGCCTCGACGTGGGTGACTTCGCCGAGCTCGCCCCTGTCGATCCGGTTCTTGACGATCTCGACCGTGTTCGCGAACCGGTTGTTGAATCCGACCATACAGACCGCGTCGGACGCCTCGGCCGCGACCGCGATCCGCTCGGCGCTCTCGAGCGTGTGCGCGAGGGGCTTTTCCAGCAAGACGTGTATGCCGCGTTCGAGGGCGGCCACGGCGTACTCCTCGTGGAACTTGTTCGGCGTGGTGACGACGACTGCGTCGACCTCGTCGTAGAGTTCGTCGGACGCGTCGTAGACGTCGACCCCGTACCGGCTGGCGAAGCGGTTTCGGGCGGCTTCGACGACGTCCAGGCCGCCGACGAGCGAGACGTCGTGATCCCGCAACCGCTCGGCGTGGTACTGGCCGATGTTCCCGAGACCGACGATACCTGTCCTGACGTCCGGGCTCGTTCCTGGCATTGGGCGGGTGGAGTGATCTTTGCGGGATCGTACGGACGATGCGGCCCTCGACGTCCCTACGGACCGCACATCCTTTGATGCGTCGCCGACGGGCGCCGTCGACGACGGCGTCGCGGTCGATCCCGGGACTGGATACGGTCGGGTTCGGAGCGGCGAGGGGCGGTCGGGTTGAGGGCGGCGAGGGGCGGTCGGGTTCGGAGCGGGAGACGAACGACGTGACCGACGCGGACTCTAATCCTCCGCTTCCGTCGGCGTCGTATCGGCGTCCGGTTCCGTCAGGTCGTCCAGACCGTGGAGCAAGGCGTCTCCGGTTTCCGTGTCGAAGAGGTGGATCTTGGACCTGTCCAGGACCACCTCGAGGTCCCGGTCCTCGCCGATATCGGTGTCGGGCGTGACGCTCATCAGGAGCTGATTCGGAGACTCGAGAGGGTCTTCCTCCATGCTCCGTTCGGCCTGATCCGCCAGCACGAGGTAGACGAAGATCTCGTCGCCCATCGGTTCGAGGACGTCGCTGCGCGCCTCGATTCGACGGGTCGGGCGTGCCAGCGAGTCGGCGTGGTCGACCAGGTGAACGTCCTCGGGTCTGACGCCGAGGGTGACCGCGTCTCCGGGGCCGGCCCCCGGTACGCCCGTCGGATCGAACTCGACGGAGAAGTTCTCGGTTTCGAGACCGTCGCGGGTCAGTTCTCCCGCCACGAAGTTCATCGACGGCGAGCCGATGAAACCCGCGACGAAGAGGTTGGCGGGCTCGTTGTAACACTCGAGCGGCGGCGCGATCTGCTGGAGCTCGCCGGCGTCGAGGACGGCGATCCGATCGGACATGGTCATCGCCTCGGCCTGGTCGTGGGTGACGTAGATGATGGTCGTCTCCAGCTGACGGTGGAGACGCTGGAGCTCGGTCCGCATGTGAACGCGGAGCTTCGCGTCCAGATTGGCGAGCGGTTCGTCCATCAGGAAGACGTCCGGGTTCCGAACGATCGCGCGCGCGATCGCGACCCGCTGGCGCTGCCCGCCGGACATCTCGTCGGGCATCCGTTCGAGCATCCCTTCCAGCTGGACGATGTCCGCGGCCTCCTCGACCCGGCGGCGCACTTCCTCGTCGTCGTACTTTCGGAGGCGGAGGCCGAAGGAGATGTTGTCGTAGACGTCCATGTGCGGGAAGAGCGCGATGTTCTGGAAGACCATCGCGACCCCGCGGTCCTTGGGCGCGAGGTTCGTCACGTCGCGGTCGCCGATGGAGACCCGACCCTCGGTGGGCTTGGTCAATCCCGCGATGGTCTCCATGGTCGTCGACTTGCCACAGCCGGAGGGACCGACGAGGCAGACGAACTCGCCGTCTTCGATCTCCATGTTCACGTCGTCGACCGCGGTGACGTCTTCGTAGCGTTTCGTGACGTGTTCGAGGGTTACTCGTGCCATAATGTATCACTCCTTGAGCGCGCCGGCGGTGAGGCCGCTGACGATCTTTTCCTGGGCCACGACCACGAGGATCGCGACCGGGATGACGCCGATGATGCTCGCGGCGGCCATCAGGTTGAACAGGATCTCGTACTGTCCCTGGTAGCCGAGGATCCCTTCCAGTATCGGCGCCCAGTTCTCGGGCTGGCCGTCGGTCATCAGGAACGAGAAGAAGAACTCGTTGTAGACGGCGATGAACGTCAACACGCCCGCGGTCGCGACGCCGGGCGCCGACAGCGGGATGATGACCCGGAACAGCGCGCCGAGGCGGGTCGTTCCTTCGACCCGGGCGGCGTCTTCCAGCCCGTCGGGAATCTGGGCGTAGAACGTCGTGAGGATGAAGATGGTGAGCGGCATGAAGATCGCCGACAGCGGCAACACCATGGCGCCCGGCGTGTTGTAGAGGCTCCCGTCGCCGGTGATCGGCTCGAGGATCGCGAACTGCGTGTTGAACAGGTCGTTCAGCGGGATGAAGAAGGCCGCCGGCGGGAAGAACGACACGACCAGCACGAGCAACATCATCGGCGTCTTCCCCGGGAAGTCGAGGCGTCCGAACGCGTAGCCGGCGAGACTCCCCACGACGAGGACGATGACGGTCGAGGCCGTCGCGATGACGAAGCTGTTGAACACGTACCAGTGGAACGGCAGCACCTCGAAGACCTCGATGAAGGCGCCGGGATTGAATCCGTTCGGGGTGAAGACGATGTCCTGGAGGTTGCCTTCCGGCGTGAGCGCGACCATCAGCAGCCAGTAGAAGGGAAACAGCGTCGTGATGAGGAAGAAGATCGTCACGACGTAGAACATCGACCGGTAGACCCGCTCGGGGTGCTGAATTGATCGCTCCACCCAGCGCTCGAGCGGCCCGCGGTCCAGCGCCGCGTCGTCCAGCTCGCCGAGCGTCTGACCGCCGTCGGTGACGCGAGTCGGATCGCGACCGCCGGTCACCGGCTGGGCCGACGGACCGGACGCGTGGACGCCGTCGGGCAGGTGATCCGTCGGATCGGGGACGGAATCGTCGTCCGGCTGATCCGTCCGCTCGCGAGCGCGATCGTCCTGATACGCGTCGTGATCGTGATTCGCCTCGTGATCGTCTCGGGTCATCAGTAGAACCCCGCCTCCGAGTCGCGGAACGCGACGATGTAAATCGATATCAGCAGGCCGATCACCAGCGCCGTCATGAACGCGACGGCGGCCGCGGTCGCGAAGATTCGGGTGCCGCCGAACATGGCTTCGACGACCATGCAGGTCAATGACGGAACGGTGGTACAGCCCGCGGTCGATTCGATGAGGCCGTAGACGCGCATCGCGTCCATCGTCCGGAACAGCATGGCCACCAGCAGGGCCGGCAGGATCAGCGGCAGCGTGATCAGCTTGAATCGCTGCCACGGCGACGCCCCGGCCACGCGTGCGACGTTGTAGAGGCTCCGATCGACGCTCTGGAGTCCGGCGAGGATCAACAGCGCCATGAACGCGGCGGTCTTCCAGATGTCGGCGATGAGGATGATGATGAACGAGTCGCGGCTGCTCGCGAGCGGATCCGGTCCGAAGATTCCGAGCCACTGCATCAGGTCGCTGCCGAAGCCGACGGTCGGCTGGAACAGCAGGAAGAAGATCATCCCCTGGATGACGATCGGGACGGCCCACGGGAGGATGATCGCGACCCGCACCCAGCGCCGACCGCGGAAGTCCTGATCCAACACCAGCGCCTGCCCGAAGCCGATGATCGTCTCGAAGATGACGCTGATGACGGCGAAGCCGAGCGTGACGAACAGCGCCTGCTGAAGCAGCGGGACGCCCAGCTCGACGAACGGGAACGAGGTGGAGAGTCCGAGATCCATGAATTGCTGAGCGAGGCGGACGTCCCCGGTAAGCACGGCGACGTAGTTATCGAACCCGACGAACTCGCCGAGCGGCTCGAAGCCTCGGGTTTCGTCGGCCCGCAGCGACATGACGAACGTCATGATCAGCGGGTAGAACGCGATGAACGTGAGCAGAGCGAACGCCGGAATCAACAGGAGGTAGGCGTAGGCCGCCTCGCTCAGGTTCTCCATCCAGTTGACGACGGCGTTACCGGTTCGCTCCCGATCCGGCGTCTCCCCGCCGATGCCAGTGTCGGGTTCGGTCGGCGCGTCAGTCGCCATCCTGATCACCCGCGTCTGGTTCGGTCGGCGCGTCAGTCGTCATCCTGATCACCCACGTCGCGCTCGCTTCGCTCCAGGCGTTCTTGCAGGTCGTCCATCGCCTCCTCCGGCGACTTCGCGCCGCGGTAGGCGTTGTGAACTTCCTGATAGATGAGCGCCGATTGTTCCGGCCAGACGTCGGTCACCGGTCGCGGAACCGCGTTCTCGCCGGCGATCTGTATCGTGTCCACGTGACGGGCGACCGGACCGCCCTCCTCGGGGTCGACCTCCTCCAGCAGTTCGAGGATCGGCGGCAACCACCCCTGGATCTCGAAGATGGTGAGCATCACGTCCTCGTTCGCGAACGCGTCCAGCACCTGGACGGACTCCTCCTGGGCTTCCGTGTTCGGGTTCAACGTCAGGTGCCAGCCGCCGAGGGCTGCCGCCGTGCCGCCGACGCCGTCGTACTCGGCCTCGTCCTCCTCGACCGCGTACGGCATCGGCATCATGTCGACGGCGTCCCCGAGCTCCTCCTCGGCGCCGCTGATCGCGATCGAGTAGGGCCAGTTGCGGTGCATCACCACGTTCTCGTTCGCGAACGGACCGCGGGCTTCCTCCTCGGTCCACTGGACGATCGACGTCGGCGCGATCCGTTCGTAGCCCTCGAGTGCGTGGTCGTCGTCCTGCCCGCGCATGAACGTCCGCATCATGCGGATCGCGTCCAGCACCGGCTCCTCGTCGACGGTGATCGGCCGGTCGCCGGCGTCGAACAGGTTATCGACGCCGCCGAAGTAGGCGCCTCCCCAGGTGCTCATCACCTCGTTGAACGTACAGCAGGAGAGTCCCTCGTAGGCGGCCGCCTGGGTGGTGAAGCCGAATTCGACCCCGGATTCCGCACGGACGTCGGCGGCGATCTCGGAGAACTCCTGCCACGAGAGCGCTTCGGTGGCCCAGCCGTCGGTGTCGTAGCCGGCATCTTCGACCAGATCGCGACGGTACTGCATCGTGCCGAAGTCCGGAAACAGCGGGAGGGCGTGCAACTCGCCGGTTTCGGGGTGTCGAGCGGTTTCGATCGCCGCGTCGAGGTAGTCGTTTTCGAGGAGATCCAGCGTCTCGCCCGAGAGCACCTCCTCGAGATTGGTCGTCTGCTCTCGAAGGATGAACGGGATCGTCCATCCGCTGTCCATCATGAAGATGTCGGGCGGGGCTCGGCCGGCCTGGAGGGCGGACTGGTAGCCGCCGCGGCGCTGCTCGGTTTCGTCGGGACCCGGACGAACCTCGACGGTGATGTCCTCGTCGAGACCCGCGTCCCACAGCGCCTGCTGGACCGACGGCTCGTCGTCGTCCGCGTGCATGATCTCCTCGAAGTCGGTGTCCCCGGAGATCACGACGGTTCCCTCTTCCGGACCCCGGCCGAGGCAACCCGCGACGGCGACCCCGCCGAGGCTCCCGGCCGACGCCGCCTTGAGGAACGACCGGCGAGGGAGGGCGACGGACGAATCGCCACCGGGAGTGTCTGATGCCATCCTCCAACACGCCACCACCCCGACGCCCTTAATTGTTTTACCGATTAATCATAATAAAATGAGACAGTCACGTGGCGCACCCTGTGTAGTCGATGGCTACCACCCCGAGTGCGCCGATCGTCTGCGGCGGCTGACGACCGGCTTCGTTCACCGATCCTCGAGTTCCGGCGGTTCCGATCGCCCGATGCGGATCTCGTAGGCCTCGACGTCCTCGAGCGCGGCCACGCGGCCGCCGACGGTGACCTCGTCCCCGTCCGTCTCGAGGGTCAACCCCGCCACCTCCTCGGTGAGTTCGAACGAGACGTCGGCGACCCGTCCGCGGACGACGCGGGAGACGCCGGTCTCGACGTCGCGACCGTCGACCGTCGCGTAGAACTCGCCGCCGGCTTCGATCAGGTCCTTCACGCACCGCCGGATGGAGGCGTACGTTCTGGGGAATGGACGCCCCTCGCCGTTCTCGGCCAACGTTTCGGTGGCGGTGGTCCAGAGGACCGTGCCGAAGAATCCCGAGACCAGGAAGCCGAGCGCCGATCGGTTGAAGATCACGCCGTAGCGGTCCTGGTCGTCCCGGAGTGCGTCCTGGGTGGCGTAGACGGAGTACTCGCCGTCGGCGACCGCCACGACGGGCGTCGTGATGCCCCGACGGGTACGAGCGGTGGTCGCGACGTCCAGATAGTCGAACTCTTCGGGGCTCGGCGCCTCGGACGCGGGCGTGATGATCATGTCGACGCTAACCCCGGCGTCCGTGGCGGCCGAGAGCTCGGCCTCGAACCGGGTCAGCAGGTCGGGTGTCAGCGCGAGCGCCAGTTCGTAATCCGCGTCCGTGATGACTTCTTCCAGATACCGGAGGATCGTCGATCGGGACTTCACCAGCGAGACGGCCTCGGTATCACGTGCGGGTGCCGTGTAACGGGCCTCGAGTTCGTCGACCATCCGTTCCAGCGAGCCCTGGACGTTCTCGAACGCTTCGGCGGGATCGATGGCGATAATCTTCATCGGCCGCGACTCGCGCAGTTCGACGAGTCCGCGGTCGCTCAAACTTCTGACCGTATCGTAGACCCGCGGTTGCGGGATGTCCGTGCGATCCGCGATCTCGCTCGCGGTGAGCTGACCGTGTTCCAGGACGGCCAGGTAGGCGTCGATCTCGTACTCGCCGAGCGTGAACCGCTCCCCCACGCGCTCGACGGTCGAGCGGAGTTCGTCTCGCGACATGGACGACTCCACGACCTCCGCGGATAAATGATTTATTATGGGCCGAGTAGCACCTGGTTTCGAAATTCAGTACTCGGCGACGAGAAACCCCACCACCTCTCGGCTTCGAATGTCGGCCGATGACGGTGGTTACGCCGTCCGCGTCGACCGCGTTCGATCACGTTCAGAACGCTTAACCGGTGCGGGGAAGAGTTTGTGGGCATGCGAACGGCCGGTCAGGACGACGACGAGGCCACGGGGACGGAGGCGATCACCGAAATCCTCGGACGGGATATTTCCTCGATGGCCCTGGACCTCGCGGTCGCGGCAGTCGTCTTCCTGGCCGGCTGGTACCTGTCGAAGCTGGTGGTCCGCCTCGCCGGACGAACCGTGGCTCGACGGATCGAGCGTCCGAGCGTGACCCGCTCCGTGCTCAGGTCGATCCGGCTCGGCGTACTGGCGGTCACGGTCATCGTCGTCGCGCTCATCCTCGGCGTGGGCAACGTCGAGATCCTGCTCTCGGTCGGTGTGATCTCCGCGGTCGTGGCCGTCGTCCTCGCCCCGCTGATCGGCAGTTTCATCAACGGCGTCTTCATCTTGACCGATCGTCCCTTCGAAATCGGCGACATGATCGAGGTCGTCGACGAGGGCCACATCGGGTTCGTCGAGGACATCACCATCAGGTACACGAAGATCTTCACCCTCCAGAACACCTTCCTCGTCATCCCGAACTCCGAGATCCACGAGCGGGACGTGATCAACTACTCCGCCGAGGACGAACGAACCCGAATCTCCGTCGAGTACGACGTCACGTACGAGAGCGACCTGGACCGTGCGATCACGCTCGCGGAACGCGCCGCGCGATCGACCGAGGAGGTCATCGCCGGCGGGCCCGACGTTCGGATCGGGAGCGCGCGATACGCCGCATCACCCACCTGCACGGTCTCGGCGCACGGGGACGACGGCGTCGCCCTCGAGCTCAGGTTCTGGGTCAAACACCCGTACAAGATCGCGATCGCGAAGTCCGACGTGATGCGGAACGTCAGCGAGCGCTACGAGGAGGCGGGCGTCGAGTTCGCGTACCCGCACCGCCACCACGTGTTCGACGAGACGAGCGGGATCGCCCGCGTCGGGACGACGAACCCGCCGAAGTTCGGCCCCGCCGGTACCGACGGCGGCGCGGACCCCTCGCGAGACCGCGATGACACCGACGAGCGGTGACCACGAGCGAATCGCGAGAGGGCGCCGGCGACCGATGATCACGAGCGAATCGCGAGAGGGCGCCGGCGACCGATGATCACGAGCGAATCGCGAGAGGGCGCCGGCGACCGATGATCACGGGCGAAACTCGAGAGGACGCCGGCGACCGATGACCACGGGCGAAACTCGAGAGGGCGCCGGTGACCGTTGACCACCGCGGGAGCGAGGGTTCTGGCGACGTCCCGAACCGAAGCGCGCGGTGGCAGCGAGGTCGACAACGTCGCGTATCCAGGCGTGCGGCGTCAGCGCGAGTTGCCGACGTCGCGTACTCAGGCGAGCGCCGTCATCGAGAGCTGCGGACCGTCGCTCACCGCGCCGATTCCGCGGTCACGACCTCGCACTCCAGGTGGTCGCGAAGGTAACCGTCGATATCGGGGTTGCTCGTCAACCGTCGGAGCACGCGTCGCCACGCGCTCGCCTGTTGGCGGCCGATGACGACGGCGTCGGCTTCTTCGGCCGCAACCTCGTCCAGAATGCTCTCCTCGACGAGGAACCCGGTTCGAACGACGTACCGGGCGTTCGGAATCCGTCCGAACTGCCCCTCGACCGCGTCCTTGAGCTGACTGCGCGTGACCGACCGCCCGTTCTGGTAGAGGTTGACGTGGAGGACCGTGAGCTCGGCGTCCCGCTCTTCGGCGAGGTCCATCGCCGTCTCCAGTGTGGCCGTCGATCGGTGGTCGAGGGGGAACCTGACCGGGGCCACGATCAGCGTCATCACCGATGGGAACGGGACCCGGTCTGGTAAACCTTTCAGATACTCCGTCACACGTCAGCCCTAACCGTGGGGATGCGTAGAACGAATCGCCGTCGTCCCACCGATTCGAGTCCGGACGGTTCGTCCCCCTCGCGGACTCGACGAGCCGACGTCTCGATCCTGCGGGCGACCAATCCGGCCGCCGGATCATCGGCTGCGGGTGAATCCATCCAGCCGGCGACTCGACGATCGCCGGCGCATCGGTATGACGCCGACTCGTCGAGCGAGCGTGGACCGACTCCGGAGAGACAACGATAAACGGGATCGCCGTCAACGTACCGGGCATGGAGGCAAAGACGACCGAGGCCGGCGAGACGATCTACGTCTCGCGTACCGACGGAGACCGCGGCACGAAGGCGCCGTTCTTCGTGGCCTACGAGTCTCCCGCCGCCAGCTCCAGGTACGGCTGGTTCTGCGGTCACTGCGAGAGCTTCGACAACGCGATGGATTCGATGGGACGGATTCAGTGCAACCGCTGTGGCAATCTTCGCAAGCCCACGGAGTGGGACGCCGCTCACGAGTGATCGAAGGGAGCGCGGGCTGCCGTTCATACGATCAATAAATATCCGGATAGAAATTTACTATCTTGGCGTGTCGGCCCGATCGTAGTTCGATTGGTCACTCCCTCGATCGAAATGTTGTCGCGTGAAAACGTTTATCAGGGTGTCCCACGTATCCGTAACTGGAATGGGTCCTGTTAACATGAGACTCGTCGAGCAGGCCAGGTCGATTTTCGCCGACCTCGGATACACCGTCGAAGGGAACGGTCCCGAGTTTCGCGCCGAGCGGGAGTGGAAAGTCGTTCACGTGAGCACCGTCCTCGAAACCGACGACCTCCCCGCGCCGACGGGGCAGTTTCACTGTTTCGTCTCCAGACCGGAGGACGCAGACGAGATCGAGCGTCGACTCCGTCGGCAGGACCCGGAGTACGAGTGGGCCATCATCGTCGCCGACGGCGACGAGTACGAAGTCGAGCGCGTCCCGCCGGGACCGACGCTCACGGCCTGACCGCGACGGTCGCGCGGGCCGATCGCGGCGCCGAGCGGATGCGGTCGGTTTCGACGGCGGTCGGTTTCGACGGCGGTCGGTTTCGACGGCGGTTGGTTCCGTCGCCGATGGTTTTGAAAGCGGTTAGTTTTGGCCACCGTCATGCGCGAGGTGACGGGGGACCCCGTTATCGCAGGGCGGCTCGAGCCTCGCGAACGCCCGCATCGGGGTCGACGTCCGCGCCCATCGATTCGAGCACGTCACCCAGCGCCGTCACCGCGAAGATGACGTTCTTGGGCCGAGCGGAGTAGCCCATGCAGCCGATTCGGAAGATCTCTCCCGAGAGGTCGCCGAGACCGCCGGCGATCTCGAGGTCGTAGCGATCCAGGAGTTCGGCGCAGACCGACCCGTCGTCGACGCCGTCGGGGACCCGGACCGCGTTCAGGCTGGGCAGCCAGTACTCGTCGGGCGCGTTCATCTCCAGACCCATTCCTTCGACGCCGGCTTTCAACGCGCGAGCGAGGCGCTCGTGGCGGGCCCAGCGCGCCTCGATACCTTCCTCGGCGACGAGCCGGAGCGCCTCGCGAATCGCGTAAACGTTGGTGATCGGGGCGGTGTGGTGGTACGATCGTTCGTCGCCCCAGTAGCCTTCGAGCAGCGAGAGGTCGAGGTACCACGAGCGCGGGAGTTCCTCGCGCGCGAGAACCTTCTCCATCGCCTCGTCCGACAGCGTCAGCGGACTCGCGCCGGGCGGGCAGGAGAGACACTTCTGCGGTCCGGAGTAAGCGACGTCGATCCCCCACTCGTCGACGCGGAGTTCCACCCCGCCCAGCGACGTCACGGTGTCGGCGATCACCAGGGCGCCGCTGTCGTGGGCCGCCTCGGTCAGCGCGGGAACGTCCGGCTGGAGGACGCCCGTGCTCGTCTCGGCGTGGACGAACCCGAAGACGTCCGGCTCGTGCGTCGAGAGGGCGTCCTCGACGTCCGCGGGATCGAGCGGTTCGCCCCAGGGGGCGTCGACTTCGACGACCTCGCCGCCCGCCCGCCGGGCCATCGAGGCCATCCGGCCGCCGAAGTAGCCGTTCGTCGGGACGAGCATCGTCTCACCCGGCTCCACGACGTTGCCGATCGCGGCCTCCATCGCGGCCGAACCGGTCCCCGAGACGGGTATCGTCCACCGATTGTCGGTTCTGAACGCGTAGCGAAGCAACTCCTGGACCTCGTTCATGATCTCCACGAACGAGGGATCGAGGTGACCCACGAGCGGGGTGCTCATCGCCCCGAGTACTCGCGGGTGAACGTCGCTCGGGCCGGGCCCCATCAGGGTGCGATCGGGCGGGGTCAGTTCGGTGACGTCCGGCGCGTCGTCGCTCTGGGAATCCATACGTCCACCTGTCCCGGAATTCACTAAAGCGTTCACGTCGCGGCGGATGGGTCGCGGTCGGTCGGCTGTGGGCTGATCGGACGCGGAGCGACGGTCGTCCGTTTTGCCGATCCGCGCTCGCGGTCGGTCGGACGGTCGTCGACCGTCGATTATTCGGTTCGAGTCCAGCCGTGCGGGAACCGAAGTGTGTTCCGTGGTGACTAGTGCCAACACACGTATGGCGATCCGGAGCCAAACCGGGTGCATGAGCGTCCACGCACCGGCCGGGACGCCGAACTACCGCGACCTCCCTGACGACGAGTTCGAGCGCCGGATCGACGACCTCCGGGCACGGTACGCCGACTGCGACCTCTGTGCGTACGAGTGCTCCGTCGACCGCACCGCAGGACAGGAGGGCACCTGCCAGGTCGACGACACCGCGTACGTGTCGTCGCACTTTCCGCACTTCGGCGAGGAAGACTGCCTGAAGGGACGCAAGGGCAGCGGGACGATCTTCCTCGCGAACTGTAACATGAAGTGCGTCTTCTGCCAAAACTTCGAGACCAGTCACGAGGCGAACGGCGAACCGGCGACGCCGAAGGATATCGCCGAGATGGCCCTCGAACTCCAGGCGCGCGGGTGTCACAACGTCAACTTCGTCTCGCCGACCCACCACTCGCCGCACCTCGTCGAAGCGATCAAGATCGCGAGCGGTCGCGGTCTCGAGCTCCCGATCGTCTGGAACTGCGGGGGATACGAACGACCGGAGATCCTCGAACTGCTCGACGGGATCGTCGACGTCTACATGCCCGACGTGAAGTGGGCGGACGACCGCGCGGCGACAAAATACTCGAAAGCACCGAATTACTGGTCGAACATCACCGGATCGCTGCGTGAGATGCACCGCCAGGTCGGCGACCTCGAACTGGACGACACGGGCCTCGCTACGGGCGGGTTGCTGGTTCGTCACCTCGTGATGCCCAACCACGTCGAGAGCGGAAAGCGAGTGTTGGAGTTCGTCGCCGAGGAACTGGGCGGAGAAACGTTCGTCGACGTGATGGCCCAGTACCAGCCCCACTACAAGGCCAGGAGCGAGGATTTCTACGCGGAGATCGGACGCCCGATAACCGCGGACGAGTACGAGGAGGTGGTCGCTCACGCCCGCGAGGTCGGCCTCGAACGTCTGTATCTGGACCGATCGATGCTGCGAGTTCGGTCGAGCCTGCTGGGTCGGTTTCGGTAAATTTCCGGTCCCACGGATCGTGGTCGGCCGTAGTGGGCGCGGGGTCGCGCTCACTCCACCGCGGGCCGCGAGACCAGATCGAGGTAGGGACGAAGCGCGTCCGCATCGACGGCCAGACGAACGGTCTCGCGGACGGGGTCGTACCGAACGAGTCCCGCCTCGGTCAGGTGGGGGAGGTGGTTGTGGACGAGCCCCGTAAGCACGCGTTCGTACCGGTCGCGCGTGACGGCGTCCTCCTCGATGGCGACGTACTCGGCGACGTCGCCGAGCGGAACCGCCCCGGGTCTGGTCGTCAGGTATCCCAGCGCGTGTTGACGGCGCTCGGAAGCGAAGGCCGCGAAGATGGTCGTCGGCGACACGTCGTCGATCGTCCGACCCGTTTCGGGGTCGATAGCGTCGGATTTCATGGCAACATTCCGTCTCGGCCTACGGCTGCGTACGGCGACAATTTCGGCTACTCGCGACTTCAGCTGAGTACGTTCGCCTCACCGATCGATGAGTACATAACTGTTTCCATGAAATAAACGGGGCGATTCCACGGACAGTCGCGCGAACCGTTCGAAGGGTATTCCCCGGTTCCGGAGCTATTCGGGCGAGTTAGCCGGTCGACGGACGGCGTCTACGAACGTCACTCGACGAATTCGGGTTCGTACGTCGGCTCTTCGTCCGCGTACGATTTCGCGATCTCGACCGACCAGTTCGGTGCGGCGGAGGCCGGTATCTCGACCTCCCACGTCCGCTCGACGGGCACGCCGCGGGCGAACGCGCTCGCGATCAGATCGGTCAGCTCGCGTTCGAATTCATCGGTCGATGCCACATCTGAGGGAGTGCCGTTTGGGGCCATGGGCTGTCGGAGAGAGTCGGCGCGACGCGGAGGAGGGACGGACGCTCGATCGCAAACGCTGGACTCTACGCCCGTTGGAGGCCTCCGGACGAGATAACCTCGTCGCTCGTTCCGGTCGCGAGAGACGGACGGCGGGACGTTTCGAGCGGTCTCGCGGATACGGCCGCAGTCGACGTTCCGACCGGCCCCGACGCGCAGACCGGCCCCGACGTATCATCCACCCGAACGTATTTGGGCGCGGGTGTGGTGATGACCGGTGCCGGCGCGGAGCGCCGGATCGAGCACGGTGATTCCATCCATGGTTTTCAAAAAGATAACGCTGATCGGCACGAGCGAGGAGAGCTTCGACGCGGCGGCGGACGACGCTATCGACCGCGCGGAAGATACGCTGCAGAACGTCTACTGGGTCGAAGTGGACGAACTCGGGGTCGAGATCGCCTCGGTGGAAGACCGCGAGTACCAGGCCGAGGTGACGGTCGCGTTCGAACTGGAGGACTGAGGACGGGTCGCGTATTCAGGTTCTGAACGACTCGCCGCAGCCGCACTCGCTGACGACGTTCGGATTTTCGACGTGGAATCCTTCCGCCTGCAGGCCGCTCTCGTAGTCGAGGACGCTGCCCTCGATGTACTTCAGGCTGGCCGGGTCGACGAAGACCCGCAGGTCGTGGTGCTCGTAGATCGTGTCGTCCTCTTCCGGCTCCGTGTCGAAGCGCATTCCGTAGGAGAGGCCCGCACAGCCGCCCTGCTGGACGAACAGGCGCAATCCCGCGACGTCGTCGTCGTGGCCCTCGTCGGCGAGAAGCGCCAGGGCGCGCTCGGCGGCCGCCTCCGTCACCTCGATCCGGGGGCGCGTCTCGCCACGTTCCGCGCTTTCCGTACTCATGAGAGGGTGTACCGGGGCGACGGTGTTAACGTTGACGCCTCCGCTCGTTCGATCGAGCGCGGTCGGCCGATCGTCGCGCCGCTCGCTACTCCTCCAGTCGCTTCCGAACGCTCTCGGCGTGGCCCTCCAGCCCTTCGGCCTCGGCGAGCGTGATGATCGTTTCCCCGAGAGCTGACAGCCCGCCCTTCGAGAGGCGCTGGACGGTGCTGGCCCGGAGGAACGTCTCGACGGAGAGGCCGCCGGTCACCCGCGCGCCGCCGACGGTCGGGAGCACGTGGTTGGTCCCGCTGGCGTAGTCGCCGGCGGCGACCGGGGTGTACGGGCCGAGGAAGACGCTCCCGGCGCTGTCGATCCGGTCGAGGATCGCCTCCTCCTCGTCGGCGACGATCGCGAGGTGCTCCGGTGCGTAGGACTCGGCGAAGAGGATGGCCTCGCTCATCGAGCGGGCGAGCAGGACGCCGCTCCCGTCGCTCGCGAGCGCTTCCTCGATGACGTCGGTCCGCTCGCGGTCGGCGACCTGCGCGTCGACGGCCGACGCGATCGCCTCGGCCGTCTCCGCGTCGTCGGTGACGGCGACGGCCGGCGAGTTCGGGTCGTGCTCGGCCTGCGCGACGAGATCGGCGGCGACGAAGTCGGGATCGGCGGACTCGTCGGCGATCACCAGCACCTCGCTCGGCCCCGCGAGAAAGTCGATCTCGACGTCGCCGCGCACCTCGGCCTTCGCGGCGGTGACCCACCGGTTGCCCGGGCCGACCACTTTCTGGACGCGGTCGATCGTCTCGGTGCCGTAGGCCAGTCCCGCCACGGCCTGGGCGCCGCCGACGGCGTAGACGGCGTCCGCGCCTGCGGCGTGGATCGCCCCCAGCGTCGCCGGATTCTGCTCGTCGGCCGGCGGCGTGACGACCGCCACGTGTTCCACGCCGGCGACGACCGCCGGGAGGACCCCCATGATCGCGCTCGACGGGTAGGCCGCGGAGCCGCCGGGGACGTACACCCCCACGCGCTCCAGCGGGCGGAACCGCCGACCCAGTTCGCGACCGTCGTCGAACTCTCGGCGCCAGTCCTCGGGGAGCTGTGCCTCGTGGAATTCGCGGACGTTCTCGACCGCGGTCTCGATGGCCTCGCGGAGATCGGCGTCGAGTTCCGCCCAGGCGCGCTCGCAGGCGTCGGTGACGTCGAGGTTCCCCACGCTCACGCCGTCGAACTCCTCGGTGAACCCGCGGACGGCGACGTCGCCCTCCTCGCGCACCCGCTCGACGATCTCGCGGACGTCACCGCGGATCGCGTCGATCCCGGCGTCGCGGTCGAAGAAGGCGGCTCGTTCGACCGGACCGAGCTCGCCGATCTCCCGCACGTCGATGGTCATGGCTCGCCCTTGGGGCAGCGCTCGAAAAACCGTTTCTCTCTCGTCGTCCGCCGCGTCGGTTGCACGCCTCGTTACCGGTCGGCACCTTCGATCTCCCAGAACCCGACGTAGTCGAGCGTCGCGCGGACGAACAGGTAGACGACGAGCCCGAAGCCGATCAGGGCGAACGGCGCTTGCAGATTCTCCGCGACGCCCCGACCGACGACGAGCTGGCCGAAGCCGCGGACGAAGAAGCTGAAGATGACGAGACCGATGGCGACGATCGCCAGCTTGACGAACCCCTGCTGGTCCATACGATGCGCTTCGCGTCCGGACGGTAAGGCGTAACGATCCGCGTCTGGCGTCCGACTCGTTGCTTCCCGAAGAGGTTCGCGGCATCGATCTCGAAGCGACCCGATCCTGGAGCCCTCACGATCTGGCCGGGCGGTCGGACTGTTTCGACTGTCAGATCGACAGCGGCTTTCCGGGTACCGGTGATACCCCTCCCATGAAGGTCACGCTGCTCGGTTCCGGAGACGCCGTTGGCGTCCCGGCGCCGCTGTGCGATTGTCGGTACTGCGAGGAGGGTCCGAGGCGTCGACGGACGGCGTTGCTCGTCGAGACGGATCGCGCCGCCGTCGTCCTCGACGCCGGACCCGACGTCGTCGATCAGCTACGAGTGGCGGACGTCACACGGGTGGACGCCTTCTTCGTTACCCACCACCACTACGATCACGTCGGGGGATTGCACGAGCTCGACCACGCCGCGATGGGGTTCGACGCGCACGTGGGCATCACGGGTGGCTACCTCCCGCCCGACGCCTTCGCCGAGGAGGAGAAACCCCGAGATCCCGAGTTCGCCGTCTATCTCACCGACACGGCGTTGGAACACGTCGACTCCTCGGCGCCGTACCTCAGGGAGGCGATCGAGTTCCGCACGTTCAGGCATGGCGAGGCGATCTCGGTCGGCGACCTCTCCGTGGTCCCGTTCCCGGTTCGCCACGGGGGACCGCGATTCGACACCGTCGGCTTCGCCGTCGCCGCGAGCGACTCGACGGTCGCGTACGCGCCTGACATGTGGGAGTTCGGGAACGGCGACGCGTACGCGGACGCGGACCTGCTGTTCGTCGAGGGTGCGGCGCTCTTCCGCGCGTTCGGTCACGGCGAGGAGGCTGAACTGCGAGCGGCGCTCTCGGACGCGGACGCCGACCGGACGGTACTCGTCAACTTGAACGAGCACCTTCAGCGGATGACGACCGACGAACTACGCGAGGCGGCCGCGGCCGACGGTTACGAGCTCGGCAGCGATTTCGAGACCTACCGGCCGTGACCGGCATCCGATCGACCCCGTCCGGACGCCGACGGTCCCGTAGTATCGTCGGTCGATTCCGCGGTCCGTCGACCGTTCCCGCGGCCCGTCGACCGTTCCCGCGGCCCGTCGACCGTTCCCGCGGCCCATCAGCCGGATCGACGCCGCTCGCGTGCCTCCGTCCACAGCGCGGCTGCAACGGTGAAGTCCGACGCGCTGGCGTAGCCGCGTTTCACGTACGGCGTCCCGTCGAGGGCGATCACCTCGAGGAACGTTCCGTACTCGCGCTGGGCGGCGTCGACGCGTTCACGCTCCTGGCGCGCGGCTTCGTCGAATCCGTACCCTCGCGCGCCGTTCACGTACATGTAGCTGTTCCACGGCCAGACGTGGTAGTGGTAATCGCGGTGCAACAGGAAGTGTGGTCGAACGTCGCTGCGGGCGAACGGCCGCGCTCGCAAGCGGAGCCCGTTGGGCGTCGCGAGGCGTTCGACCGCGTCCACGATCGATCTCGCACGATCGCGATCGATCAGTTCGAAGTACAGCGGAACGACGTTGGCGTCGCAGCCGAGCGTCGACGACGCCCTGTGCTCCAGAAACCGCCCCGAGGACCAGAGGTGCGTCAGCATGCCGTCACGCACCTCGTCGGCGAGACCCGCGTACGGCGTCTCGATCCCCGCATCGTCGAGGCGCTCGATCGCCGCCAGCAACATCGCCGTGTTGTACGTCTCCCGGGGTGCAGCCGCCGAGTCCCACCAGGAACTCCCGGAACCCGTTACGAGCGCCAGGTCGTCGTCGAAGAACCGTCGGCGGTGTCGGCGAGCGAGCGTCGCGATCGCCTCGGCGCGTTCCGTTAGCCCATCGCACCTGGCGAGAAGGATCACCAGAGCTGGGAAGGTGTCGACGCCCTCAGCCGGTGCCGCCGCCGCGTCTCCGTCGTGGACGTCGGTGTAGAAGACGTCACCCGCCAGCAAGATTTCGGCGAGTCCGCCGCCCGCCGCGCGGAGGGCGTCGACGTACCCCGCGGCCCGGAATCCGGCGGCGGCGAAACAGAGATCCCGCGGCCAGACGCCCCGGAAGTGTCCGCCAGACGCGAAGCCGGATTCGGCGCGGGCCGCGAGGATCGACTCCGCCGCGTCGGAGAGGCTTCCGCGGTTCGGATACCCGAGCGCCCGGATGCGAGCGTAGTGACGGAGGCGCCGCCAGAGTTCGCGACCGTAGTACCGCGCGTCCAGACCGTCTACGCCGAACCCCGGTGTGACGGTCGGTAGCCTCACCGCCCGGGCGCGACCGCTCGACCTCGTCGGATCGATCACGTCGCCCCGAACGCACCACCCTCGCTCGAGAGATCACGCCGCGGGAGTCGACGGACGACGGGGTCAGCGTTCATCATCGTCGTCGCTGTCATCAGCCGTGCCAGTCCCGTCCTCTTCGCTCTCGTCTGCAGCGTCCGCCTCGGCCTCGTCGCCGTCGACTGCCGTGCTCGCCCCGGCCCCGTCGTCGCCGTCCGTCCGGCCCTCGTCCACCGCACCTGTCTCGACCTCGTCGGCCGCACCCGTCCCGTCCTCGTCGTCGGCCTCGAATTCGCTCTCAAATCCCTTCTCGAACGCTTCGCCGTCGCCCGAAACCGAGCGCGTCGCATCCGCGGGCGAAGCGTCGATATCTTCGTCCGGCGTACCGTCGGGTTCCGTTCCCTGGGCGTGGGTCGGCTGGGCCTGCTCCGGGTCGGGGCCGACGGCCTCGCCGACTTCGTCGGCCGTCGCGACGTCCGAGACGTCAACGGTGACGTCCTCCCCGTCGTCGTTGCGTCGCGGATCGTCGACGTCCCCGTCGGCGTTCGGTTTCGTGCGCGGCTCCCGTCGATCGTCGGTGAATTCTACGTCGACGGTTTCCGGGCCGGCGCCGTCATCGTCCGGTTCGTCGGACTCGAGCAGGGACGGTTCGTCGGATCGACGCTGCGTGATCGCCAGTCCGGCAAGTGCGGCGCCGAAAACGCCGAGCACGGCCCGAGACCGGCCCGTCGCGCGAACCGCTCCCAGGAGGGTTCCGACGGCCCCGACCGCCGCGAGCGACCCGTCTCTGGCTCGCTCCCTGATCGTGGCCACCGCGCCTTCCGTCCCGGTCGGGACGGCCGCGAACTCGTCCGGGACGTCCGCCGGAAGTTCCGACGAGTCGAGCGCATCAACGGTCGCCGGGTCCGTCGACTCTCGTTGGTCGTCCGTCATCGATGCCGGAACCTACGGTACCCGGACGGTTGAAGGTTCGACCGGCGCACGAACGCTCGCCGGCCCGGGTATTACGTGTCCCACCGTGGTAGCGGACCGTCGATGGGAACCACGCCGGCTTCGAACGACGATTCCGGGTTCTCGATCTCGAACCCGGACGGACGGTGATCGATCGATGCGCGTTTCGAGCATCCTCGCGGGCGACCGGACGACCCCCGACGGATTGCCCAACTTCGACTCCACGACCGTGTTCGTCAGGGCGACGGCGAGCTACTTGCGGGGCGAGGCGTTTCCCGATCTGGGAATGCTCCGCCCCCAGTTGCGACCCGTCGCGAAGCGACTGAACCACCTCCCGCGACGCTTCCGGACGGGTCTCTACGCGAGCGGCGGTGCCAACGAGGGCATCGACCCAGGCGACCTGGGGAATCTGGACGTCGAGCGGTTCAGGAAGTGGGTCGTCGATCAGTACCCGGAGCGGGGCTATCCGGCGGTGATCGTCGGGTCGAGCAACGGCGCCGGCGTCCACCTGGCGACGCTGCTGGGCGTTCCGTTCCTCCCGCAGACGTTTCTCGTGCCGATCAAGCGGTCGATGGAGGCTGACGCGATCCGCGAGGACATCTCGTGGGGGACGCGACACGCCGGTCCGTTCCTCCAGGCCAACCCCGACGTTTCGCTCCACCAGATGCACGATCCGAACCAGGATCGGTTGATGGTCCAGAAACTGGCGTACTTCCGAACGAAGTGTCGCACGCTCGGCGACGCCTACGAGTCGTTCCTCGAAACGGTGCTCGAACCCGGCGGGTCGGTCGTCCTGCTGGAGTGTGAGTACGATTGGCCGGCGATCGACCTCGGACCCCACCACAGCTTCCAGCTCGGCGGCCTCGGCGGCCTCGATCCCGAGGAGTACTATCGTGGAAGCGATCGGGTGGCCCGCTTTCTCGCCTCGCAGGGCGCCGACGCCCGGTCGTGGGACGTTCCGGAACCCAACGGTCGGATCCCCGAGGCGGAGTGGGGATTCGACCCCGCCCTCCGGACGGACGTCGAACGCGTCGCGACAGAGCGCGATTACGACGTTCGGCGGCTGTCGTTCGAGGATCCCCGGGATCTCAGCCCGTTCGTCGCGGAGTTATACAGACGCCGGTACGCGGATTACAATCGACCGACGGATCGACTGTTCGTCCAGTCGTTCGCCCTGGTCGAACCGTGGTGGACCCAGCGGACGGGTTCGGTTCCGTACTGGGCCGCGTTCAACACGCGCCCCGACGTCGAGCACCTCGAGTCCTACCTTCGCTCCACCGAGCCGTACGACGAGATCTGGGCGACGCTGTTCGCTCACGGCCTCGAATCGGCCGGGCTGGCGTCGATCGACCGCTGGAGGTCCGCGCTGGCCGCCGCCCGCGATCGCGGCGGCTTCGTCGGCGTGGACGAGGCGGCCTTTCCGTTCGACGTCGAGACGCACGTGCGGTACCACGCCGACCTTCCCGAGACGATCGACGCACGCCATCCGATCCCCTCGCCGATGGCGTTCGGTCGCTTCGACCGGCTCGCTCGCGACGGCGTCGGCGACGCCGCAGTCGACTGGAGCGACGGTGCGCGACCCAGATCGCACTGACGGGTGCGTAACGCGGGGTTTCGAACTCGATACCGGATCGACGACCGCGATAGGTCAGTCGTTACGGTCCGACGGTCGGCGGACGAACGTCACCGGGAACTCCGCGCGTCTGGCGACCGTCTCTGCCACGCTCCCGGTCAGGATCCGTCGACGGCTCGGCCGTCCGTGGATCCCCATCACGACCTGATCGAACGCGTAGTCGAGCGCGTAGTCGACGATGGACTGCGGCGGCTTTCCGTACGTGAGGGCGGTCTCGACGGTCGCGTTCCCGACGGCGGCTTCGTCGACGGTGGACTCGAGTACCGCCTCACCTCGCTCGGTGAGCCCGGCGAGGATCCGCTTGAACGGCGAGTCCTCGAGCTCGCTCGCGCTGTACTCGAACGGGAGGCCGACGACGTGAAGCGCGGTCGGGTCCGCGCTCGGAAACGTCGAGACGGCGTACTCGAGCGCTCCCGTCGCCGCCGGCGATCCGTCCACGGGGACGAGGACGGAGCCGTCCAGATCCAGCTCCCGGTAGCTCTCGGGATCGAGCGGGACGAGCGTCGTCGCGACGGGAGCACGCCTGACGACCGCTTCGCTGACGCTGCCGAGGAAGGGATGATCGACGGACGTGCGACCGTGCCCGCCCAGCACGACGTGATCGACGTCCGACTCGGCGGCGTGCTCGACGATATCGCGGTGCGGAACGCCGAGTCGCACCGCCGTTTCGATTTCCCTCCCGCGGTCCGCGGCGAGCGATTCGGCCTCGGCCAGAACGGATTCGCAGCGCGCCTCCAGTTCGTCGCGTTGGACGGCGAGCGGGTCGTCGTCGATGGTCGGATCGCCGAGGACGTCGGCGACGGTGATGACCGTGATCGACGCGTCGGGAAAGGCGTCGAACGCGTACAGCAGGGCCGATTCGGATTGCGGTGCGCCGTCGAACGCGACGAGGACGTGAGCTGGCATGGTGAGTACCCCCGCGTGGTAACGATTCGGGTACGTCGAGATACCGTTCCGATGGATGATAAACGACGGGGTCGTGCTGGCGGACGATCGCGAGAGCCGTCCCTCGCCCCGATCCCCGTCAACGGTCTGGTGCGAGCGGCTCGGACGAGTTTCACGACACGTCGGACGGGAAAACAGTCATTGGGGCCGAGTCCGTTGACCGAACCGATGATAGAGAAGGTCCTCCACTGGTTCGGCTACGTTATCGCGCACGTGCTCTTTCTCGGGGCCAGGTCGCCCGAGTCCGTGGTCCGACGGCTCCGGGTCGCGTACCAGCTCGTCGGCGTCGAGATCGTCGAGACGCCCCGCGTCGACGACCGAGAGCGGACGATCTTTCTCTGTCCGTATCGGAATCTCGCGGCGAACCGGTTCGGGCGAAAGTGGCTCTGTCACGAGAAGTTAGATCGCGTCGACGACGGCTACGTGACCTTCCTGCGCTGGCATCGGGACATCGATTACGAACGTCCGCGGTGTTGTACGAACCTGTCGTACTGCGACGACTCGAAGTTCTGTTACTCAGAGGTCTCGGACCTGTGATCGACGACGCGATCCGGTCGCGAACGGCGGACGGCGTCGCTGGTGGTCGTTTGGACGGCGTCGCTGGTGGCCGGTACGTCCCGCATGAGCTCGCGTGACCTCACCGAGCGGATCGTCGAACAGTTCACCGACGACAGCGAACGCGCCGACATCTGGCGGGGTTTCGAGTACGTTCTGGAGACGGACTCGTTTCTGAATCTGGGATACTCGGGCCCGTTCCGGACCCACTTGCTGGGCGACCCGCAGGCGCGCCTCGTCGAGCGCGTCGTCGATCGGGCGGCGTCGCTCCGGCCGAAGCCGGCAGAGGAGCGCCTGCTCGACGTCGGTTGCGGCCGCGGGGTTCCAACCGCGTACGCGGCGTCGGCGCACGGCTTCGAGGCCGTCGGCGTCGACCTCGTCCCGTACAACGTGCGGATGGCGCGGGCGAACGTGGCCGACGCGGCGCGGCCGCCCGAATTCGTCGTCGGCGACGCGACGGCGCTGCCGTTTCGCGACGACTCGGTCGCGGCGGCCGTCTCGATCGACGCGGTGGTCTACGTCCCGGACAAAGACGCGACGTACGCGGAGCTCTCCCGGGTCCTCGACGCCGGTGGCAGCGCCGTCGTCTCGGACCTCGTCGCCGCCGACGAGGCGGACGTCGACCGGGCCGCGCTGGAACGATTCGGGCGGGCCTGGGACATGCCGTCGCCGGTGCCGTTCTCGACGTACGCGCGGACGATCGAGGGGACGGCGCTTCGGATCCGCGACGTGGAGGATCTGACGGCCCACAGCGTCGGCGGGTTCCGGAAGTGGTCTCGGCTCTTTCTCGCCCTCGCGGACGGGCCGTCGGGACCGGCGTTCCGTCGACTCCTCCAACTGGCGGGCCTCGAACCGCCCGTCGTCACCGCACAGGTCCGGGCGGCCCATCGGGCGTTGCCCGCGCTCCGGCACGTCCTGGTGACGCTGGAGCGGTGACTCCGTTCGAACTCGACAGCTCTCTGCGGACGGGATTCCCGCGAGGTCGAACCGTTAGCCCACCGATACCGTCCCGGCACCGAGATGGACCGACGTCTTCGCTAACCTGTAATCGGTTATTATGAAATTCTCGTTAATAGGTCGATGAATGTAACGAGAAAACGTATAATATATCAAAAGAGGGGAGTTATTGGGCCAGAGAGTGTAGGATGCACTCAATGAGCCGAGACATTCCAACGACGAGACGACGCGCCCTGAAACTCACCGGAGTCACCGCCGCTGCGGCCCTGCTCGCCGGCTGTCCCGACGACGAAGGTCCGGAAGAGGACGATGATGTGGACGACGATCCCGTAGACGACGAGCCCGATGACGATCCGGACGACGAGCCCGACGACGATCCTGACGACGACGAGAACGGATTCGAGATCGAACCAGGCACCGAAATCGAGTTCGACGGACAAACCCCCGGTTGGGTCGGTATCGCTCCCGACGAGATCGAAGGTGAGGAGAACCCGACGTTGATCCTCGAGGAGGGTGAGGAGTACGAAATCGGCTGGACGGAGGGTGACGGCGCCCAGCATAACATCGAAATCCGTGACGACGACGACGAGGTCGTCGACGACCTCGAAACCGACATCACGGAGGATCCCGACGACGACCAGTGGCTCGAATTCGAGGCGAGCGACGAGATGGCGACCTACGTCTGCCAGCCGCACGAGGGAACGATGGTCGGCGACATCGAAATGGGAGAGGCCGAGGACGACGAAGACGACGAAGAGATGGACGACGAAAACGACGACGAAGAGATGGACGACGAA
>SKPV01000103.1 GCA_007119345.1 Halovivax sp.
CGGGGCCCTTGATCGAGATGAAGTTCGACTGGGCCTCGTTGGCGACGGCCTTCGCGAGCAGGGTCTTCCCGGTGCCCGGCGGGCCGTACATGAGGACGCCCTTGGCGGCCTCCATGTCCATGGCCTCGTAGACCTGCGGGAAGTCGAGCGGCCACTGGATCGTCTCCCGGAGGCGCTCTTTCGTGTCCCCCAGGCCGCCGACGTCCGCCCAGGTGACGTCGGGGACCTCGACGAAGACCTCGCGGAGCGCGGAGGGTTGGATGCCCTTGAGCGCCTCCTTGAAGTCGCGCTCGGTGACCCGCAGGGACTCGAGGACGTCGGCGTCGATCTCGTCGGCCTCGAGGTCGAGTTCGGGACGGATGCGCCGCAACGCGTTCATCGCGGCCTCGCGCGCGAGCGATGCCAGGTCGGCGCCGACGAAGCCGTGGGTGTTCTCGGCGTACTGGTCGAGATTCACGCTGTCGGACAGCGGCATCCCCCTGGTGTGGACCTGCATGATCTCCTTGCGCCCGTCCTTGTCCGGGACGCCGATCTCGATCTCGCGGTCGAAGCGGCCGCCGCGGCGCAGCGCGGGATCGATGGCGTCGACGCGGTTGGTCGCGGCGATCACGGTAACGCGCCCGCGCTCTTCCAGCCCGTCCATCAGGCTGAGCAGCTGCGCGACCACGCGGCGCTCGACGTCGCCGCCGGCTTCCTCGCGCTTGGCGGCGATCGAGTCGATCTCGTCGATGAAGACGATCGCGGGGGCGCTCTCCTCGGCGTCCTCGAAGACCTCCCGGAGCTGCTCTTCGGACTCGCCGTAGTACTTCGACATGATCTCGGGGCCCGAGATCGTCTCGAAGTGGGCGTCGATCTCGTTGGCGACGGCCTTCGCCATCAGCGTCTTGCCGGTACCCGGCGGGCCGTGCAGCAGGACGCCTTTCGGCGGCTCGATGCCGAGCTGCTTGAACAGTTCGGGGTGACGCATCGGGAGCTCGATCATCTCGCGAACCTGATCGAGCTCGTCGTCCAGGCCCCCGATATCCTCGTACGTGATGTCAGGGACGCCCTCGGGGGACTCGCCCCCGGAACTGATCTGCTCGGCCGGCGTCTCCGAGATCTCGATCGTCGTCGAATCGGTGATGACGACGGTACCCCCCGGAGCGGTGTCCGCGATCTTCAGCGGCACCGACTGACCCGAGCTCGCCATCGGCCCGAACGACAGCGAGAACGGCACCGTCTGGCCCTCAGTGACGGCCTGCCCGCTCAGCTTGTCGCGGACGAGCGGCCCGATGTCGCCGCGAATCCGCAAGTTCTGCGGGAGCGCGACGGTGACCGACGAGGCGGCCGTGACGTCGGCTTTCTCGACCCGTACGCGGTCGTCGATCCCGACGCCGGCCTCCTGACGAAGCCGCCCGTCGATCCGGACGATCCCGCGTCCCTCGTCCTCCGGGTAACCCGGCCAGACGCGAGCGACGGCGGCCCGGTCACCGTTCCCTTCGAGCAGGATGTAGTCTCCGTTCTCGAGGCCGAGTTCGCCCATCGACCCGCGGTCGATGGCGGCGAGACCGCGTCCGGCGTCCTTCTGTTTGAGTGGCTTGACGGTGAGTTTCATCGGTTGGCCTCCACGTCGATGGTGAGTACTCCGTTTTTGATAAACGTGTGCGCATCGCCCGCGTCCGCAGGCAGGTCGATGTCGTACTGCCGTTCGCCGACGACGACGATGGCGGTGTCGTCGACGACGTCGACGGATGCGTCGGTGCTCGCGGGACCGAAGTCGACGGCCACGACCGCCCCGTCGTCGTACTCGTAGTGACGGACCACCGCGTCCTGATCGGCGGTGAGTTGTTCGAGAGTCATAATCAACTAACCCGAGGTAAGTACTGCTGGTATATAAATATTCTTATCGAATTCGCACTACTCGAGTGTGTCGTCGAACAACGGATTGTTCGCGGTTCACACCGAACCAGGAACTCGGATTTATGACCGGTGGCGTACAATAGCGCGACATGGAAACGGTTTCTCATCACGGTCGGGAGACGGCGTACCGCCGCGTCGACAGAGGCGGATCGGGCCCGACGCTCTGTTTGGTCCACGGCAGCGGCGCAAACCGACGCGTCTGGAACGGGCAGTTGTCCCTCGCCGACCGATACCCGATCGTCGCTCCCGACCTGAGCGGACACGGCGGGTCCGAAGACGTCGACGCGGCTCCCGGCTATCAGACGCTGGCCGCGTACGCCGACGACGTGCTCGCGACGCTCGAAGCGACCGACGCCCGGGTTCTCGTCGGGAGTTCGATGGGTGGCGCGATCGTCCAGCACCTGCTCGTCGAACGCGACCCGGACGTCGACGCGGCCGTGCTGGCGGGAACCGGCGCTCGGCTGGGAGTGCTCGAGGATCTCCTGACCTGGCTCGAATCGGATTTCGAACGGGCGGTCGAGTTCTTCCACCGGCCGGGTCGGTTCTTCTGCGATCCGGACCCCGAACTGATCGAGCGCTCGGCGGACGTCCTGTACGAGACGGGTCGGCGGGTTACCTATCGGGATTTCCTCACCTGTCACCGGTTCGATATCAGAGACCGCGTGGCCGAGATAGCCGTGCCGACGCTCGCCGTCTACGGAAGCGAAGATCGGCTCACTCCGCCGTGGTTCCACGAATTCCTCGCCGAGGAGATCCCGGCGGGCGAGCTGGCCGAGATCGACGACGCGGCCCACCTGTCGATGGTGGAACGGTCCGAGGCGTTCAACGAGGCGATCGCCTCGTTCGTCGAGGATCGAGTCGCGGGCTGACGGCGCCTCAGTACAGCTCGTCCAGATCCGATGCTTCGTGGCTGTGTTCGTCGGCCGGGAACGCGCCCGCCTCGACGGCGTCGACGTAGTCCGCGACCGCCGCTTCCATCTCGCCGCGGACGTCGCCGAACCGTTTCGAGAACGAAGGCGACCACTCGCTGAGCCCGACCGCGTCGTGAAAGACCAGCACCTGCCCGTCGCAGCCCGGGCCGGCGCCGATGCCGATCGTCGGCATCCCGACCGCGTCCGTCACGTCCGCGGCGACGTTCGCGGGAACGTGCTCCAGGACGAGCGAGAACGCGCCCGCATCGTCGTGAGCCCGCGCGAGTTCGAGGATCCGCTCGGCGCCCTCCTGGTCGGTCCCCTGGCGCGGGTAGCCGCCGTACTGGTTCACGTGCTGGGGCGTCAGGCCGAGGTGGGCCATCACCGGGATGCCGAGTTCCACCATTCGCCGGGTCAGGTCGACGGTGTGGGGGCCGCTCTCGAGCTTGACCGCGTCCGCACCCTCCTCCTTGAGCATCCGGCCGGCGTTCTCGATCGCCGCCGACTCGTCCGCACCGAACGAGAGGAACGGCATGTCGGCGACCACCATCGCGTCCTCGGTCGCGCGTGCGACGGCGCCGACGTGACGAGCCGTATCGTCGACGGACACCGGCAGCGTCGTCTCGTACCCGAGGACGGCGTTTCCCACGCTGTCGCCCACCAGGATCACGTCCACGCCGGCCTCGTCGACGATCGCCGCCGTCGGCGCGTCGTAGGCGGTCAGCATCGTGATAGGCTCTTCTCCCGCTTTCGCCCGCAGATCTCGAACGGTCGTCATGGCCGTACGGTTCGCCGCGAGCAGGTAAATCCCACCGGTTGTCGACAGGGCGGAACTCCCGGTCCCCGATCGCGTCACGGGCCGCACGCAGGTGATCCGTCACCGCGAACGGTCGCTCGCGGAGGCGATCTGTCGCCGCGAATCGGGCCGCGCGGAGGCATTTCGGCGCCGCGAACTGCGGTGTTACTATCGCTGGTACCGCGAACGGCGGATTTAATATCGCGGCCGCGCGACCGGCGAGCGTGCCGGAACCCGTCGAGACCAGCGATCCCGAGGGCGTCGACTACGGCTGGGTGATGCAGGTCACCTTCCTCGCCACGATCCTCCTCGGCGCACCGATCGTGGCGATCCTGTCCGCGTTCGTCGAGCTGAGCACGTGGGGCGCGAGAGCGGAGTTCGCCGTCCGCGTCGGCGCGGCCGTCTGGCTCGTCACGGGCATCGCCGTCTTTCTCTACGCGAAGCGGATTCGGGCCTGAGGCGGCGATCCTCGGGCAGCGCTCGGCCGAACCGATCAGCGGCTCGCGCGATCGTCGACGTACCTGAAATCCGTGCCGGCCCGTTCGGCGGTCGTCTCGTCGCTCTCGGAGTCGCCGACGAACAGCGTGCGCTCCGGATCGGCCGCGAGATCCTCGGTAACCGCGAGGAGCGGCTCGGGATCCGGCTTCCGCGTCTCGACGCTGTCCCTGCCGACGACGGCGTCGACGGCCGCATCGAGGTCGTGGCGTTTCAGGGCGATCCGACAGGCGGCCTCGCAGTTGAGCGAGCAGACGCCGACCGGGACCGATCGCGTCGACAGTTCGTCCGCCAGGGGGAGGCGGTCGGAGGTCCGGGCGCCCGCCCGCTCGTGTTCGGCGATGACGGTTTCGACCTCGTTCCGGAGGCCGACTCGCTCGGACGCCGACAGCAGTTCCCAGAGGCGATCGCTGGGCGCCTCGACCCCCTCGGTGACGTACAACTCGAGGACCTCGACGGCGACGACCTCCCAGTCGACGTCGAGCGCCACGAGCGTCCCGTCAAGATCGTACACGACGGCGTCGTACTGACTCACGGACCGTCGTACGGCCGAGCGGCCGATAGGCGTGTCGGTGCGCCTCGGGTAGCGAGCGAGCGAACGGGCCCCGGCGCGGCTCAGTCCAGCAGGTGACGCGCGATGACGGTCTTCTGGATCTCCGTCGTCCCCTCGTAGATCTCGGTGATCTTGGCGTCGCGATAGAGCCGTTCGACGTCGAACTCGGTGACGTAGCCGTAGCCCCCGTGGACCTGGACGGCCTGGTTGGTCACGTCGGTGGCCGCCTCGCTCGCGAAGTACTTCGCCATGCTCGCCTCCATCGCGCCGCCGCCGTCGGCACGCCGCCGGGCCGCGTGACGGGTGAGCCGCCGCGCGGCTTCGACCCGGGTGGCCATCTCGGCGATCTTGTGGCGGACCGACTGGATCTCCGCGATCGGTCCGTCGAACTGCTCGCGCTCCCGACTGTAGGCGATGGCCTCCTCCAGCGCGTGGTCGGCCAGACCGACGGCCTGGGACGCGATGGCGATCCGTCCGCCGGTGAGGATCTCGAACGCCGCGGAGAGGCCCCGGCCGACCTCGGTCAGACGGTTCTCCGCGGGAACGTGAACGTCGTCGAACGTCAGCGACGTCGTGTCGCTCGCCCGGAGGCCGAGCTTGTCCTCCTTCTCGCCGACCGTCAGGCCGTCGACGTCCGCGGGGACGAGAAATTGCGTGACGGTGTCCGGGTCGTCGCGGGCGGTCTTCGCGAAGAGGATGATGACGCCCGCACGCCGACCGTTCGTGATCCACTGTTTGTCCCCGTCGATGACGTATTCGTCGCCCTCCCGCCTGGCTACGGTCGACATCTCCGCGGGATTCGAGCCGGCGTGGGGCTCCGAGAGGGCGAACGCGCCGACCGGTCGACCCTCGGCCATCTCCGGCAGCCACCGCTCCTGCTGGGCTTCGGTGCCGAACGTGCGGATGCAGGAGGTGGCCAGACCGTGAACGGACAGCGCCGTCGCCACCGCCAACGAGCCGTACGCGACGCTCTCGTTGACGACGCTCGCGGTGACCGGATCGGCGTCGTAGCCGCCGTACTCGGCGGGGACCGTGAGTCCGGTCAGATCGAGCGCCGCCAGCCCGTCCCAGACCTCCTCGGGAAACTCCTGGGTCTCGTCGGCCTCCCGCGCCGTGGGACGGATCTCCTCGCGCGCGAATTTCCGGACCACGTCCCTGACGGCGCGCTGCTCGTCTGTGAGCTCCATACCCGCCGTTGTGCGGGCCGCGCCTAAAATACTCGCCATCTCGCGTCGAACGCGGCTCGCCACGCCCGACTGTGGCCCGACACGTCCGGCAGGCGGTCCGGACCGAGCGGCCCTAATTCGCCGCCGCTTCCGGCGACTCGTCCAGTTGCTCGCTCGCGAGCACCTTGTTCGCTCGGCGGAGGCGCTCGGAGAGCGCCTGGTGGGAGATGCCGAGGCCGTCGGCGAGCTCCTCGAGCGAGATCTCCCGGGGGACGTCGTAGTAGCCGCGTCGGTAGGCCTCCCGGATCGCCTCCTCCTGGGCGTCCGTGAGCGCCGACGTCGCCTCCAGGTCCGAGTCGCGTCCCGCTTCGACCATCCGCTTCAGGTCGACGGTGACCCCGCCGTCCGAGAGTTCCTCGACGGCCGTCGACAGCGAATCGTGCTGGGGGAAGAGGAGTCGGAGCGTCCACCGACCCGAGTCGCACTGAGCGTCGAGCACGGTTCCGTCGTGCTCGAACACCGTTCCGACGACCTGGCCGACCCAGGACGCGTACTCCAGTCGATAGAGGGCCTCGTCACCGTCCGCATCCTCCAGCAACCGCGTGTAGTCCTCGATCGAATCGTCCCCGTCGAGCGCCCGCTCGAGGTGCGCCTCGTCCACGCCTCCGAACCACACGAGCGGCATCGTCTGGAGCGGCCCCTCCGCGACGATGCTCTTCACCCGGACCTCGAGTTCGGGAAGCGCATCGAACGTCTCCGAGAGGGCGAGTTCGTCGGCCGAGATCGAGATCTCCGCGATGGTCGTCACGGTCGTTCACCCCCTCGACGCGGCGGTCGAACGGCCGGACGGCGAATCGCTGTGCTGTCGTGTCGGTGGTCGGACGTGAACTGAATCATGGCTGGGAGTCGATCGGAAACGATCGTCCGGGGCGAGCCGGGACGTCGATTCTCGGTTCGCTCGGATTTCTCGGTTCGCTCGGCGGCGACGGTCGTATCCGACCGGTCAGTTCCCAGGCGGTTGGACGCGGGGCTTGTGTGCTCCAGCCGCTTATGTAGTCCCCGGAAAGTGACGGGGTAGGAGGGGGCGAAACCGTCGATCACGGGGAAGCGGTGGAGCGCGAAACCGTCGATCACGGGGAAGCGGTGGAGCGCGAAACCGTCGATCACGGGGAAGCGGTGGAGCGCGAAACCGTCGGTGTCGGGAGCGAGGCGGTACGTGAAACCGTCTCCCTCGGGGAAGCGGAGGGATCGGAAACTGCCCGTCTCAGCCCAACCGGGCGAGCCGGTTCATCGCGTACACCGTCTGTAACACGTCCACGCTCTTTCCCCGATCGAACACCAGTTCGTCGGTCTCCAGGACGTGTTCGAGCGTGTCCTCCGAGGCGTGGTCCGGAGCGGCGGCGATTCCCGTCCCGGTCCGGGAAACCCACTCCATGACTCGAAGGTCGCTCTTCGAGTCGCCCATGACCAGGGCGAACGGATCCTCGACTCCCAAAACGTCGAGCGCGCGCTCGACGCCCACGACTTTGTTGAGTTCGAGGCTACCGATCTCCGCGGCGTCGGCCTCGTAGTACGCGACGTCGATCCGTTCGAGAACGGCGGACAACCCGTCCGGAATCGCGTCGCCGTCGGCGTCCGGGTACGCGCCTTCCTGCTCGAGGACGCCGCGGATCTCCGGATCCCGGTCCGCGTAGAACGCCCGCGTCAGTTCCGCGAGGCGTTCGTCCGACGCGTCCGCCCCCGCCGCATCCGCGTGGCGCGCGACCGCCTCTGCGAGAAGCTCGAGCAGGTACACGAGCGCCTCGTCGATGATCTCCCGGGAGCGCGCGGAGCCGGTCTCGTAGTTCGGCTTCACGGTCACGTTGAACTCGTTGCCTTGCAGGTGACAGTTTCGACGGAGGTCCTCGGGGGCCTCGGGTAGGACCCGGCCCCGAACGTCGTCGAAGACGTCCCTGATCTCCTCGTCGAGGTCCTCGTACAGCAGCTGCTTCGTCGCGGCGCCGTGGCCGGGCGTGAAGACGCCCGTCCCCGCCTCGTAGACGATCGAGAGCTCGCCGGAGTGGACGATCTCGCTGCCCAGGCCCTGGATGGCGAACCCCTTCACGTTCTCCAGGGTCTGTCCCGTGCAGATGACGATCGGGACGCCCGATTCGTGGAACTCGGTGAGGATGTGCAGCGTTTCCCTGGGGATTTCGTTGTCCGTTCGACCGGCCGACCGGAGCGTCTCGTCGACGTCGAGGACGAGCACGTTCACCGACCGTCCGTACTTGGCCTGGAGGTCGAGCGCGGTGAACGCCTGATCGCGTGTCGCCCGCGCGGCGACCTCCGCGAGCGTCTCGCCGGCCGCGAACGACGAGCGGATCTCGCCCTTTCGATCGTCTAGCTCCTCGCTGGCGCGCTGCCAGTGCTCCAGGGCGACCCGCGAGTCGACCGCCGGGAAGACGTCGACGAACTCCTGGTACTCCCGGAGCGTCTTCGTGTCGAACTCGTCGTAGAGCCGGTAGACGAGATCGTATCGTTCCATGTGCTGACAGCCGTCGACCGGAGGGATAACGGTTTTCGTCGCCGCAACAGCCCCGGGCGGTGATGGCCGGTCCGCGGCCGCCTCCCGAGCGGCTTCGCGACCGACTCAGGGCGACTCCGCCGCCGCGGTTCGTAACTCGCTCAGACGCGTCCTGGCCTGCGAGATCACCGATGGCCGGGCCTCGACGGAGACGTGAACGTCGTCGTCGCCGTAGGTGACGTCCTCGACGTGGGCGTTGTCGTGGAGCCAGGAGACGAGGCTCATCGTCTCGTCGGTCATCGGCAAGACCAGCCGCTCGGTCTCCCAGTCGGGCAGCTCCGCGTCGATCCGGTCGAGCAGCGTCTCGACGTTCGTCCCCTCGCGCGCGCTGACCGCGACCGGGTTCGGGGCGAGCGCCGAGAGCGTCTCGCGTTTCGCCTCGAGTTCGGCCTCCTCGACGGCGTCGATCTTGTTGAGGACCGTCACGATCGGCGCCTCGTTGCGCTCGTAGAGCGTGTCGTGGCAGGTGACGAGCTTCTCGTGGATCTCCTCGACCGGTTCGCTCACGTCGACGACGAGCAAGACGAGGTCGGCCCGGTAGACCGAGTCGAGCGTCGACTTGAACGATTCGACCAGCCAGTGGGGCAGATTCGAGATGAACCCGACCGTGTCGGTGAGCAGGACGTCCCTGGGCTCGATGTCCGCCCGACGAGTCGTCGTCCCGAGCGTCGTGAACAGCCGGTCTTCGGACTCGGCGGTCGCGTCCAGGTCGGGATGCAGGTCCTCGTTCGCATCGACGTCGAGGTCGCGGGCCATCCGTCGCAGCAGCGTCGATTTGCCGGCGTTCGTGTAGCCGGCGAGCGCCACGAGATCGAATCCGGAGTCGCGTCGTCGCTCGCGACGGTGTTGTTCCGTTCGCTCGATCTGCTCGAGTTCCTCCCTGATCCGGCTGATCTGGGCTTTGATGTCCTGTTCGCGGCTCTCGTCGTACTCGCCGAGCCCCATGAACCCCGGGTGCTCGTCGCGCTTGGCCAGGCTCGCCTTCGCCTCGGCGCGCGGGAGCTCGTAGCGCAGCTCCGCCAGCTCGACCTGCAGCTGTGCCTTTCGAGTACGTGCGCGCTGGCCGAAGATCTCGAGGATCAAGGTGAACCGGTCGATCACCTCGACGCCTTCCGGGAGCATCGCGCCCAGATTGTACGTCTGGTAGGGACCGAGCCGGTTGTCGAAGATCACCGTCTCGGCGTCGGTCTCGGCGACGGCGACCGCGAGTTCCTCGGCTTTCCCCTCTCCAAGCTGCAGCGCCGGATCGGCCCGGCGCGTCTGGGTGATCTCTCCGACGACGTCGTAACCCGCGGCCGCGGCGAGGTCCCGAATCTCCTCGGTGTCGGGAATCCCGCTATCGACCCGCTTTGCGATGATGGCGTTCATGACTGTGGCAGGCGCTGATCGGGCGCGCTCGAGTACCGTTCCAGAAGCGACCGGACGGAACGGGTCCGCGACGAGTACCGGCGCGGTCGCTGGGCCGGCCCCGCTCGCCCGCGGCCGGCGTCACCACCGACCGTTCGGCGACGTTTCGCGAACGTATCGATCACGCTCCCGCCAGCGCTACGGGCGCCGGCGGATCACCCCCGTTCGAGTGCGTCCTCGCATGCGCGGGGGTACGCCGCCGACGGTCTTGAATCCCGTGGCACGGACGCCGGACCGGGGTGCGAGCAGTGAGTTCGGGCCGGGGTCCGAGCAGGATTCGGAGGTTC
>SKPV01000135.1 GCA_007119345.1 Halovivax sp.
ATCGTCTTCTTCGACGAGATCGACTCGATCGCCAGCGCGCGCGACGACGACGCCGACGCCGAGAGCCGCGTCGTCGGCCAGCTGCTGACGCTGATGGACGGACTCGACGCCCGCGGCGAGGTGATCGTCATCGGCGCCACCAACCGCGTGGACTCGCTCGACCCCGCGCTTCGACGCGGCGGTCGATTCGACCGCGAGATCCAGATCGGCGTCCCGGACGAGTCCGGCCGCCGCGAGATTCTCGAGGTCCACACCCGCGGGATGCCCCTGGCCGACGACGTCTCGATCGAGAAGATCGCCTCGCGGACCCACGGCTTCGTCGGCGCCGACCTCGACGCCGTCGTCAGCGAGGCGGCGATGGCCGCGATCCGCCGCCGCCCGGCGGACGAGGACGAACGGGCGGCGTGGAACCGCGACCCGGCGGTGACGAAGGCGGACTTCGACGAGGCGCTCGCCTCGGTCGAACCCTCGGCGATGCGAGAGTACGTCGCCGAGTCGCCCGACATCGACTTCGGTCGGGTCGGCGGCCTGTCGGAGGCGAAGCGGACGCTCAGAGAGTCGGTCGAGTGGCCGCTGACCTACGACCGACTCTTCGACCGGACGAACACCGACCCGCCCTCGGGCGTCCTTCTCTACGGCCCACCCGGTACGGGGAAGACGTTACTCGCGCGTGCGCTGGCCGGCGAGACCGACGTCAACTTCGTCCGCGTCGACGGCCCGGAAATCATCGACCGGTACGTGGGCGAAAGCGAAAAGGCCATCCGCAAGGTGTTCGAGCGCGCCCGCCAGTCCGCGCCGTCGATCGTCTTCTTCGACGAGATCGACGCCCTCGTCGGCACCCGCGGCGAGAGCCACGAGGTGACCGAGCGGGTCGTCTCGCAGCTGTTGACCGAACTCGACGGCATGAGCGAGAACCCGAACCTCGTCGTCCTCGCCGCGACGAACCGCAAGGACCAGATCGACCCCGCCCTCCTCCGTCCCGGTCGGCTCGACACGCACGTCCTCGTGCCGGAGCCGGACGCCGAGGCCCGAGAGAAGATCCTGGAGGTGCACACCCGGGGCAAGCCGATCGCCGAGGACGTCGACCTCGAGGAGCTGGCCGCCGACCTCGAGGGGTACACCGGCGCCGACATCGAGGCGCTCGTTCGCGACGCGTCGATGAAGGCGATCCGCGAAGTCGCGACGGCCTACGAACCCGAGGAGGCGAACGAGCGGGCCGACGACGTCGTCGTCGAACGCGAGCACCTGGAGGCGGCGCGTCGCTCGCTCGAGTGATCGACCGCTCCGCCCGTGCGCAACGCCGACGTCGGTCGATCGCGCGCTGGCCCCACGGACCGATCGGCGACGGGAAGTCGGGCCGCGCCGATCGGCGGCGGTCAGTCAGCCGATCCCGCGCTCCCGGTCTCCTCGACGCGTCGTTCGTACTTTTCCAGCGCTTCGTCGAGCGCCGCGGCGGCGTCCACGTCGACCGCGTCCGCCACGAGCAGCAACGAGAAGAGGGCGTCGCCGATCTCGTCGCCGTTCACTTCCAGGGCGTCCGGTTCGGCCCCGTAATCCGTCGACTTCGCGGCGTCTGCGGCGACCTCCCCGACTTCCGCCGAGAGGTCGAGGATGCGGTAGGCCGGATCGGCGTCGAGTCCGTGGCGTTCTGCGAACGAGACGACGCGCTCCTGTATCTCGTGGGTCATGTTTCGGGGTTCGCAAACGGGGCGGAAAAGCGCGTCGAGTCGGCGTCGCCCCCGAGACCCGTGCCGGTCTCACGGCGGGCGGATAGTCGACGGCGCTCGAAGAACGTCGATGGGCCGGGGGTCGGTCGATGGGCCGGGGATCAATCGACGTCTGCGCGATCGTCGACGGCCTCTCCGGCGCCCGATTCGTCTTCGGCCAGCAACGTGGGCGTCCCAGTTTCGAGGACCACCGTCTCCCCCGCGTGCACCCGCTCGCCGGGTTCGACCGCGACGTCGTCGATCGAGACCTCGGGCGATAACACCACGTCGACCCGACTGCCGAAGGCGATGTGACCGATTCGATCGCCCCGTTCGACCGCGTCGTCGGGCTCGACGTACGGGGTAATTCGGCGCGCGAACGCGCCGGCGATCAGCGTCACCTCCTCGACCCGGCTGCCTTCGGCGTCGGCCTCGAGATCGACGATGGCGCCAGTCCGACCGTCACCTTCGGTCGGGTCGTCTGGGCCTCCGGACGGGTCGTCGGGCCCACCGGTCGGGTCGTCGGGGCCCTCGGTCGGATCGTGAACGTCCTCCGTCGGATCGTGGACGCCCTCGTTCGGACCGTCGACGTCCTCGGTTGGGGCGTCGGCGCTCACCGATTGCCGGCCGTCGCTCTCGCCGGTATCCTCCGTCGCGAGGTGTACGTGAACCCGCTCGTTGCGATCGGAATCCTTCGAGAACGCGGGCTTGTACGCGCCCGGAGTGTGTTCGACGCCGGTCACGGTTCCGGCCGCGGGGGCGCGGACGACGTGGACGTTCCAGACGTTCATGAACACGCCCAGCCGGACCCGCTCACCCTCCCGACGGAGGACGGAGACCTTCCCGTCGGCGGGGGCGACGATGCCGACCGGCGGCGGCGCGCGATCCGGATCCCGGAAGAACCCCAGCACGGCGACGCCCAGCGCCGCCAGCACTACGCCCGCGACGACGCTGACGAGGAGGGCGAACGGCGCGGCGACCAGCGGCACCAGTGCGTACCGCCACGCTCCGGGAGCGACCTGCATGTCAGCGCGTTCGTGACGACCCCGCTTCACGGTTTCGACGGTCTACCGGCGATATACCCGCCGAGGTCGATGACGGGGCACGTTTCCGGCGAAATCGGTGCGGTCGACGGACGGTCGCATCCGCGGCTCGCTCGCAGGGAATCCGCGTCCGATCGCTCTCGGTAAACTGTCCACGATCGCTTCCGACAGTCCGTCCGCGATCGTTCCCGGCGGACTTACACGATCACTTCTGGCGGTCTTGCACGATCACTTCCGGCGGTCTTGTACGATCACTCCCAGAACGACTGCGTCCGCGCGTATTCGCGCTCCTGTCGAAGGATGTCGCGGTAGAACTCGTCTTCGTCCTCGCGGAGCTTGTTGATGATGCGCGCGGCGTTGTGGGGGCCGACGCCGCGCGCGGCCATCGCGATCACCGCCCGCTTGCCGTGGCTCTGGACGAGGCTCGCCGAGCGGTAGGCGCGCTCGGTCATGTACTCCTGCTCGTCGTCCTTCTCCTCGGCGCGCACCGCGTCGACGACCTCGTCGGCCCACGGATTGAGCGCCGCGATCCGGGTGGAACCGCAGTTCGGACACTCCGGTTGCTCGCGCACTCGTCGCACTTTCGTCCTGGATTTCCACTCCTTGCAGTGGGTGCACAGGAGGATGATCCGGTCGTCGCGGATCCGCTCTCGAACCGTCTCGATGATGCCGGCGTCCGCGTTCTCCGGCGAGAGCAACTCCTTCCCAGACGACCGGCCGCCGGTGCCGACGGCGGTTCGCCCCGTTACCGTGCGGACCGCTATCTCGTCGGACTGGATCGCCTCCAGGACGGCGGCGGCGCGCGTCGGGTCGAGGTCCTCGTGGAACACCTCGCGGATCGACTCGTCGTACATCGGGGTGTCCTCCAGGGCGGCGAGCAACCGCTCGTTCGACATGCGTCCGGACCCCTCCCAGCGCTTCAGCGCCCCGAACTTCGCCGAGACCTGGGCGAGGCGGAATGCCAGGGCGTCCGAGCGCTTGAGGCCGAGCTCGACGATCGTCTCGACGTGTGCGGGGTCGGTATCCTCGAGTACCGCCACGATGTCGCTCGTCGCGACGCTCGTCGGCACCTCGAGTTCGATACGGTAGGGATCGGTCTCCAGTCCGATCGACGACCCGGACTGCTGACCCAGCAGCGCCGAGAGCGTGCGTCCCAGGGTCTCGTTGGTCGTGTGGCCGAAACAGGCGTTGACGACCACGCTGGCGCCCCGTCGCTCGATCACGATCCGGTCGGCGTCGGGCATCGGCATCGCTCCCTCGACCTGACGCTCCAGCTGGTCGAGCGCCGAGGTCAGCGTGTGGTGGTCGCTCGGGTACCGTCCGCCGAGCTCGCGGGCGACCGCGTCGGCGTCGGCGCCCGCGCTCAACTGGGGTTCCGCCACGTTTCGGATCTCGCCGACCTCCTGGGCGACCTCGAAGGGGACCGGAATCTCCTGGCCGATCCAGGAGGGGACCTCGCCCGCCGGGTCCTCGATCGGGCTCACCTTCACGATCCCCTCCTCGTCGTCGACCTCCGCGATGCGCCACATCTCGCCGCGCTGGATGAACACCTCCCCGGGCGTCGCGAAGTTGACGACGAAGCGTTCGTCGAGGGTGCCGATCTGGCGGCTCGAGGCGATGTCGTGGACCTCGTAGGTCTCCTCGTCGGGGATCATCGAGAGGTTGGCGTAGACGTACTGCCAGGTGCTCCCGCTCGTCTCGATTCGATCCTCGCCCTCGTCGAACCAGACGATCCGGTTGCGGTGAAGTTCCGAGAGCACGCGCCGGAACCCCTCCTCGGTCAGCTCCCTGAACGGATACGCGTCCGAGACGATCCCGTAGGCCTCGTCCACGTACGTCGACCCGGCGCTCTGGACGATCGCCGGGACCTGGTTGGCGACGACGTCGAGACTCCCCTCGTGGATCGCCGCGTCCTCGACCTCGCCCGCCCGTCCCCGACGGGCGATCGCCAGCGCCTCGAACGTGTCGTCGGGTCTGGTCGTGACGATCGTTCCGGAGGAGACTTCGCCCATCCGGTGGCCCGCCCGACCGATGCGCTGGAGCAGTCGCGTCACCTGCCGCGGACTCTGGTACTGGACGACGTGATCGACGCTTCCCACGTCGATCCCGAGCTCCATGGACGACGTACAGAGCAGCGCGTCCAGCTCGCCGGCCTTGAACGCGTCTTCGACCTCGATTCGGGCGGACTTCGAGAGCGAGCCGTGGTGGACGCCGATCGGGAGGTCGAGCTCCCGGAACCGGGATCCCAGGGCTTCGGCGGTCTGGCGCGTGTTGACGAAGATGAGCGTGGACTCGTGTTCGTCGACGATGTCGCGGATCAGTCGGACGTGACTGGCGGTCGTCACCTCGGTCATCAGTGTACCCGCGAGCTCGCGATCCTCGTCGGTTACCGTCGGTTCCCGAACGGTCACGTCGACGTTACTCCCGACGTCGATCTCGCGCACCTCGCAGGGGCGTTCGCCCGTCAGGAAGCGGGCGACCTCCGCGGGGTCGCCGACGGTCGCCGAGAGACCGATCCGCTGGAACGGGCCGGCCAGCCGCCGGAGCCGCTCGAGTCCGACCGATAGCTGGGCGCCGCGCTTCGAGGCCGCGAGCTCGTGGACCTCGTCGATCACGACGTGTTCGACGTCCGCCAGCGCCTCGCGCAACCGTTCGCCGGTGAGCATCGCCTGCAGCGTCTCCGGCGTCGTGATCAGGACGTCCGGCGGGTCCGACGCTTGCTTGCTCCGCTGATACTGGGTCGTGTCCCCGTGGCGGACGTCGACCTCGACGTCGAGGTACTCGCCCCACCACTCGAGCCGGTCCCGCATGTCGCGGTTCAGCGCCCGCAGCGGGGTCACGTACAGCGCGGCGAATCCGTCGTCGCGTTCGTCGTCCTCGGCCGACTCCGATCCCTCCCGTCGCCGGCTAACGATGTGATCGAACACGGGAAGCATGGCCGTCTCGGTCTTCCCGCTCCCGGTCGGTGCGATCACCAGCGTGTTCTCCCCGGCGGCCAGCGGCGGGATCGCGAGCCGCTGGGGCGGCGTCGGCGTCGAGAAGCCGCGTTCGGAGAGGGCGTCGCGGACGGTCGGCCCGAGGTGGGTGAACGCCGCCGCGTCCCCGTCGATCATCGACCGCGGTTAGGGACGTACGCCGCATAAGGTCGTTGTTTGTCGACGTCGGCGGGGTCCCCGGATCGCCCGTTTCATACCGAAGAGAGCCCCCACTCCTCGTCGTCGACCCGAACCGTCGCGAGTTCGTCGCGATCGCCGAGCAGGCGCACCGAAAATCCCCCGCCGTCGCGCTCGAGCTGGAGGTCGGTCGTCGTCACGTCCGCCGTCACTTCTCTGACGACCGCCGACGGGTCGCCGTCGTCGGACGTCGGCTCGATGCCGTACTCCTCGTAGGCGATCGAGGCGGTCCGTTCGACGAGGTCGTCGCCCCCGTAGACGTCGACGATCAACCCCTCGCGCCCGTCGGTCTCTTCGACCTCGATCCGGTAGGTCTCGATCGGCATGACCGGTCGTTCGACCGATTCCGGAATGGGTATCCGGCTTGCAGGTGCCGCAGGCGCGAGCCGCATTCGAGCGGTCGATCCTCCCGTGCCGACCGGGGGCCGAACCGGCGGCTGCGGAGCTTCACACCGACTCGTACGGCCCGAGACGCGTCCCGTCGAGCAGATACGCGTCGCCGTCGACGAGGCCGTCGGGCAGGAACGGCGAGAGGAACGACTGGCCGGCGACGTTCACCCACGTGCCGCCGACGAGTTCGTTGAACGCCGGCAGGACGACGAGTTCCCCCGGCTCGTCCGGTTCCGGCGTCGTCGCGTCCGCGTACTCCGCCCGGTCGAGAATCCACGTGCGGTCGAGACGACCGCGGAGCCACGCGGGTTCGACGCGGCTGCCACCGACTTCGTCTTCCAGTCGGACGCACGGGTGCTCGTGACCCATACAGACGACCGTCGCCTCGAGAACCGTCGGCGACGGCCAGCTGTGGCCGTGACACACGCCGAGCTCGCCGAGACGCTCGCCGTCGCCCGGGACGACCGAAAGCGACGTCGCGCCGGCCGGCGCGTCGCCCGGCCGAGCGGGCGGGCCGTCGTCGACCGCCTCCCCGAGCCACGACTCGATCGCCCCGTCGTGGTTACCTTTCACCAGCGTCACGTCGACCGGCGGCATCGTCTCGAACAACACCTCGAGCTCGCCGCGCTCGGCGCCGCCTGGATCGCCGATCGAGTGCATCAGGTCGCCCAGGACGATCAACCGGTCCGGCTCCGTTCGTTCGAGGAGGCCGCACAACCGCTCGCGACGCTCCGGGGCTCGGCTCGGCACTTGCACGCCGCGTTCGTAGCGCAACGCGACCTCGACCCCGGCGTGGTAGTCGGCCACGAGCAGCGCCCGCTCGCCGTCGATCGCGGCGATCGCCGCGGGTTCGTCGGGCACCGGCTCGACCAGACTCATCGCTCAGATCGCCTTCAGCGTCCCGTCCGCCGGTTCGTAACACTCGCCGCCCATCAGCGCGTCCTGGATGGCTTCCTCGACCGTTTCGGCCGACGCGCCGGTCTCCTCGACGACCGCCTCGACCACCGCGTCCCGATCGGCGCCGTCGCCGTCGTCGAGTTCGTCCATCGTTTCGACCGCCAGCGACTGGACGTCGACGTCGTCGACCGCCTCGGGTTCCGCATCGTCGTCACCCACGTCGTCATCGTCGACCGCCTCGACCTCCACCTCGTCATCGCCGTCGACTTCGGCGTCCGCCTCGACGTCTTCGCCCATGCCGCCGGACTCGGATTCGCCGTCAGCCTCCGTCCCTTCGGCCCCGTCGTCGGCCGTCTCGTCGGCGTCTCGTTCGTCGTCCGTGGCGCCTTCTGAGTCGTCCGTGGAGCCCTCCGAGTCGGCCGGATCCGGGACGTCGATGTCGGCCTCACCGGGCTCGTCGACGTCCGCGCCGGTCGTAAACTCCGTTCCGTACTCGGCCTCGATCTGCTCTCGTTCCTCCTCGTCGATCTCGTACAGCTCGTCGTCGAGACCGTCGGATTCGAAGTCGCCCAGCTCGTCGTCGGTCGAATCCTCGGCGTCGTCCGCATCACTCGTCGATTCGGGCGCTGGCTCCGATTCCTCGGCGTCCGTCCCGTCGCTCGTCGACGCCGCGTCGGCCGCGTCGAAATCGCCGAGTTCGTCGTCGGGCTGGGGCTCGTCGGCTCGGTCGCTCTTCGCTTCGCCGTCTCCGTCGTCGTCGGCGAGGGCAGCGTTCGCGTCGCCGACTGCGGTGTCGTCCGCCGGTTCCGACTGCGGAGACGCCTCCGCCGTCCCGACGGCCGCTCCCGACGCGGGATCGGTCGTCGTCAGCTCCGGTTCGCCCTCGGCCGCCGCGCCCGATTCGGATTCGCCCGTCGCGACCCCGTCGGGAAGCGAGAGCGTCGGTCCGTCGGCGGCCAGCGTCGCGAAGTCGGGCCCCTCGGGATCGGCGTCGCCGGGCGTAAACTCCAGGGGGTCCACCTGCGAGCGTTCGCCGGCGACGACGCGAACGGCGTCCAGCGCCGTCTCCCGGAGGGCGGCCAGGTACGCGGGGGTCGTTCCGTAGTGTTCCTGTGCGAGCGGAATTCCCCGTGACAGTCCCTCGGGAACGCCGTTCGCGCGGAGCGCCGACGCGAGGTGGTCGCCGGTCGCGTCGAGCTCGGCCGCCGCCGCGTAGGTGCCGATGCGGTCGATCGTGTGCTCGGCCGCGTCGACGACCCAGCGGTCCCTCGTGTCGCCGTCGACCTCGGCGAGGGTCTCCGGCCGGATGGAGGTGTAGACCCGGTCGCCGTCGTCGGGTTCGAAGGTTCGCGCTTTGCCGGTGACGCTGACGAACGCCGGCGGCTCTGCCCGCTCGAGAAACGCCAGCGCTTCGGGCTGGTACTGACCGGCGTAGACGACGAACGCGCCCGTCGGGTCGACGATGCGCGCCCGAACCATCTCCTCGTTGACGTCGCTCACCTCGGTGAGGGTTCCGACCGCGAAGATCCGGTTGAGCCTGGCGCCCGTCGGCGCGATCACGTAGTTGGGGGCGCGCTCCTCGTCGCTCTCGGCGTGGGAAAGCGACGCGTCGTCGAACTCCGCCGCGAAGATCCGGAACGCGACTTCGCGGCCCGGTCGGGTGTCGGTTCCGCCGTCGACGCTCATCGGGCCACCTCCGCGAGGAAGTTCTCGGCACGATCGGCTGGATCGTCATCGCTCTCGGCGAACGAGACCGCGTCGTGGTTCGCGCCGTACTCGTCGACGGAGAGGTGTCCGCGGACGCGGAACTCGCGGCCGACGATCCGCTCGCGGATGGTGTCCGCGACCGCCTCCTGGTCCATCGCGTCGCGCGCCTCCTCGCGAGCGTCGTCGACGTCGCCCCCGTAGACCTGCTCGGTGAGTCCCTCGTCGAGGACGACCGTCACGGTGCCGGTGCCGTCGTCGAGGATCGCTTTCACCCGGAGGTCGTCCTCGCCGTCGACTTCGCCGTGGGTTCGACACTGTCCCTTCTGGACGACTCGTCGGCACTCGGGACAGCGCTGGATCAGCCCGGAACCGTCGCGGACGGCGATCAGGTTGCCCACGAGCTCGACGTCGTAGACGCCCCCGGTGGCGACGGCTTCGCCGACGCCCATTCGCGGGGCGTCGTCGCCGACGTCGATCTCGCGATCGAGCGCGGTCACGTCGCTGAACTCCGAGACGTTCACCTCGGGCACGCCCCGAAACTCGCGCACGTAGACGTTCTCGAGACGGACGGCGGCCCCTTCTTCGATCTCCGGTTGCGGATCCCAGTTGGTGAACGGCAGCCGCCCGCTCTCGTCGCCGAGGACGCCGCTCAGAATCTCGGTCTCCCCGTCGCGACCGTCGATCGTGCGCTCCTCGCACTCGAGGACCCGCACGTCGACGGTGGCCGCCCGGTCGCCCGTCCTGAGATCGGCGAGGGACGATTCGCCGCCGATTTCGTAGGGTACCTCGGGGGAATCGTCGACGGCGGAGATCGACGTGTGCTCGCCGAGGTTGAGCTCCGGCTCGCCGTCCCACTCGCGGACGCCCGCGTTGCCGGCGGTGATCGCGTCCCCCGGTTCGAGTCCGAAGTCCTCCCACGCGGTGTAGTCGATGACGCCGGACTCGTCGGCGAGTTCTCCCTCGACGATGACGTGGTCGGATCCCTGGTACCGGATCGATCGCTCGCCCGCCGTGAGGACGACGCCGGTCACGGTGACGTTCCCGTCGTCGGGCGAGATCTCCCCGATCGCCTTCGAGGTCGGACCGCCGCCCCCGCCGGCGCTCTCGTCGCCGTACTTGCGGCGCAGGCTCTGTTTCGCCTCGCCGATCGGTACGCTGTACTCGACCAGGTTCTGCAAGTCGCGTTTGACCTCCTCGTTGTCGACACCGAGGTCGGAGGCGAGATCCTCGGCGTGGCTGTCGAGATCCATCGTACTGAGTTACGGCGGGGGCTTAAAAACGTCCTCGGCTCGGAGTGAAAGTGGAACGTCGTCCCGACTGTCTTCCCGAGCGACGATTCCGTCGGCGCTCCTTCCGTCGGTGAAAGGGATTATCCCGGTGCCCTCGAAAGAGCGTCGTAGACGGCCATGCACGTCCTCGTCAACGCGGCGATGAGCGCGGACGGGAAGCTCTCATCGAGCCGCCGCGAGCAGCTCGCGATCAGCGGCCCGGAGGACTTCGAGCGGGTCGACCGCGTGCGAGCGAGCAGCGACGCCATTGCGGTGGGGGTCGGGACGGTGCTCGCGGACGATCCGAGTCTCACCGTGAAGGACCCGGCGCTTCGGGACGAGCGCCTTTCGCGAGGAGAACCGGCCCAGCCCGCCCGCGTCGTCGCCGACTCGCGGGCGCGTACGCCGACCGACGCGGCGGTGCTGGACGACGCCGCAGAGACCTACGTCCTGGTGAGCGAGGCCGCGCCGGCGGACCGGCGGGCCGCCCTCGCCGACCGGGACGCGACCCTGATCACCGCCGGCGAGGACCGAGTGGACCTCCTTCGGGCGTTCGCGGCGTTGCAGGACGCGGGGCCGGAGACGGTGATGGTCGAGGGCGGCGGCGAGCTGATCTTCTCGCTGTTCGGATGCGGGCTCGTGGACGAGCTGTCGGTGTTCGTCGGCCCGACCGTGATCGGCGGACGGGGTGCGCCGACGCTCGCCGACGGCGAGGGGTTCGTCGACGCGTTTCCGGAACTCGCACTCGTGGACGTCGAACGGATGGACGACGGCGTCCTGATTCGCTGGCGCGTCGACGCGTGACGGACCGTGTCGGGCATCCGGCCTTCGCGTTCGATCCTGACTCGCCCGATGGACCTCACTCGAACGGTGCTGGGTGACGGCGAGTGGGCGTCTCGGCCGATGCGGACCGATTGGGGGCCCAATTCACACGTCGCCGGTGACGTTCGGCATGGACGGGTGACGCGACAGCTGGCGAGCCGCCCAGGGCGTGAACGCACCCCGAGGCGGATCGCGGATCGGCGGCAGTTCGACGCAAGAGTCGGACAGCGTCCCGGGGTTCGTCAAGTACGAGTGCAGGCCGACCGTGTGGTTTTCGCCGACGACGGCAACGATCCGTTCGTCGCGCCGTGCCAGCGCCTGGAGGTGGCCGGCCATCCGCCGATCCCGGTCGCGGACGAGCGTTCGGTAGGCCTCGGGAGCGCGCCGTTCGAGCCGGCGGAGATCGCTGTCGATCGCGGACAGCGAATTCGCCTCCTGAAAGCGGCCGGTCTCGTCGATCCGCTCCGGAAGGATTTCGCGTTGATACCGTGCTTCGGCGGCGAGAGCCGCCTCGGTGTGGCCGGTGTCGATGAGCGCGAGCGGGATGTCGAGGGCTTTCGCCGCGAAGATCGCGAGGAATATGTCGGCGGGATCGCAGCGATTTCGGTTCTGGAGGACGTCTTCGACGAATTCCTCGAATCGCGGCGGATCGTACTCGACGGCGAGAACCGTGGGATCGATCTCCGCGATCAGATCGAGGATGGGCTGGAAGCGTCTCCGATTGTGGTGCAGCCCTCCGTTGACGTGAATATCCGCCACTCGGAGGACGATCATGGGACTGCTATTCGTCGGACGATCGTGAGACTGCTACTGGCAGGACGATCATCGCAGAGAGGATTCTGCGTGCACTGTCTCGTGCCTGCTCGGTTGTGTGCGCTGCCTCTGCAAGCTCGGTCGTGTGCACTGCCTCTGCAAGCTCGGTCGTGTGCACTGCCTCTGCAAGCTCGGTCGTGTGCACTGCCTCGTGCGTGCTCGGGGGAGAGCGGTCGCCGAACCGGCCACGCATTTCGGGCGTAACGATACATCGTTCGTCTACGGGAACGACGACGCGACCGAGGATATAGCCTCGCCCGACGCTGTCACGTTCTGTAATCGTCGATAACCCGTTGCCAATCGTGGTGCGTACCGACGCGTACCGGCCGGAGGCCAGTATCGGTGCGAGTTCTCGTATCGGTCCCGGTTCAGATTTCGGTACCAGTGCCAGTTCGTCTATCGGGCCTCAGGCGAAGGTCACGTCGAGCGTCTCCCGGACGAAGTCGTTGAGTCGAGCTCGATCGACGCGACGGCCCGCGTGCGCCGACGGATCGATCTCGGGAAGGCTGACGTCGTCCGGGTCGAACAACCGACCCACGACGGCGTCCCCCTCGCCGCGTCGCTTTCGCTCGACGAGTTCGCGCGTCGTCTCCACGAACGCCGGATCGAACGCGTCGCGGTCGGCTTCCTCGGCGAGGAACCGCGGGAAGTCGAGCGTCGGAAACCGGTTGCTCTCGCGGACGTACCGAGCGTAGAGGACTCCCCGGGAGACGTAGAGATGTCGTTTGACCGTTCGATCGGTCCGACCTTCCTCGTACGCGTCGCGCGGAACGGTTCGAAGCTCGTCGTTTCGAGGTTCGTCGTTCGCGATCCCGTCGGGGCGAGCGTCGTGACCGCTCGCGTCGACCGGCCGGACGAGGTACTCGTCGTCGCGCTCTTCGAGGACCAGATAGGCGAGTTCGCCGTCTTCGAACAGGCGTCCCTGGAGGTACGTTCGATACTGTCGTTCGGCGAGGGACCGATAGTGGTGGTACAGCGCGATCGGGGAGAACGAATCGCCGACGTCGGTCTCGAGACGCTCTAGCGGCCGGAACGTCCGATATCGAAGCGGGCTGTGAAGAAACTCGAAGGCGGTCGGGTTCGAATCGGCCAGCAGTTCGGCGAACCGTTTGACGTTCCAGCCCTGGCAGTCCGCTTCCCCCGAGCGGACGCGCACCGACGACTCGTAGCCGTCGAGGAGGGCGTACTGGTGGGGTCGCTGGGCGAAGACGACTCCGACGTCGCGGTCGCTGGTCGGGTCCGCGAGGTTCCACGCGCGACTACCCACGTCTCGTGCGGCGACGACCCGGACGTCGTGCTCGCGCTCGATTCGCTCGAGTAGCGCGTCGACGGTGTCGTCAAACTCGTCCGACATGGGCCGACGTTCGCGGTCGACCGCCAATTGCGTGTCGTCCAGCGTCCGGCGTTCGGTCCCGCCGAGCGACGTCGTCGCCGGGATCGATGATTTCTATACCCGTTCGTTCCAATTCCGAGCGGATGCTCGAGGACGTCCGGCGCACGGCGCGCACGTATTTCGACGACCGCGTCGGCCCCGCCCACGACTGGCGACACGTCGAGCGCGTCCGATCGCTCGCGGCGCGTCTCGCGGCGGAGCGAGACGACGTCGACGAGACGGTGCTGGACCTGGCGGTCTCGCTGCACGATATCGGCCGACCCGCGGAGGAGGCCGGCGAGATCGACGATCACGCGACGTGGGGCGCCGCGGAGGCGCGCCGAATTCTCGACGATCGCGGCGCCGACGAGGGAACGATCGAGGCGGTGGCCCACTGCGTCCTGGCCCACCGCTACTCGAACGACGTCGAACCGGAGACGATCGAAGCGCGAATCCTTTGCGACGCGGACAATCTCGACGCGCTCGGGGCCGTCGGGCTCGCCCGGGTCTTCGCTTGCGCGCCGGTCTACGGGAACCCGCTCTACGACTCGACGCTCCCGGCCGAACTCGACGAATCCGAGGCCGGTCGGACGAGCGTGAACCACGTCGAGAAGAAGATCCTGGATCTCCCCGACAGGATGTACACGTCCGGAGGTCGACGCCTCGCGGCCGACCGTTCCGCGTTCGTCGAGCGCTTCCTCGGGCGGTTCGAGGCCGAGGTCGCGGGCGAACGGTAGCGGGTCGGCGGTCCAACTGTGGCCGTTGACGGGGGCGTCCGCCGGCGGGCACCGCTCAGCGCGTGCCGTCCCCCACGTCCGGGGTTCGGAGCACGTCCGGATCCGCGTCCGGGCCGAGCGGCTCCGCGCGGACGCTCGAAACCTTGTACTCGGGAATGCCGGCGTGCGGGTCGAACGTCTCCTGGGTGAGTTTGTTGACGGCGCCGGCGGCGAAGTGCATCGGAATGAACAGGATCCCCTCGCCGACCCGGTCGGTCACGAGCGCTTTCACGACGATCTCGCCGCGGCGCGATTCGACCCGGACGTACTCGCCGTCCGCGACCCCGACGTGTGCGGCGGTCTCCGGGTGGATTTCGACGAAGCTCTCTCCGACGTGGCTCATCAGTCCTTCGACGCGGCGAGTGAGCTGGCCGGTGTGCCAATGGTACAGCACGCGCCCCGAGGTGAGCGTGAGCGGGAACTCCTCGTCCGGCACCTCGGCCGGTCGTTGCACGTCGGCGGGGACGAATCGGGCGCGGCCGTCTTCGAAGTTGAAGTTTCCCTCCTCGTAGTCGTAGAGGTACGGCGTGCCCGGGTGGTGTTCGTCCCAGCAGGGCCACTGGAGGCCGTGGCGGTCGCCGGCCTCGAGGCGTTCGTAGCTGACGCCGCCGTAGATGGGCGTCAGTTCGGCGATCTCGTCCATGATCTCGCGGGGATGTCGGTAGGTCCACTTGTAGCCGAGCCGCCGGGCCAGCGCCTGCGTGATCTCCCAGTCCTGTCGAGCGTCGCCCGGCGGGTCCGTGACGGGACGAACTCGCTGGATGCGCCGCTCGGTGTTGGTGAACGTCCCGTGTTTCTCCGGTGACGCCGCCGCGGGCAGGATAACGTCGGCGTGCGCTGCGGTCTCGGTGAGGAAGACGTCCTGGACGACGAGGAAGTCGAGCGCCGAAAGCGCCTCCGCGGCGTGTTGCACGTCGGGTTCGGAGAGGGCGGGGTTCTCGCCGACGACGTACATCCCGCGCAGGTTCCCCTCGTGGATCTCGTCGAACATCTGCGGGACGGTCAGTCCGGGCTCGTCGGGCGGCCGCTCGCCCCAGGCGTTCTCGAACGCGTCGAGCACCTCGTCGTCGGTCACGTCCTGATAGCCGGGCAGGCTGTTCGGCAGGGTTCCCATGTCGCCGCCCCCGCCCTGGACGTTGTTCTGCCCTCGGAACGGAGAGAGCCCGGCGCCCGGTTTGCCGACCTGGCCGAGGGCGAGCGCGAGGTCGGCGAGGGCGAGCACGTTCTGCGTGCCGTGACTCGACTGGGTGATGCCCATCGCCCACCCGACGACGACGGTGTCGGCGGCGGCCAGGGTCTCTGCCGCGTGCGCCAGTTCGTCCGCCGGGACGCCGGTGAGCTCCTCGACGCGCTCGGGCGTGAAGGGGTCGACCTTCGCGACGACGTCATCGAACCCCGTGGTGTTGCGCTCGACGAACGCGTCGTCGTGCAGATCGTTTTCGATCAGGTGCCGGATCAGCCCGTTGATCCACGCCGTGTCGTAGCCCGGCCGCGTCCGGACGAACTGGTCGGCGTGTTCGGCGATGCCGATCTTCCGCGGGTCGAAGACGATCAGGTCGGCCCCCTCCCGGACGTTCCGTTTGATCCGCGTCGCGAGCACGGGGTGGGACTCCGTCGTGTTCGAACCCGTGACGAGGTAGGCGTCGGCCTCGCCCACGTCCTCTTCGATGCGGTTGCTCATCGCTCCGTAGCCGACCGTCCGCTTCAGCGCGGCCACGGTGGAGGCGTGACACAACCGCGCGCAGTTGTCCACGTTCTTCGTCCCCAGGACCTGCCTCGCGAACTTCTGGACGAGGTAGGCCTCCTCGTTCGTCCCCTTCGAGGAGGCGAGACAGCCCACCGCGTCGACGCCGTGGCGGGTGCCGATCTCGCGCAACCGCTCGGCGACGTGATCGAGCGCCTCGTCCCACGAGACCGCCGCCAGCTCGCCGTCGCCGGTGCGGACCAGCGGTCGGGTGACCCGCCGTTCGCTGTTGGCGAACTCGTGGCCGAACTTCCCCTTCACGCAGGTCGAGAAGTCGTTGGCCGGCGCGTCCGCGGGGTCGTCGACGGGGTCGACGCCCAGCACGTCGTCGCCCTTTCCGAGTATCTCGAACCGGCAGCCGACCGAGCAGAATCCGCAGGTCGTCTCCGCTCGCTCGACGCTGCGCATGCGGTAGTCGCCGACACGCTTCGCGACGTCGAAGAGCACGCCCTCCGGGAGCACCTCGGCGGCGACGCGCTCGGCGGCGTGTTCGCCCGTCATCGCGGCCGTTCGGCCGAACTCGCGGGCGAGTCCCCTCGCTCGACGCGCGGCCGTCCGCAGGAGGCGACCGACCCCGTCGTCGCGCGGTCTGCTGTCAGTAGCCCCTCCGTCTCCACCGCGCTCGACCGACCCGCCGTCGGGACCGCGATTGGGCGCGACCGCCTCGTCCAGCGTCTCGACCGATTCCCCTTCGATCACCCGCCCGACCGAGTTGCGCTGGGTGAACCCGGGAAGCGGCAACGTCGTCGCCCCGCCGATGTCCTTCTCGGTCAGCGCCCCGGTCGGACAGACCGTCGCGCAGTGGCCACAGGAGACGCAGGCGGAGTCGGCCATCGTCTCGGCCGTTTCGGTCTGGAAGCCGATGCGCGTCTCCCGACCCGATCCCTCGATTCGGAGCACGCCCTCGACCTGGACGTCGTTGCACGCCTCGACGCAGCGGTTACAGAGGATGCACTTGTTGCGGTCGATCTGGACGAACGAGGACGTGTCGTCGATCGGCTCGTATCTGTCCCGCTCGTCGAAGACGCCGTACCGGGGGTGGTCGACGCCCTCGCGAATCGCGGCCGCCTGCAACTCACACCGCGAGTTTCCGTTGCAGGTCGTACAGCGGAGGTTGTGGTTCGAGAGCAGGAGGTCGAGGTTGACCGATCGGGCCTCCTCGGCGGCGGGCGCGTCGGTCCTGACGGTCAGGCCGTCCTCTGCGGGGTACGAGCAGGCGGGTACGAGGCCGCGTTCTGCGGTGTCGACCGTGCAGGTTCGACACTCGCTTCGGGGACCGATCTCGTCGCTCGCGTCGCTCCCGCGGTCGAAGTAGCACAGCGCCGGAACGTCGGCGGCGTCTTCGAGGCCTTCGATTCCGATCCCGACGCTGACCGTCTCCTCGCTCGCGGCTCCCAACGCGTCGATCACGGTCGATCCCGCGGGGACCGTCACCCGTTCCCCGTCGACGGTCAGCGTGGTCGGCTCGTCCCCGGTCGTCCCGACCGGCGGATCGTTCGCGGTCCCGGTCTCGAACGTCTCGGTTACCGGCGTGGCGGTCGTCGGATCCCGTACGTCCGGGACGCGCGGCAGCCTCTCGTCCTCGGCGGACGTGTCGGTACTCATGGCGCCCCGGTGCAGGTGCCGCTCGGACAGCGCCCGTCGGCGTGCGCGCGAAACGCGGGTTCGAACTCCTCCATCGCCGTCGTCACCGGCCGGGGTGCGTGCGCGCCGACCTGGCAGTTCGCCGACCCGGCCATCACGCGGGCCAACTCGCGGATGTCCTCGCCCGCGTAGCGACCGTCGTAGACGTCGCGCAGGAGACTCAGGAGCTGTCTGGTCCCCTCCCGACCGGGGACGCAGCGTCCGCTGTTCGCTTCGGCGGCGAATCGGGCGCGTTCCCCGGCGGTCGCCACCGGGCAGCGCGTCTCGTTCAGCAGCTCGACGACCCCGTCGGTTCCGAGTTCGGCCGCCGCGAGCGACCGGGCGGTCGGCGCGACGTCCAGGTCGCGAACGATGCCGCCGAACACGCCGCCGACGCACGCCAGCTCGAACCGGCCGTCGATCGTCACCGCTTCGCGACAGGCGGTGAGGCTGGTGTCGGGGGGCAGTTCGATCGTCGCCGGATACACCACGTCGCCGGTGACGGTCACGAGCCGCGTCCCCGGGTCCGCCGCGGTCGAATCGTAGGCACCCGGCTCCGCGAGCGCGTGCCGGACCTGCGCGAGCGTCCGCGGCGTGTGGACGACCGTGGGTCGACCGTGGAGGCCGTACTCGGCGGGCGTCGGCGGCTGGATCCGGGGTTCGATGCGATCTGCACCCTCCAGCGCCTCGAGGGCGGCCGTGGGCGCACCGGCCCGGTACTCGTCGGGTCCGACGACGACCTGCGGATCGATCGACAACGCGTCGTGCGCAGCGTCCGCCGCCCGACGGACGAGTCGTCCCAGGCCCTCGTCACGCGGCGCGAGGTGGACGATCACGTCCGATGCCCCCACGCGCTCGGCGACGGCCGCCGCGCCGTCGAGCACCGCGAGCGGCGCCCCCGCCAGCAGCGTGCGATCGGCACGAGGCCTGACGTCGGTCCGGTGGGCGTTGACCACGACGACGGCTTCGCCGTCCGTCTCGCGGGCTCGTTCCCAGGCGTCGGCCGCCGGTTCGTCCGCGACGGCGTCACCCCGACCCCGGCCGAGGAGCCCGAGGTCGCCGATCTCGCTCGCGTCCCGTCCGACCGAGACGAGTTCGAGGTCGTCCGGGGAGGTCGGCTCGACCCAGCCGCACGGTCCCAGGACCCGCCGGTCGCCGACCGCGAGCGCGCCGTCGTCCGGGATGGGGATCGTGGATCGATTCGGCTCGTGCCGGATCACCGTCTCGGCGGCTTCGTCCGGGACCGTCCCGTCGTCGAGCGCGCCGACGGCGTTCCGAATCGTCGATTCGTCGGGATCGGTGAAAACGGCCGTTCGGTCGGCCACGGTCGCGAGGACGAGCGGTTCGGCCCCCTCGATTCCGGTCGGCCCGGTCTCGAGGACCCGAACGCACGAATCCGCTTCGCGCGCGGTCGCGACCAGTTCGGCCCCCTTTTCGAGGGACGGGCGCGACGAAACGCGGAGCGCCGGCGATCTCTCCGCAGCTCCATTCGAGGGAGACATTGACTCACAGGTCCCCGGCGGGCGTGAAAAAGGTGCCCACGGCGCGACTCCGACGACCCCGTCGGATCGGGTCTCCCTGCGGTCGGTCGCGAGGCGGTTCCGACGTCCCCGTCGGATCGGGTCTCCCTGCGGTCGGTCGTGTCGTGGCTCCGACGTCCTCATCGGGTCGTGCCTTGGATCCGGCCGATCGCGATCCGATCCCGTCGCCCCTATCGGGCCGTGCTCTCGATCCGGTCGATCGCGACCTGGTCGTCCCTCGACGGCCCGGGCCCGGTCACCACCGATCGCACTCGGGGGCGTGCAGGACGTCACCGGTCTCTCGGTTCCGTCCGTCACACTTCCGGGCTCCTGTCCTTCCACCCCCGCGCCCCGTTCGTCACACCTAACCGCCCGCACCCCCTGGTACTCGGTATGGAACGAGCCACGTTCGGCGGCGGATGCTTCTGGTGCGTCGAGGCGGCGATAAAAACCCTGGACGGCGTCGAATCGGTGACCTCCGGTTACGCGGGCGGTCACGCGGAGGATCCGACCTACGAGGAGGTCTGTCGCGAAGAAACCGGCCACGCCGAGGTCGTCCAGGTCGCGTTCGATCCGGACGAGCTGGCCTACGAGGACCTCCTCGAGGTCTTCTTCACGATTCACGACCCGACCCAGCTGAACCGACAGGGGCCGGACGTTGGAACCCAGTACCGGTCGATCATCCTGACCCACGACGAGCGGCAGGCGGAGCTCGCCGAGGCGTTCGTCGACGAACTCGAGGCCCAAAACGTCTACGAGGACGGGATCGTCACCGAGATCGAGCCGCTGGAGACGTTCTACGAGGCCGAGGAGTACCACCAGGACTACTTCGAGAAGAACCCGACCGACGCATACTGCCGGATGCACGCGGCGCCGAAGATCGACAAAGTCCGCGAGAAGTTCGACGAGCGGGTCGTCGCGGACGACTGACGACCGGCCGACCACCCTCCCGATCGATTCTCAGAAGCGCCACACCCTCGAACGACTCGACTGACGGTCCCGAAGATCCTCCCTGACGACGGACCCGAACGACATCTGCTTCCGGACGCGACCGCTCGTCACGGGATCGGCAGCGGTGCACTCCATCGTAGTTCGTCGATCGGTGGTGCCGACCGTCGGCCGGTGGTGACGTTCGCCGGATTGTTCACCGTCTTCGACCGACGCCGTCACCGTCGGTCGGAGGCGGGCTACCGCAACGACGGGATTCCCCTCACGGACCGTCTCTGGCCTCGTCGAACTGCGCCGCCGGGATGAGCGCCGCGACCGACTCGAGATCGAGCGCCGCGATCAATTCGGCCGATTCGCCGTCGACGAGCGCCAGCCCGAGCTCCGGCTCGGTTTCGGTTACGGTCAGGGCGTCCGTCTCCTCGGCGTGTGCCTCGAGGGCGTCGATCGATTCGGCGATCAGTTCGAGCTGGGCGTCCTCGAGCTCGGCCTGCGCTTCGACCTGATCGATTTCGCCCTCTTCGACTTTCGCCATGATCTCCTCCTGGAGCTCGGCGAAGTCCTCCTCGTCGACGTTCGCGGCGACGGCGACGGTTGCCTCTCCGTTCGATTCCGTTTCGTCGCCGGCGTCGTCGCCAGTCTCCTCGCCGGTGTCGTCGTCCGCGTCGACGTCGTCGTCGTCAGCGGCGAGCCGACCGGTCAGCGCGAAGGTCGTACCGGTACTGCCGACTGCCAGCAGTCGACGGCGGGACAGTGGACTCGACATCGGTCGTTCAACGACGCCCGTCTATTTGCGCGTTCGCTTTCCCCTGCAAGCAACCCGCGGACGAGACCGGTCGCCCGCTCTACCGGACTCCGATGCGGCCCCGTTCGTGCCGGTCCTGGCCGGTCTCAACCGCGTCGGTCCCAATCCGGTCTCCTTCCTCAACGAGGAGTCGACCGATCGGGCGGATCTCCCGCTGAAACCGACGGGAACGAGGTCTACCGACTGGATCGTTAGCCCCCGGATCCTCGCCTCGGATACCGACCGGTCGTCGGTGGCAGTTCGGGAATCTACCGCCGACAGAATTCGAACGTCGGTTGAGAATGCGCTCTCTGAAAAAACGCTGGTAACCATCCAAAGTGTTACGTTCGTGGTTGGTAATGTGTCTGCGTATGACCGACGACGCGGTCCTGCTCGACGTCGACGGCGACGTGGCGACGATCACCCTGAATCGGCCCGAGCGGCGCAACGCGCTCTCCGAAGAGATCGGGGACGGCCTCCTCGACGCGCTCGAGGAGGTGGAATCGTCTGACGCGGGTGCGGTCGTGATCGAGGGGGCGGGCGACGCGTTCTCCGCGGGCGGCGACGTCGAGCGAATGGTCGACGGGCTGGCGGGTGACGTTCCGCTCGACGATCGGGTCCGGGCGCTCGAGCGTTCGACGTGCGAGACGATGCGTCGGCTCTATCGCTCTCCCCTGCCGACGATCGCGAAGATCGACGGCCCGGCGGTGGGGGCGGGTGCGAACCTCGCGATCGCCTGCGACCTCCAGCTGGCGAGCGAGGACGCCTCGTTCGGTTTCGTCTTCCGGCAGGTCGGCCTCGGCGTGGACGCGGGCACCTCGTTCCTGCTCCCGCGACTGGTCGGTTCCAACGTCGCCAAGGAGTTGGTGTTCACCGGCGACGTGTTCGGCGCCGATCGCGCCCGCGAACTCGGCCTCGTCAATCACGTCTACCCGTCCGGTGAACTCGACGAGGAAACCCGCGTGGTCGCCGAGCGGATCGCCGACGGGCCCACCGTCGCGCTCCGCCACACGAAGCGCCTGGTGAACGAGGGGTTCGAGAACTCCCTCGAGCAGGCCATGACCGACGAGGCGGTCGCCCAGGGGATCGTCTTCCAGACGGACGACCACGAGGAGGGCGTCACCGCGTTCGTGGAGGGTCGCGATCCCGAGTTCGAGGGCCGGTGAGCCGCGTGCCGATTCCAACAACGCTACGAGCACCCGCCGCCTTCCCGCACCCGTGCAACTGAACGCGATCACGCTGGGCAACCACGAGTTCGAGGGGAAGAACAACACGTACCTCCTCGAATCGAACGGGACGGTCGCGCTGATCGACACGGGCATCCCGCGACCGTCGATCCGCGACGAACTCGCCGACGGCCTCGCCGCTCGCAACCGATCGTTCGCGGACGTCGACCTCGTGGTCCTCACGCACTTTCACATCGACCACGCGGGGCTGGCCGGGGAGGTCGCCGAGGCCGCGGGTGGCGCCCCGGTACTCATCCACGAGGACGACGAACCGATGGTCCGCCACGACGAAGACGCCCTCGACGCCTACGACGACCTCCAGGAGCGACGGTTCGAGGAGTGGGGAATGCCGGCGGACAAGCGGACGGAGCTCCGCGAGTTCCTCGAGGACGCTCCCGACATCGACGCGCCGGACGAGATCGAACCGATCGCCGACGGCGACGAGATCGAGATCGGCGACGTCTCGCTCGACGTCGTCCACTCGCCGGGGCACACGGCCGGTCTCTGCTCGTTCGAGTTCGAACGCGACGGCGCCCGCGAGGCGTTCGTCGGCGACGTGATCCTTCCCGTCTACACCCCGAACGTCGGCGGCGCCGACCTCCGTCTCGACGGAGCGCTCGGGCACTACCTGGAGACGCTCGAACGGATCGCCGACCGCGACTACGATCGGGTCTGGCCCGGTCACCGCGACGTCATCGACGATCCGACCGGGCGGGCCGAGACGATCCGCGAGCACCACCACGAGCGGACCGAGCGCGTCGTGAACGTCCTCCGGGAGGCGGCTCCCGCGACCGCCTGGGAGGTCAGCGACGCACTCTTCGGCTCGCTCGAGAACATCCACATCCTGCACGGACCCGGGGAGGCGTTCGCCCACCTGGATCACCTGGCCGACCACGACGTCGTCGAGCGTACCGACGAGGGCTATCGGCTCGTCGACGATGCGCCCGACATCGACCGGATCGTCGGCGCGTCATCGCGCTAAGAGCGCGACGCGACGACTTATCGACGTGCGCGTTCCAGGACGGCTTTCCGCCCGTATCGCGGCATGCCCTCCTGAGTGTAGACGCGACGGATCGTGGTCTCGATGCGATCTCCGATCTCGACGGCGTCCGTCTCGTCGGCGAGGACCTGCATCGGGAGGCTCACCGCTTCGTCGGTCGGGAACCGACCGCCGTCGTCCTCGCGGTCCGGCCCGTCGAGGGCGACGATCGCGCTGACGAACGAACCGCTCCTCGCCTGTTGTTCGACGAACTCCGGCGGGGCTCCGCCCTGCTCGATGACGGTCGTCGCCTCGACGGTACCGGTCCCCGGGAGCGTCACTTCCTCGTACGGAGCCAGTTCGTGACAGCCGACGCAGGCGCCGTCCGGCGGCAGGTTGAGACCGCCGCAGGACGCACAGCGACCGGCGACCAGCCGGTGACGCTGCGGGAGCGACCGCCGCCAGGTCGGAACGCTGACGTAGGCTCCGCCGCCCTCGGGCTCGCCCGGCGTGATCTCGCCTCGCAGGCGAAGCGCCCCGGCGTAGGAGACGGTCTCGGTCCCCTCGAGGCGGGTTCGGACGGGGACGTCGTCGAGGTCGAGGACGGCGCCGCTCGCTTCGGCGCCGCTCCCGTAGCCGACGAGGAGCTGGTGAACGTGGCCGTCCGCGGCGGCGGATGCGAGCCCCAGCAGCGGACTCGCGACCCCGGCGTCGCCGACGTCGTGGACGACGGTGCCGGCGTGCACCCGCTCCGAAGAGACGCCCAGGGCGTCGCACGCCCGGTAGGGGAGCTTGCCGTCGGGCGCCTGAAGGGCCACGGCGTCGAGCGCCTCGGAATCGTACTCGAGCGCGTCGCCGACCGCCTCGACCGTCTCGACGAAGGCCGTTCGATCGTAGCTCGTGATCCCGAGCTCGCGCGTTTCGACCGCTCCGCGGGGTCGAAACCGCGTCCCGGGGTACGCGCCGATCGTCGAAGCGACGTCCCGGACCGACCCGGGGCCGTCCGCGGTCAGGACGAACGCGGCCGCGCCCGCTCCGGCCGCGCGTTCCAGGTCGCTGTCGGGGGCGCCCCGCGGCGCGTCGCTGGCGACGACGAGCGCCGGTTCTCCACCGCCGTCGAGGCCGGTCAGGAGCGCGTCGACCCCGGCAGCCGTGCTCCCGCTCAGCTGCGCGGCGTCGGCGTCGAGCCCGACGAAGCTCGCGAGCCGCGCGGATCCCGACTCCTCTTCCAGCGGGGGCGTCGTCGTCGCGAGAAGCAATCGACCGACGTTCGCGGGCGCGACGTCGGCCGCCTCGAGCGCCGCCGCCGCGGCCTCGTAGGCCATCGTCAGCGCGTCTTCGTCGGCATCGGGCACCGCCGTCCGCTCGATACCGGCCGGGCCGCCGGTCCCCCAGGCGTCGGCGATCTCCTCGCCCTCGAGTCGGATGCGCGGGACGTACGCGCTGACGCCGGCGATCCCGGACCTCATGCGCTCACCTCCCGTTCGTCCTCGAGGACGTGGACGACCGCCGCGCCGCCGCTGCCGCCGACGTTGTGGGCGAGGCCGACCGCCGCACCGTCCACCTGTCGATCGCCCGCGCGGCCGAGGAGCTGGTCCGCGAGCTCGACCAGCTGGCCGGCGCCCGTCGCCCCGATCGGGTGGCCCTTGGACTTGAGGCCGCCGCTGGGGTTCACCGGAAGCTCCCCGTCGAGTCCGGTCGCGCCGTTCTCGACGAGCCGGTGCGCCTCGCCCCGCTCCGCGAAGCCGAGGTCCTCGTAGGCGACGAGCTCGGCGATGGCGAAACAATCGTGGACTTCGGCGACGTCGACGTCGGCGGCGCCGTAGCCGCTCGCGTCGTAGGCGCTTTGGGCGGCCCTCCTGGACGCGGGGATTTCGGTGTACGATCGGCGATCGGCGAGGCCGACGCGGTCGCTGGCCGCGCCGACGCCCGCCACCCGGATCCGCTCGTCGGTGTACTCGCCGACGACGTCCTCGCTCGCCAGCAGCATCGTCGCGGCTCCGTCGGAGGTCGGACAGCAGTGATAGAGGTTGAGCGGATCCGCGACCGTCGGCGCGTCGACGGCGTCCTCGAGCGAGCAGGGGAATCCGAGGTGTGCTTTCGGATTCATCGCGCCGTTCTCGTGGTTCTTTACCGCGATCCGTGAGAGGTGCTCGGGCGTCGCGTCGTACGCCTCGAAGTAGGCGCTCGCCAGCTGGGCGTAGACGCCCGCGAAGGTCGTGCCAGTCGTGCGCTCCCACTCGGTTTCACCGCTGACGCCGAGCCAGTACTTGGTGACGTCGCTCGAGAGGTCGGTCATCACCTCGAAGCCGCCCGCCAGGACGACGTCGGCCATCCCGGAGCGTATCGCCTGGACGGCCTGTCGGACGGCGTAGCCGCCCGCGGCGCAGGCGTTCTCGATGCGGCTGCACGGAACGCCGTGCAGGCCGACGTGTTCGGTGACGGCGGGCCCGGAGAGGCCGAGCTGGCGACCGCCGACGCCGAGCGTTCCCACCACCGCCTCGTCGATCTCGTCGGGATCGACGCCCTTCGGGACGGCTTCGAGCGTCCGCTCGTAGGCCGTCGCGAAGAGCGACCGGTAGCTCTCGTCGGGGAAGGCACCGAACGCGGTCTGGCCGCCCCCGATCACGTAGACGTCTCGCATACCGGAAGCTCCCCCGCGACAGACAAGATACCTTCGGACCCGGGTGGTTTCGCCACCCGGACACTCGGCGGTTCCGTGGGTCGTGAACCCGGCGGTTTTGTCACCCGGGGGCTCGGCGAGTTCGTGATTCGGGACGAAGTCGATACCCCGATCGCCCGGGGATCCGGCGCATCGCCGGTCTCCCTCGCCCGATCCCTACCGTTTAACACCGCGTTCGTAGACGTTGTAAACATGGAACGTGTCGCAATCATCGGTGCGTCGATGACCCAGTTCGGCCGGCGAGAGAGCTGGATCCGCGAACTGCTCGCCGAGGCCGGTACCGAGTGCCTGGCCGACGCGGGGGTCGAAGGGGACGCCGTCGACCACCTGTACGTCGCGAACATGGCCAGCGGGGAGTTCGAGGGCCAGACGGGGATCATGAACGCGCTCGCCCACGACCTCGACTTGCTGCCGGCCTACACGGAGCGAGTCGACCAGACGAGCTCGAGCGGCGGAGCCGGCATCTACGCGGCCTGGCGATCGGTCGCCAGCGGCGCCAGCGAGATGTCGCTACTCGTCGGGGGCGAGAAGATGACTCACCGATCGACCGCCGAATCGACCGATATCATCGCCTCGATCACCCACCCGGTGGAGTACAAGCACGGGGTCACCCTCCCGTCGTTCGCGGGGCTGACGGCCAGATACTACCTCGATCGCTTCGACGCGCCCAGGGAGAGCCTCGCGCGGGTGGCGGCGAAGAATCACAAGAACGGCGTCGACAACCCCAAGGCGCAGTTTCGGAAGGAAGTCGACGTGGAGACGATCCTCGAGTCGCCGATCGTCGCCGACCCGCTCAGGCTGTACGACTTCTGTCCGATCACCGACGGTTCCGCGGCGCTGTTGTTCTGCCCGGAATCCGTCGCGAAAGCGCACGCCGACGAGTACGTCGTCGTGGCCGGGGTCGACGGCGCGACCGACACCCACGTCGTCCACGAGCGCGAGGATCCGACGACGATGGCCGGCGTGGTCGAGAGCGGGAAGGGCGCCTACGAGCTGAGCGGCTACGGCCCCGAGGACGTCGACGTCGCCGAACTGCACGACATGTTCACGATCCTCGAGTTCCTCCAGATGGAGGGGCTCGGGTTCGCCGAGAAGGGGGAGGCCTGGAAACTCGTCGAGGAGGGGTACACGGAGAAGGACGGCGAGCTCCCGATCAACACCTCGGGCGGGCTCAAGTCGAAGGGCCACCCGCTGGGCGCCAGCGGCGTCGCCCAGGGCGTCGAGATCTACGAACAGCTGACGGGCGAAGCCGGGCCGCGGCAGGTCGACGCCGACGTCGGCCTCTGCTGTAACGTGGGCGGGTTCGGTAACTGTGTCATCACCACCATCATGGAGGCCGCAGCATGACCATGGACGCGTTCCGGTACGAGGACGGATCGATCGGCTACCCCGGTCACCCGGTCGGACCGAACGGCTCGGACCCGGTCGATACGGTCGACCTCAGCGAGTACACGGCGGAGGTGGTCACCTGGACGACCAGCACCGCGACGCCGCCCGGCGTCCGCGAGCCGAACCCGCTCGCCATCGTCGAGTTCGACGTCGACGGCGAGGCCGTTCGCGCGATCGGCCAGCTGACGACCGACGAGATCGAGATCGGCGAGGAGGTTCGCCCGGTTCACGTCGAGGAACTCCGGACGCCGGGAGCGGGGATTCGCGAACCGGATAGCCAGGAGTGGGACGGCTACCGGTTCGAACCGGTTTCGGACTGATCGTCGTCGCCGGGATCGTCCGCGCTCGCTCCGCCCGATTCGTCCGTTCCGTCGGAACCGTCCTCAGGTTCGTCCGTTCCGTCGGAACCGTCCTCAGGTTCGTCCGTTCCGTCGGAAATGTCCCCTGATTCGTTCGCTCCGTTGGTACCCCCTCCGGATTCGTTCGTTCCGTCGGAAACGCCCCTGGATTCGTCCGTTCCGTCGGTGGCGCCCTCGGATTCGTCGGTCGGGTCGCTCCTCGCGTTCTCGGACCCGCTCGCTCGATCGTCGGATGCCGGACCGGGAGCGTCGTCATCGTCGGAGGTGGTGGGGCGAACGGTCGGGTCACCAGCGGTCGGCTCGGAGTTTCCGTCGGGCGCCGACGGGTCCGTCCGTTCGGTGTCGGGACCCGGCTCTTCGGATTCGGCGTCCCTCCCGTACCGCTCTTTTAGCGTCTCGAGCTCCGCATCCACGTCCACTTCCGGACCCTTCCGCGAGTCGCTCGCCGGCCCCCCGGTCCCGGACTCGTCCGCGTCCTCGGCCGTAGATCCCCGGCTCCCGGGCCCGTCGCCGTCCGAGTCGTCGTCGATCTCGATCCGCCTCGCTCCCGCCGGCGACTCGCGGGTGGACTCGTCGGCCACGTCGGCGAGTCGTCGGTCGACTTCGTCTCGAAGGGCCCTCGTCCGTTCGACCAGGTCGCGGGAAGCGACGTCCTCCCGGTCGCTCGCGACGTTCCGCTGCAGAGCGGCCAGGGCGGCGTCGAGCTGGTCGAGCGTCGACCGACCGAGGTCGGCGGCCCGCTCTCGGGAGCGGTCGCTCGCCTCGTTCGCCCGATCCCGGGCGTCGCGCCCCCGTCTGACCACACGCAGCCCGCGCTGGGCGGTCTCGAGCGCGCGGACGTTCGCCTCCAGCACGGCGATGAGTGCGGGAATCGCCACTTCGTCGGCGGCCCTGAGCAGCTCGTCCGGCCGCGGCGGTCGGGGGAACCCGGGTTGGGGCGGTCGGGGGAACCCGGGTCGCGGCCGGCGTCGCTCGGCGTCGAGTTCGTCCCGTAGGTCCCGGATCGCCTCGGCGAGCTCCGCGATCGCTTCGGCGAGATCGTCGTCGCTCATAC
>SKPV01000146.1 GCA_007119345.1 Halovivax sp.
GTCGTTCGGTGGTCACGCCCGTGGGCGCCGGCGAGGTAGTTCTCCGAGCGCGTCGCCGTCCACGTCACGGGGCGGTCGAGGGCCATCGCGGCCCAGGCGGCCATCGCCTCGCCGGGGTGGTGGTGACCCTTGTGACCGAAGCCGCCACCGACCGACGGCGAGACGACCCGGATGCGGCGTTCGGGCATGCCGAGGGTGGCTGCGAGCTTTCGGCGGTGGCCGTGGGGCGACTGGCTGGTCATCTCGACGGTGAGCCGCTCGTCGGCCGCATCCCAGCGAGCGAGCGCGGCGCGGGGCTCCAGGGCCGAGGGGATCAGTCGGTTGTTCTCGAGGTCGAGGTCGACGATCCGGTCTGCGTCTGCGAACGCCGCTGCGGTCTCCTCCCGGTCGCCCATCTCCGAGCGGTCGACGACGTTGTCCGGAGCCGCCTCGTAGAGCGTCGGCGCCGACGCGTCGGCGGCGGCCGCCGGATCGACGACGACGTTGCGTTCGTCGTACGTCACGGAGACCGCCGCCACGCCGTCCCGGGCGGCGTAGGGGCTGTCGGCCACGACGGCGGCGATCGGCTCGCCGTGGTAGCGCACCCGCTCGTGCGCCAGGATGGGATGGCCCGGAATCTCACAGTCCAGTCGCTCGGCGGCGATCGGGATCACGCCCGGCGCATCCGAGGCCGCCACGTCCGCCCAGCTGTAGACGGCCACCACGCCGTCGACCTCGCGGGCGGCCGAGGCGTCGACGTCCTCGATCGACGCGTGCGCGTGCTCGCTGCGAACGAACGCGAGGTGGGCGGCATCCGGCGGGGTCAGGTCGTCAGTGTAGGTGGCCTCGCCGGTGAGCAGCGCGCGGTCCTCGCGACGGGCGACGCCGCGGCCCACGAGCCGGTCGCCAGTCACGTCGGCGCCGTCCGATCGGTCTCCGTCGTCACCCGTCCGCTCAGTACTGGTCCGTTCGTCACCCGTCCGTTCGTCACTCACGCTGGCTCACCCCGGCTGGCCCGTTCGAGCGCGGCAGAGACGGCCTGCGCGACCGTCGGCCCGAGTAACTGCGCGCGGAACGCACCGGAGGCGTGGACGTCGCCCTGGTGCCGGCCGTCGACGTCGCCGGCCGCCAGCCCGGCCGCCGCCTCGATCGCGGCTTCGTCGACGATCAGCTCACCACCCTCGCCGCTCTCGTCGTCGATGACGTCGACGGCAACTCCCTCGAGGTCCTCTTCGACCGACCGCAGGCGAATCGGTCGCTCGGTCGCGCCGACGGCGCCGAGGCGGGCGGTGGCGATCGCGCCGTCGGCGACCTCGACGACCGCCGCGACGCCGACCATCGCGAACCCGCGGGAGGGGTGGGTCCGTTTCACGTAGGCACCACACGCCGCATCGGGGACGACGATTTCGGTCACGAGCTCGTCGTGGGCGACGGCGGTCTCGCCCGGCCCGCCGACGACGTCGGCCGCCCGAAGTTCGCGGTGGCCGTCGGCTCCCTGGATGCGGATCCTCGCCCCGGTCGCCAGGAGCGCTGCGGGCACATCCGCGCCGGGGTCGGCCTCGACCAGGTTGCCCCCGATCGTCCCCCGGGTACGAATCTGGACGTCGCCGACGGCCGCCGCCGTCTGCGCGAGTACCGGGACGCGCTCTCTGAGAACGGCCGAGTCAACCAGCTCTGCGTGGGTCGTGAGGGCGCCGACGACGACGCCCTCGTCGATCCGTTCGATCCCGCGGAGCTCCTCGCAGTTGCCGATGTCGACGAGGACGTCCGGCGCCAGCTCGCCGGTTTTCATCGCCGGAAGCAGGCCGTGCCCGCCGGCGATCGGGCGGACGTCCCGCCCGTCGTCGCTCGACAGCTGCGAGAGGGCGTCGTCGACGGACGATGCACGCCGGTAGTCGAAAGCGGGCGGGTACATTACGTCTCACCTCCGGCGTCGGTCGTCGATCCAGCCTCCGTCTCGGCGACCGCGACCACCGCCTCGACGATGTGCTGATAGCCAGTACACCGACAGATGTTCCCCTTCAGGGCGTGACGCACCGACTTCTCCGTCGGCGTCGCGTCCTCCTCGAGCAGCGCCGCGATCGTCATCACCATCCCTGGCGTACAGAAGCCACACTGGACGCCGTGGGCTTCGTGAAGCGCCCGCTGGATGGGGTGGAGCCCGTCGCCGTCGGCGAGGCCGTCGACGGTCGTCAGTTCGCAGCCGTCGGCCTGGACGGCGAGGGTCGTACAGGACTTGACGGGCTCGCCGTCGACGTGGACGGTGCAGGCGCCGCACTTGCCACGTTCGCAACCGACCTTCGGTCCGGTGTAGCCGAGTTCGTCGCGCAGGGCGTGAACCAGTAGCGTGCGCGCCTCGACCGTGAGCCGTTCGTCGGTACCGTTGACGGTGAGTTCGAGTTCGTGGTCGCTCATTGTGGAGTTCGGCTCGATTGCTCGAAGGCTCGAGAGCGTGGCTGATAGTTCTGTGGGCGTGTCGGCGAAGACCGTATCCGGCGACGGCGAGCGTCTGGCGATGGCTGCACGTCGGTGGACGGCGAACGTCTGGCGATGGCTGCACACTCCGAGCGAAGGAACTGGACTTCTCCTGGACTGGATACTGGTCCGA
>SKPV01000279.1 GCA_007119345.1 Halovivax sp.
CCCCGATCGCGAGGAAGATCGCTCCCGTGGCCCCGTACGCCAGCAGGGCGAGACGATCCGCCATCCCGAAAACGAGCCCGCCGTAGGCGAGAAAGCACACCCCTGCGTACAGAAAGAGTGCGTCGATCGCGCGAACCGGGTGCATGTCCTGGTGTACGCTCTCGCTGGTTTTCAAGCTCCCTGTCCCGGCCACAGCGGCGAACGGCCCGAAGTTGTTCGAGTGTAACACTGGCCGGGTGCGAAACCGTTCGGGGACGAAGCCGTTCGTGTCCGACGTCGGTCGTGACCGAGGCGCTCGGAACCCAAGCCGTTCGGACAGAGGGGCCGTCCGGGGCGTTCGGGTCCGATCGTCGCGATTCCGACGAGCGATCCGCACTTCCGCCGCCGGGACCGACACGAACGTTTTCGGTTCGTCGCGCCAACGTGCACCCATGTTCGACCGAATCCTCGTTCCGACCGACGGCAGCGAACACGCCGAGGCCGCGGCGGCCGACGCGATCGACCTGGCGGCCAACCACGGGGCGACGCTGCACGTCCTCTCGGTGGCCGATCCCGGCCCACTGGGGGACCTCAAGCTCCCGGGCGACGCCGTGCGACCATCCGAGGCGCTCACCGAGCGCGCCGATGAGTTCGTCGCGGCGGTCGTCGACCGCGCCGAGGCGGCTGGCGTCGACGTGGAGGGAACGGTTCGGTCGGGTCCGCCGGGGGACGTGATCCTCGAGTACGCCCGCGAGATCGACGCCGATCTGATCGTGATGGGGAGCCGAGGCCGAGGCGGGCTCCACCGGATGGCCGTCGGTAGCGTCGCCGATCACGTGATCCGGGTCGGCGAGTGCCGGGTGCTCGTCGTCGACGCCGACGTCGCTGCAGCCGGCGACTGACCGGCCGTCCATCACCCGCCCGGCTCACTCGGCGCCGACGAGAGTCACTCCCCACCAGCGATTCGGTTGATCGCGCGCGTTCGCTGGCCGATCGACCAGCCGACCAGCGCGAGCCCGGCGTAGAGGCCGATCGCCAGCAGGCCGTACGCTTCGGGAACGAGTCGTGGGCTGAGTCCGCCCGTATCGAGCACCAGTGCGACGAGCAGCGTACCCAGGACGAGCGCGACCCCGACGTCGCCCGACCGCATGCTGGGGAGGTCCGTGGGCTCGGCGACGAGCCGGCCGACGGCATAGAAAACGACGGTGTACGCCACCCAGCCCGCGATCAGGTACGGAATCGCCCGGAAGTACTCGCCGGGGAAGTGTCGCGGCACGTAGACAGCGTGGACGAGGAGGGTCGCCAGGACCGCCATCACGAGTAGTGCCACCAGCCCGGCTCGCGACTGACGCGACTCCATGCCTGGGCGGACACGTCACGGAACCGTAAAACGATCGGCTCGGACCCGCGAGCCGGGATCCGTGCAAGCGAGTTAGGGGGCCGCCTCGCCTCCAGACGAGTATGGGACAGCATCTGCTCGTACCACTTGACGACTCGGAGCCGGCGTGGGCCGCGCTCGAACACGCGATCGACGCCGACGACGTCGACCATCTCTCGTTGCTTCACGTCGTCGAGCCGTCGGAGGCGTTCACTTCGGCGGCCAGAGGCGGTACCTACGACGCCGAGATGTACGACCTCGCCTTCGAACGCGGTGAGACGCTGTGTGAGCGGGCCCGGAGCCGCGTCCTCGAGGCGCTAGATTCGGAGGCGATTCGGATCGAGACGGACGTCGTCCCGGGCCGACCCGCCCAGCGTATCGTCGACGCGGCCGACGATCGCGACGTCGACCGGATCGTAATCGGCAGCCACGGTCGGAGTGGCGTCTCGCGCGTCCTGCTGGGAAGCGTCGCCGAGACCGTCGTCCGACGGGCGTCGTGTCCGGTTACCGTCGTCCGGTGAGCGCCTCGGTGGCGAACCGGACGCCGTCTCAGATGCGTTCGGTGCCGCCGGTTCCGCCGATCTGTCCACGGTGCACGATTGTGGGGTTTCAGGCTACTCGATCGCCGCGGCCTCGAGTGTCTCGACGCGTTCCCGGTCTTCTTCGGCGTCGAGCCACGCCTCGGCGTCCAGCGCCGCCATCGAGCCGGTCCCGGCGGCCGTGACCGCTTGCCGGTACCGCGGGTCCATCACGTCGCCGGCGCCGAAGACGCCGGGGACGCTCGTCCGGGTCGTCATCCCCGTCTCGGTCAGCAGGTGGCCGTCGCCGTCGAGGTCGACGGGCGTCTCCCGGAGGAAGTCCGTGTTGGGGACGTGACCGACGCCGTAGAAGATGCCGCCGACGTCGACGCGTTCTCGGGTGAGGTCCTCGCCCGCGTCCGTCCCGAGTTTCTCCGTCGGGCGGCCCTCGGGGTGGGAGACCAGCGTCGCGCCGGTGACGCCCGCCTCGCGCGAACCGTGAATCTCGAGCAGCTCGCTGTTCCAGCGGAAGTCGATCGTCTCGTGTTCGCGAGCGCGCCGGGCCATGACCTCGGAGGCGCGCAGTTCGTCGCGGCGGTGGACGACCGTCACCGAGTCGGCGAACTTCGCGAGAAAGAGCGCCTCCTCCATCGCGCTGTCGCCGCCACCGATCACGAGCACGTCGTCGCCGCGGTGGAAGGCGCCGTC
>SKPV01000234.1 GCA_007119345.1 Halovivax sp.
GCGTCGTCGTCTGCGGTCGCGTCGTCGTCTGCGGTCGCGTCGGCGTCGTCTGCGATCGCGTCGCCCACCTCCGCCTCTTCTTCCGCGGTCGTATCGAACTCGTCCTCGTCGGCGGCGAAGGCTTCGTCACCGTCGCCGGGAGCGGGTTCCTGGGCGAGCGGCTCGCCGTCGGGCTCGGCGTCGGCCGGGGCCGCGTCCTCGCCGACGGTGACGCCGAATCGCTGGGCCGCCGCCTGGACGAAGACGGCGGCCCCGGCGAGGATCGCGACGCCGCCCAGGTACCGCGAGACCGCGCGTTTTAGCTGCTCGGCGCGGGAGCGGTCGCTCGCGACGATGAGCGGTCCGTTCGAGGTCGCGTAGACGCTCATCTCGTTACCGCGAGAGGAGTACCAGGTGTCGACCACTTCGACGAGGCCGGCGTCCTCGAGCTTTTCCAGGTGATAGCGGACGTTCTGGATGGACGAGTCGATCGCGTCGGCCACGTCGCTCGGCGTCCCCGGCTCCCGGTCGAGGTGGGCGTAGATCCCGCGAGCGGTCGACGACGATAGGGCGCCGAAGACGGCGTCGGCGTCCTCGTCGTCGAGGTCGACGACCCGAGGCGCGCCCTCGGTCGTCGGCGCCTCGGACCGCAGTGGAAAGAGACGAGCCATGTGATTCGTTCGTCACTTGTTCCCCGGATACCTATACCCTTTCCCTACGTGAAAGAGCCATTTTAGCTTGGTAAATCGCCCGACAGCGACGGAGGAGGCTGCGAAGGGGATCGCTCTCGAAATCGTCAGTTTCAGGCGGTCGTTCGGCGCCGTCGGTCGATCGCCGATCCGGTTCGACCGGTCGACGATCCCCTCCGGTTCGACCGGTCGACGACCACCTCCGCGCTACGGTCGGTCGTCCGGGACCGCACTACCGGGTTCGGACGATGTCGCGCTACGGTCGGTCGTCCGGCACCGCGCCATCGGTCGCCGGACACGACCCCGATCGGTCGTAACGGTTGTGCCGTTCGGCCCACCACGTGACCCCATGAACCACCTCCGTCGGACCGGGGAGAACCGCTGGCGCCTGCCTCGTCACGCCCACCTCGTGGTCTACGAACGAGACCCTCGCGGGCTGCTGACGATCTACGACTGCGGCGCCGCGCAGAAACCGCCCTCCGCGCAGTTGCTCGGCGATCTCGTCTCGGTCGACGCGCGGGCCGAGGTAGCGCCGAATCCGACCGGACGAGTCGTGACGCTGCGGGAACCGTCGACGCTCGAAGAAGTCGAGCCGGATCGGTACCGCATCCGGCGCGAGTAACGTCGGTATCGCGGACCCGGCCCCGCCCGCACGCCCGCGATTTTGGGGTTCAGTCGTAGAGCTTCCACTCGGCGCCGTGAGTTCGAATTTCGAGCACGTCGTTCGTCACTTCGTCGATTTCGACGCCGTCTATCTCTCCGCGTACGTGGACGTCCGCCTCGACGACGGCCGCTTCGTCGTCTTCCTCGAGGACCTCCACCCGCTCGACGGCGAAATCGAGCCCTTCGATCAGCTCCACGTCCGACCGGGTAAGTTCCGCGTGATCCGAGTCCGGGTGAATCCTGGCGTTCACCGCGTCGACGTCCCCGCCGCCGAGCGCCTCGTAGTACGCTTCCACGGCCGCCTCGATCGTCGAAATCGTGGGAACGGACGGTTCCGCGATCGCCCACTCCCCGTCCGCCGTCCGGACGGCAAGTTCCCGGCTGTCGGCCGCGTCGACGGGTTCGCCGTTCCACTCGCCGTCGATCTCGTACTCGACTCGAACCGTCGCCGTCTCGTCGTCCTCGTCGAGAACCGCCAGTTCCGCGACGGTCAGGTCGAGGTCCTCGAACGGCGCGAGATCGGTCTCGGACACCCACCCGTCGGCGTCCGGGTGAAGGAGCTCGCCGACGGCGTCGGCGTCGGCGGCGTCGAGCGCTTCGTAGAACTCTTCCGCCGCGTCGTCCGGGCCGCTGTCGCCTCGGATTTCGGAGCACCCCGCCAGCACCGCGGCGACGACGGTCGTCGTCAGGAACGTGCGTCGATCCATGCGTGTCGATTTACGGGTACCGTGGCTCGGTGATATAGATGCCGGCCCCGTCGGCGTCGCCGGGAGGTGGTTCGGCCCCCTCACCGGCACCGGTCACGGTGCCCGACCGCGTCGACGGTCGACCGTCGTCGACTCGCCGGGTTTGATTACATCGCCCGCCAAGGTTGGCCCATGCAGACCCACATCGTGCCGGTCGGCTTCGACTACGACCGGTTGATCGCACCCCTCGTGCGGGACCAGCGCGACGTCGACCGCGTGGTCATGCTCCAGGGGGCGGTCGGGAGCGAGGCGAACGTCGAGTACTCCCGGGATCTCGCTCGCAAGCTCGAGACGGACTTCCAGAACCTGCTCGGCGCGGAGACCGAGCGGTTCGTCCTCGCGGACGTCTACGACTACGACGGCGCGTTCGAGCAGGCCTACGACCTCATCACCGCCGAACTCGACCGGGGGAACGAGGTCTGGGTCAACGTCGCCGCCATGCCCCGGACGGTGAGCTTCGCGTTCGCCACGGCCGCGCACTCGCTCATGGTCGAGCGCGAGGACGAACGCGAGCGGATCCACACCTACTACACCGCCCCCGAAAAGTACCTGGAGACCGAGCTCGCCGAGGAGCTCCGCGAGCAGCGGAACCTCCTCGCCGAGCTGCGGGACGCCGAAACGGGCGAGGCCGCGCCCGAGGAGCGCATCGAGCGCCGCCTCGAGAGCGCACGGGACCTCCTCTCCGAGTTCGACGAGCGCGGCACCACCATCGGCGCCAAGGAGATCGACGGCAGCCACGTCGTCGAGCTCCCCGTGGCCTCGTTCTCGAACGTCAAGCCGTTCGAGGAGCTCATCCTGTTCAAGCTCGGCGAGGAGGGCGAGTTCGCTTCCGTCTCCGAGCTGGCCGAATCGCTCGCGCGAGAACTCAACGAGGAGTACACCGACAGCTTCCGGTCGAAGGTCATCTACAACGTCGACCGGCTGGGTCCGGGTGGGAAGGGCTACATCGAGCGCGAGGAGCACGGGAAGTCCTATCGAACCCGGCTCTCTCGGATCGGGGAGCTGTGGGTCCGCGCGCACTCGGACCGGGAGGACGCGCCGTAGCGACCGGCGTCGATCCGGACGAGGGTGCCGCACCAGGCGAGGGCGTCACACCGGGGCAGGGTGTCACACCGGGGGAGGGCGTCACACCGGGGGAGGGCGTCACACCAGGCGAAGGCGGCGCTCAGAGCGAGTCGAGGGGGTGTGCGAATCGACGACGAACGGGGATTCGAGCGGCGACGTCTCGCCCGGTGAATCCCGGCCCTACGCTTATCTCGTCCGCTATGGACGCCCCGGTATGCGCGCCCTGGTCGTGCTCGCCCACCCGCGGACCGACAGTCTCTGTGGCGACCTCGCGCGCGCCTACCGCGACGGCGCCCTGGAGGCCGGCGTCGACGTTCGCTTCTTGGCTCTCGCCGACCTGGAGTTCGATCACGACGTCCGCACGGAATGTTCGAGCGCCCAGCCCCTGGAGGACGATCTCGCGGAGGCCGAGTCCCTGATCCGGTGGGCAGACCACCTCGTCTTCGTCTACCCGAACTGGTGGGGGACGATGCCGGCGCTGCTGAAGGGCTTCTTCGACCGCGTCTTCAGACCGGGCTTCGCCTTCGAGTTCTACGAGGAGGGCGAGGGCGCGGGCCGGCGCGAGCTGCTCGACGACACGACCGCCGAGCTCCTCGTCACGATGGACGTCCCGCCGTGGGTGTACCGCTGGATCCAGCGGGCGCCCGGCACGAACGCGGTGAAAGGGGCCACCCTGGGATTTGCCGGGATTCGAACCACCCGGACGACCTACTTCGGCTCCGTCGAGGACTCGTCGCTGGACGAGCGGCGGACGTGGCTCTCGCGGGCGGCCGACCTGGGTCGCGGCCTGGAGAACGGGCCGGAGTCCCGGACGCGCCGGATCGCTCGTCAGGCGAGGACGGCCGTCGGCGCGCTCCGGCTGCAGTTCTACCCGATGGCCTGGGTCGCCTACGCCGTCGGCGCGCTGGCCGCGACCGGATCGACCGCCGCCCTCTCCTCGGCGGTCTTCTGGGCCGGATTCGGGTTCCTCCTCTTCCTCGAGGCGGCGACGGTGTTGAGCAACGAGCTCGCCGATTACGAGACGGACCGCCGGAACGCGTTCGCCGGCCCGTTCACCGGCGGTTCTCGCGTTCTGGTCGACGACGAACTCGATTCGCGGGCGCTCCTCGCGGGGGCGACCGCGGCCGGCGTCGCCGCCGTCGCGTTCGGGCTCGCGGTGCTCGGACTCGCCGGCGGATCGACGGTCCCCGCGGCACTCCTGCTGGTTGGACTGTCGGCGCTCGCGCTCGGATACACGCTCCCGCCGCTACGGCTCTCCTACCGCACGCTCGGCGAGCTCGACGTGGCGGCGACCCACAGCCTCCTCGTCGTCCTGTGCGGGTACGTCTTCCTCGGCGGCGACGCGACGAACCCCCTTCCCTGGCTGCTCGGGGCGCCCATGCTGCTGTCGGTCCTCCCGTCGATCACGATGGCCGGCGTCCCGGACCGCCGGGCCGACCGCGCCGCCGGCAAGGAGACGATCGCCGCTCGATTCGGCTTCGACGGCGCCGCCGCGGTCGCCGCCGGGACCGCGGTCGCGGCCGCGGCCGTCGCCGTCGGGCTGCACCTGTCCGGCGCCGTCACCGCATACGGCCCGCTGATCTACCTGACGGTCCCGCACGCGCTCGTGATCGCCTGGCTCGTCCGCGATCGGGTCCGAGGGCTCGACGCGCCGCGGCGGATCGACGGCGTGATGATCGCCTCGCTCACCTTCATCGCCTGGTTCGGCGTGGTGCCGCTGGTCGAATTGGCCTGACCGGCCGCGCTAGGCCAGCCGCTCCAGCAGGCGCTCGCGAACGACCAGCAGGCAGGGCAACACCGTGAGACACGCCAGGAACGCGAAGACGATCGCGAGCCCGGTGACGAGGCCGAACCGCTGGAGCGGCGGCGCCAGCGCGAGCGCGAGGACGCCGAAGCCGGCGGCCGTCGTCGCGGCGCTCCCGAGCAGCGCGCCACCGGTCCCCGTAACGGTCGCCGTCAGCGCCGCCTCAAGGCTCTCGCGGCGCGCTCGTTCGTCGACGAACCGCTCGCCGACGTGGATGCTGTAGTCGACGCCCAGCCCGATCGCGAGGCTCGTGATGACGGCCGTCTCGCTGTTGAACGGGAGATCGAGCAGCGCCATCGCCCCGAGCAGCCAGGCGAGCGCGGCGACGACGGGCGCGAGCGTGATCGCCCCCAGGGTGAGCGCGCCGTGGCGCAGCCAGTAGAGCGCCGTCAGGAAGACCAGGATCACCGCGAGCGTCACCGCGAACGCCTGGACGAGCGTCTCCAGCAGAGCGTCCTGGATCACCGCCGTCTGGACGGGGCCGCCGGTCGCCACCGCCGTCACGCCGGCGCTCGACTCGATCGAGGCCGCGACGGCGCGGACGTCCTCGGCGACCGACTGCGCGGAGGCGTCCCCGCGGACGCTCAGCGTCAGCCGGACCGACTCGTAGCTGCCGTCGTCTGCGCGTTCGATCGCCGTCGCGGCGCGCTCGGCGTCGGCGTCGAACATGACGTCGTAGAGGCCCGCGAGATCCTGGTTCGGCACGCCGTCGCCGTTCGCGTCCCGCTCCTCGAGTGCCTCGCGGACGGCGTCGTCCTCGGCGGCGAGTTCGCGGGCGACCGAGAGCGGGCCCTCGATGGCGGCTCGTCCCTCGGCGTCGACGTCGATCGTGTCGCGGTCGGTTCCGTCCGTTCGGGCGTCTTCGATCGCCTCGAAAAGTGCGGGATCGGTGACGTCGCCGCGTATCAGTATCTCGGCCCGCGAGCCCTCGCCGCGATCCTGGAAGTTCGCCGCGAGGTACTCGGCGTCGTCGGCGATCGTGTACGTCTCCGGCGCGAGGGGGCCGGGAAGCGACTGGGCCCACTCCGGGGCGTCCTGGGGGAGGAAGTCGGCTTCGTTGAACTCCGTGTCGATCGTCGTCGCCCCGTAGGCGCCGGCGGTCGCGAGCAGAAAGGCGACCACCACGACGCCGAGCGGTGCCCGGCGGGCGAGCGCCACCCCGCTCGAGAGCGCTCGATTCACCGGGCCGGGCGTGACACCAAACGGCCGTTTCGCACGGTTTCGGCCGAACCGGTTCTCGAGCAGGCCGTCGACCTCGACTTTCAGCGCCGGCACCAGAACGCCGAACGCGACGAACGTCGCGAAGATGCCGCCCGCCGAGAGGATCGCGAAGTCCCGGATCGCCGGCAGCGGACTGACGACGTTCGAGAGGAAGCCGACGCCGGTCGAGAACGTGGCGGCTGCGAGCGCGAGCACCACGCCCCCGAGACCGAGCGCCATCCCGGCGCGGATTCCACGGCGCACGCTCCGGGGCGACGCCCCGGCGTCGTCGGTCGTCCCGGGCCCGCCGTCCGTTCTCGCCGCGTTCCCGTCGGCGACGCTCTCGTCTTCGTCGAGCACCCCCGCACGCGCCTCTCGATACCGCATCACCACGTGTAACGAGTAGTCGATCGAGAGTCCGATCAGCAGGAACGGGACGGCGATCAGCAGCTGGCTCATCGGGATCTCGAACCAGCCCATCAACCCGGCGAGCCAGGCCATCACGACGGCGATTCCGAACAGGCCGACGAGGACGTCGACGACGTCCCGGTAGGTGATCGCCAGCACCGAGAGGACGAGCACAAGGGCGACGGGCGTGATGATGGCGAAGCTGTCGCCGACGGCGCTCGCGGAGGCGGCGTCGCTGATCCCCTGGCCGAACACGAAGCCGTCGTCGAAGCGCTGCTCGAACAGCGCCTCCAGGTCGACCTGCGCGTCGTGGGCGGCCTGGGGCTCCTCGTCCTCGCCACCGTCGTCGACCTGGAACACGAACGTCAGCCGCGACTCCGCCTGCGTAGAGCCGGGTTCGTACGAGGACGGGAGGAACGCGGTCGGATCCTCGCCAGAGTCGGCTCCCTGGCCGCCGCCGGGAGCGTCGGACTCCGGATCGAGGAGGGTTTCGAGCAGTTCCTCGACCTCCTCGTCGGAGCGCTCTTCGAGCGCCCCGATGCCCTCCTGGAGCGTCGGCTCCGACTCGTCCGGCGGTCCGTCGGCGTCCGCCGCCCGATCCTCGAAGACGGCGGCCGTGGCGACCAGGTTCTCGAGGCCGAGGAAGGCGTCGTCGGCGAGCGTCGCTTCGATCGACTCGTCGGCTCTCGCGTCCGCCTGCAAGCGGAGGCCGTCGAGCAGCGACTCCCGCGTCAGCACGTCGCCGCCCTCCTCGCGGACGACGAGCTGGGTGACGATCCGATCGTCCGTCTCGTAGCGCTCGTCGACGTAGTCGCCCGCGTCGGTTTCCGGCGAGTCGACCTCGAACTCGCCGATGCCGGCGTCCTCGGTCTCGCCAACGGCGGCGCCGGCAGCCACGACCGCCGTCGACACCAGCAGGACGACCACGACGAGTCGACTGTTCGCGACGAGCCAGTGCGCGTAGCGGTCGGCGAGCCGTCCCTTCATCGACGGTCGCCCTCGTCGGTCGGGGCGCCGTGCCGGATCGGCGCGGTGATCGTACTTCCCCGACCCGTCCCGCAGACCGCGTCCGATCCCTCCGATCCGCCGCTCGCGCTCATTCGTCCCGACGGTCGTCTCCGGCGACCTAAAGCAGTTCTGCCAACGACCGATGTTTCATAACCGAAAACGGATTATGCTCCCCGACGTAGGTCGATCCACACTCCGCTCGAGGACCAGCCATGAACACCGACGTCGATCGCGAACGGGGCGTGTTGAGTCCGGCAGACCGGGCGTACCTGCTCGGCGAGCGCGAAATGAGCCACGAACAGTCGAAACGAAACGCCGAGGCCCGGATCAGGCGGCGGGTTCGCCACGCCGTGCTCGACTTCGAGGTCCTGTTGCACACCCTCTCGCGGAAGGATCGGCGACTCGTCTTCGAGGACCTCCGCGAGGATCTCGAGTTCCTCGACGGCCTTCGGGCGTCGGTCGCGTTCGCGTACGTCGGCGCGACGGAGCAGGGACTGGACTTCGAGGAGGTGCTGGTGCCCGCCGTGCGAAGCTCGGAGGAGGTTCGCGCGGCCCGAGAGCGCGACGCGAACGTCTCGGTCGACGTCACCTTCGCGGTCGAGACGACGGTCGAAACGACGCTCCCGGGCGTCGCCGCCCGGCTCGAGGCGGGCGAACCCGTAACCCCGCGAGAGCTCTTCTCGCTGATCATGCAGGGCGAACACGACGCGACCACCCATGACCGAATCGAACTGGTCAGAGCCGACGCGGAGGCTGCTGACGACGAGTTTCTCGGGAGGCTGGCGGACTACCTCGACGGCGAGCTGGTCGAGGTGACGGACTCGCGGGCGCTGCTCCGGTTGGACGGCGAGGATTCCGGCGAGTAACGTTCAGCCGTCGTCGTCGAGCCCGCGAACGAACTCCCGGACGACCTCGGTGAACCGTTCGGGCCGGTGGAGGTTGCAGATGTGACCGACCCCCTCGATGATCTCGACGTCGGCGCCGCCGACGGAGGCGTGCTCGTCCTCGCCGCCGCGCATCATCAGGTCGCGCTCGCCGTTGACGATCAGCGCCGGACCCGCGAAGGAGGCGAGCGCGGCCCGGAAGTTCCGCCCGGCGAGGTCGGGACCGGGCGTGCCGAACTCGCGGGGGTAGATCCCGGACTCGATGATCTCCGCCTCGGTCTCCCCCGAGAGATCGCGGTTGCGGACCCAGCGCTCGCCCGCCCGCCTGACTCCGCGCTCGACGAGGTCGCTCCGGGTCGCGAGTCGAGCGAGGCCGCCGGTGATCCGCGTCAGGAGGTTCATTCCGCGGACCGGGTTGGCGCTGCTCCCCACGACGACGAGGCCGTCGACCTTCTCGGGGAACCGGTTGGCGTACTCCGCGATCACGTAGCCGCCGAGCGAGAGGCCGACGAGCACCGCGCGTCCGCCGGCGGCCGAATCCACCACCTCGTCGAGCAGGTCGATCGCGGGCTCCAGGTCGAACGATTCGCCCGCTCGTTCGCCGTGGCCCGGGAGGTCCGGCGCGATCACCCGGAACTCGTCGGCGAGGGCGTCGCGCTGGGGCGCCCACATCTTCCGGGTGAACATCGCGCCGTGGACGAACACGATCGGCCGGCCGTCTTCGGGACCGGCGACGTCGAGTCCCCTGATCTCGGTCTCGGCTGTCGATGGCGTCATGGTCGGGGTCGGTACGCGCGGCGCTCCGGTATGGCTGGTGCCGGCAGTCGCCGTCGCGACGGGCCGCCGCCGGCGCCCCCTCTCTGCGGCCCCCGAACCCGATCCGCCGACGGCCTCCGCGTGCCGTCTCCGTCGGGAAGGTCTGTCGACGGCTCCCGCAGTGCGCCCCGGTCGCGAAAGGTTGAAACCGGATGGCCGATCAACCTGTAGGTATGCGTCCGCCCGTCGCGGCCACCCGCCGTCACGACGGCTCGCGCGGCTCCGTTTTCGTAGGGGCCCCGTAGCCCCGCATCCACTCCCGATCGACGGACGTATCGTTCCCGACCGACACCGACGACCAACGACCAGTACGCATGCACGCGGACACCACCTATCGGATCCGATCGCCGAACCGACGACGCCCGCTCCGGGCGGTGAGACCATGAGCCTCGAACCGGAAGAACGCGAGGTCGAGCCGGGCGACGACGAGCCCGCGCCGTCCCTCGACGGGAGCTACGATCCCGAGGAGATCGAACCCGCCTGGCAGCGACGATGGGTCGACGCCGAAACCTACGCCTACGGGGGCGAGCCGGGTCAGGACCCGAACACCGTCTACGCGATCGACACGCCGCCGCCGACGGTCTCGGGCAGCCTCCACATGGGTCACCTCTACGGTCACACGCTCCAGGACTTCGCGGCCCGCTTCCAGCGGATGGCGAACGGGGACGTCCTCTTCCCGTTCGGCTACGACGACAACGGCATCGCCTCCGAGCGACTGACCGAGGAGGAACTCGACATCCGCC
>SKPV01000047.1 GCA_007119345.1 Halovivax sp.
ACCACCGCGCGATCGTTCTCGGTCAAGACAGACCACGGGTAACGATGCCACCCCCGGCATCTTCAAATTCCGGTCTCCGTGTTCGATATGTTCCCCTGACACTGGTCGACGGCGCGAGCGAACGCCCGCGCTCTCGCCACCTTCATATTGCAGGATGGGGCGCAAACGGATCGGGCATATTCACATACCTCCAACCCCAACCCCCGTCCATGGCCGACCCAGAAGAAGCGGCGGAGACGACGGATCCGGAGGCGGAGTCCGTCGCGACAGCCGACGAATCGACGGACGACGTCGCGGTCGAGGAGGAGTCGCTCGACGAGGAGGGCGTCGCCGAATCGACCGACGCGCGAACCGAACCGGAATCGACCGACGAGCAACCGACCACCGAGAGTGGGACCGTCGGAGACGCGAGCGCGACGTCCAGCGGACGCTCACTGGCCCGCGCCCAGCGCGCGATGGGTACGCTCACGATCCTCGGCCTCTGGATCTTCTGGTCGCCCATCCTGTTCACGGGATACGGGTGGGAGATCTACACCAACGTCTTCCTCGGCCTCGCGATCGTCGTCGCCGGCTGCGTCGCGGTCGTCAAGAAGGGCGGCGACTCGGCGGCGGCGGTCGGGTTGCCGGCGCTCGCCGCGGCGCTGGCGATCGCGACGATCGGCGTGACGTTCCTGATGGGGTACGGCACCACCCTGCTCGTCTGGAGCAACGTGATTACCGGCAGCCTGCTGGTCGTCCTGGCGGCGCTCGCGATCGTCGCCTACAACAAGTCGGGCGACCGACCGTCGACGAACCGAGCGGCCACGGCGAGTTAGTTCCCGACACCGATCCGTTTCGTCGCCGGATTGCACCCGCCACGACACCGATCCGTTTCGGTGTCGGACCGGGACCGAGACCGCGTCGACGGGGCACGGAACCGCGACCGAGGTACCGCCCCGTTCGGGTTTCTGATCTCCGTACGGTGTCGGCTCGACACCACGCTAACCGGCGGTCCGTTCGACTCCTGAACGGTCGTGACCGAACCAGTCGTCGTGTTCGGCAGGCGGACGATGTCGTCGCCGACTCACGATTCGTCCGACGACAGGACCTCGACCTTGTCGACGTTACCGACTTCGCCCGTCGTCGTCATCGCCGGGAACGTGGCGTCCTCGTAGAGTAACGCGCTGACCGACCGGACGGTCCGGTCGTCCTCGTGCTCCTCGCGATGTTCGATCCAGAACCGGTCTGCCTTGTCGTCGTCTTCGGGCACGGAGAGGTGGACGGTGGTCAACGTTCCCGGCAGCAGGTCCGCTTCTTCGGTGAGTTCTTTCGTCTCTACGTCGAGTACCTCCGCCTCCAGCGGCGAATCCGGTTTGTTCGGATACCCCTGGTTGTAGCGATCGAAGAAACATCGCACTACGTCCCCCGTCGAGAGTCGGGGGAGCACGTCGACTGCCGGACCGTCGGTCATGTTCGTGAGTTTCACCGCGAACGCGAAAAACGTTCACCGTTCGCGGCGACGACCGCGACGCTCAGTCGAACAGACCGGTCGAGAGGTACCGCTCCCCGCTGTCCGGAAACACGGTGACGACGAGGGGACAGTCCTCGACGGATTCGCCGCCGTCGGTTTCGGGTTCCGGTGGCGAGCGCTCGGACCCTGATGACGCGCGCTGAGATCCCGCTCGCCCGCCCCGGTGGTCCGGTCTCGACGTCTCGTCGGGGGAGTCAGCCCGGCCGAAGTGTCGATCGAACGCGTGCGGGATTTCGGGACACTCGCGATCGGGTTCGGCGATCCGTTCGGCGATCTCGCGGGCGACGAGACTGGCCGCGCCGCTGGATTGGCCGACCAGGATACCCTCCTCCCGGGCGAGGCGTCGACACTCCGCCTCGGCGTCCTCGAGGGCGACCGTTCGGACGTCGTCGAGCAGCGTTCGGTCGAGGTTCTCGCTGACGAATCCCGGTCCCATGCCCTGAAAGTCGTCCTCGCCCGCACACCCGGTCGAGAGCACGGCGTTTCCGGCCGGCTCGACGGCGACGATCTCGACGTCCGGAAAGCGCTCGCGGAGCCGCCGCCCGACCCCCGAAAGCGTACCGCCGGTACCGACGCCCGCGACGAACGCGTCGACGGTCCGGTCGCCGACCTGTTCAACGATTTCGGCGCCCGTCGTCCGGTAGTGAGCGTTCGGGTTCGCCGGATTTTCGAACTGGCCGAGCTGGACCGCACCGTCCGTTGCGAGCTCGTCCGCACGCGCTCGCGCGTCGGTCATATCGCCGTCGACGAGTTCGATGTCGGCCCCGTATGCCGTCATGAGACGCCGGCGTTCGGCGGATTTGTCCGCGGGCATCACGATCGTGAGGTCGTAGCCGCGAGCGGCACAGACCACCGCCAGCCCGATACCGGTGTTGCCACTCGTCGGCTCGACGATCCGATCCCCGGGGCCGAGCGAACCCGCACGCTCGGCCGCCCGCACCATCGCCATCGCCGGCCGGTCCTTCGCCGAGCCACCCGGATTGAAGGACTCGACCTTGGCCGCGACCGTCGCGCCGTCCGGCGCGTCGACCTCGACCAGCGGCGAGCCGATGGTGTCCAGGATGCTGGCCCTCATCAGGACGACCTAGGGATGCGAGACGTATACGCCTGCTGGACGTCGGCAGAACGTGCCGGTGAATGCGACGAACGGGGAGCGATCGGCCCGCTCCCGTAACGAGATCGGACCGTCACGGCGGCAAACGCGACCGCCGACCGCCGCCGTTATGCCCTGCCCCGGTCTACCGCCTCGCATGCAACTCGAAACCCTGCGGCCGAATCCGGTCTGGGACGGCGCCTCCTACGAGGACGCCGTGGACGTTCTCGCCGCTCACCGCGAGGAACTCACGTACAAGGTGTGGGGCGGCGACTGGTGCAAGGACTGTCGCGCGCTGTTACCGGATTTCGCCGCGGCGCTCGAGTCTGCGGACGTCCCCGACGACCGTATCGAGGAATCGCCCGTCGACCGGGACAAGCGGGGGCCGGGCGTCGACGAATACGACGTGGAGTACATCCCGACGATCGTCGTGGAAGACGACGACGGCCGAGAGGTGGCACGTTTCGTCGAGGAGGAAACGCTCCCGCCGGCGATCTACCTGGCGGACGAGATCGACGAGTCCGGCGCACTCGACTGACTCGACGATCTTCGGTATAATCGGCGACCCTGGACCGATTCGACGGGACCGACGATAGGCTCGATGTCCCGACCAATTCGACGGAACCGTCGGATCCGGATTGGACGTGGTCGGGGCCCAACGTGACACGACTCGGCGCCGCGTCTCGATCAGTCCGACGCTCCCGCGGAGTCGAGCCACTCGAGGGCGTCGTCGACGTCGTGCGCGGGCGGCGAGCAGGTACGGGCTCGACAGACGTACAACGTCGGTTCGTCGTCGCGCGCTTCCCGGCCCGCCCAGATCGACGGGGCCCGGGATAGCCCGAGCCGGTCTAACCACTCCGAGAGTTCGTCGTCTGTGGGCGGGCGGCGAGCGAGCAATCGGTCCGGGAGATACGTCTCGGCGAATCGATCGCGCCACTCCGGCGGGAGCGACGCTGCGGCCGCCGTTACCTCGAGCGGGCCGCGGTGAAGCCGGTCGGTCGCGAGGGCGAGCGAAACGTGTTCGAGGGGATCGGCGCGAATCGCGTTCGCGTGAGTCGACAGCACCGCGTCGGCGTACCCCTCGAAGTCGTCCTCGGCGAACGGGTCCAGAGAGAGCAGGGTCTCCACGGCGACGCCGGTCGCGGACGGCGTCGACTGATCCGTGAGTTCCTGGGGCCGGGTGACGAGCGATTCCCCGCTCTCGGGCGTGAAATAGAGCGTCTCCGCGTTGGCGTCCCAGAATTCCTCGACGACGACGCGCGCGAGTTCGACGGCGAACGCGAGGTGATCGACGTCGCCGGTCGCCTCGTAGCACGCGAAAGCGCCGCGGGCCAGAAACGCGTAGTCCTCGAGGTACGCGTCGATCGCCACGTCTCCGTCCTTGTACCGGCGCTGTAAGCGCGACGCGTCCTCGTCCCAGAGGCGCCTTCTGACGAACGACAGCGCGTCGACCGCTCGGCTCGCGTACCGATCGTCCCGAAGCACGATCGCCGCTTCGGCGGCCGTCGCGATCGCGAGCCCGTTCCAGCCGGCGAGCACCTTTTCGTCGCGCTTCGGCCGCGGTCGCTCCTCGCGGGCGTCGAAGACCGCCCGCCGGACGGTCTCGAGTCGGTCGCGGACCTCGCCTTCCGCGAGGTCGAACCGGTCGACGAGCTCCGGTACCGACGCGTCGACGTTCGGCTGATTCCGGCCCTCGAAGTTACCGGATTGGGTGACGTCGTACCGCGCGCAGAACAGTTCGGCGTCGGTCTCGTCGTCCACGACGTCGCGGATCTCCGCCGGCGTCCAGACGTAGAACGCGCCCTCCTCCGATTCCCCGTCGTCGTCTGGGCTCTGGGCGTCGAGCGTGCTGTAGAAACCGCCTTCCGGGTGTGTGAGCTCCCGATCGAGGAACTCGAGCGTGTCGCGAACGACGTCTGCGTACCGTTCGTCACCGGTCACCTGGTAACCCGAGAGCAGCGCGCGGGGGATCTCCGCGTTGTCGTACAGCATCTTCTCGAAGTGCGGGACCGTCCAGTCGCGGTCGACGCAGTAGCGGTGGAAGCCGCCGCCGACGTGATCGTAGAGGCCGCCGTCGATCATCTCGTCCAGCGCGTGTGCGGCGACCTCGAGGTAGACGTCGCGTCCGGTTCGGTCGGACGCCCGGAACAGCGCCTCGAGTCGGGTCGGTTGCGGAAACTTCGGTCCGCCGGATCCGAAGCCGCCGTGCTGGCGGTCGGCCGCGCGGACGGCGGCGTCCGCCGCGTCGGTCAACCGGACGCTCGCCCCCGCCTCGTCCGCCGAGCCGGTCGACTCGACGGCATCGGTTGCCGGCGTCTCTTCGAGCCGGTTTCGCGCCGCTTTCGTCCACTCCTCGGCGCGCGATTCGATCTCGTCGCGATCGGTCTCCCAGGCGGTCCGTATCCGGTCGAGGAGGTCGAGAAAGCCCGGCATCCCCCGCCGAGACTCCTTCGGGAAGTACGTCCCGACGTAGAACGGCTTGCCCTCGGGAGTGAGCCAGGCCGAGAGCGGCCAGCCGCCGCGGCCGGTCACCAGTTGACAGACGGTCATGTAGATGCTGTCGACGTCGGGACGCTCCTCCCGGTCGACCTTGATGGGGACGAATCCCTCGTTCAGTTCCTCGGCGACCGCCTCGTCGGCGAAGCTCTCGTCTTCCATGACGTGACACCAGTGACACGCCGAGTAGCCGATGGAGAGGAAGATCGGGACGTCGCGCTCGCGAGCCGCCTCGAGCGCCCGCTCGTCCCAGGGCTGCCAGTTCACGGGATTGTCGGCGTGCTGGCGGAGGTACGGGCTCTCCTCCTCGTCGAGCCGATTCCGCCCGGTGGGATCGCTCATGGTCTGACGTTGGACGGCCCGAGAGAAAAGGGGTCCGCCGTCACGGGCCTCGGGTCAGATCGGACGACCGTCGGACCGGCGTCAGGGACCGAACGAGCTGACCATCGCCGGAGCAGACGATCTCCCAACACGTGGCGGTCGTGTCGGGATGGTCATACGTAGACGACGCTCTCCGACCGACTGTGGCGGCCGGATGGCGTCGTCTCGAACCGATCCCGGTAGCTTTAACAGCGAACTGAGAGAGTTCCTGATATGACCACTCGGACGGAGTTCTGGTCGATCTATCGGGAGGCGCTCCCGGTTTTGCTGATCGCGCTCGGCGGCGGTCTGTTCGCTGGTCTGGTGTTAGAAGAGATCATCGAGAGCGTCGAACGGTTCCCCGGACTCCTCGTCATGGTTCCCGTCTTTCTCGCCACCCGCGGGAACGTCTACGGCGCGCTCGGCGGTCGTATCTCGAGCGGACTCCACCAAGGGTTGATCGAACCGCACTTCGAGTGGAACGAACGGCTGAGCAACGCCATCATCGCGTCCTTCGTCAACGGGATCGGGATCTCGATCGTGATCGGCGTGGTCACGTGGATCGCCCTCCAGCTGATCGGGTGGGATGTCGCGTCGCTGTTCGAGCTCGTTGGGATCATGCTCATCGCCGGCGTCCTGACGTCGGTGGTCCTCATCTTCGGACTGCTGACCCTGATTTTCGCCGGGTTCAAGTACGGGTTCGATCCGGACAACCTGGTCGGGCCGATCGTCACCACGCTCGGAGACATCTTCGGGATGTTGTTCCTGCTCTTCGCCGTGGGCGCCGTGGAGGTGTTGGCCTGATGGTCGTCCCGACGCCCGGCGGCTCGCTCGGGACCTGGAACTGGAGGACGATCGTCACCAACATGTTTCCGTTACTCGTGGTCCTGTCGATCATCGTCCTCTGGGCCGGGATCACCCTCGAGGACGCGGAAGAGCTCCTCGAAGAGTACGGCATTCTGGCGGTGATGGTCCCGACGATGGTCGACATGGGTGGCAACCTCGGTGCGATCCTCAGCTCGCGCCTCTCCTCGCGCTTTCACCTGGGGACGACCGAACTCGACCCGCGCGACCGCGTGCTCCGGGGCAACGTGCTCGCGATACTCGCGCTGGCGGCGACGATCTTCACGGCCCTCGCCGTCGGGGCCTGGGCGCTCGGCGCGGTCCTCGGCATCGGCCTGCCGCTCGCGACCCTGCTGACCATCTCGCTGATCAGCGGCATGTCGGTCGCCGTCATCGCGATCGTCTTCTCGTTCCTCGCGACCTACGGCTCCTACCGCCTGGGGATCGACCCGGACGACACCACGATCCCGATCGTGACGAACGTCGTCGACGTATTCGGCATGGTCATCTTCATCGGCGTCTCGGCGCTGGTACTCGGATTCTGACGTCCCGGTCGGGGCCGAGAGCTCGCTCGGTACCCGTGTGACGGGATATCGTGACGGGAGGGTCGCCGGTGATGACGCTCGGCCTAGCCACGGCGTCGGCCAGCTCGTGCGTCGAACGAACGCCACCGCCGACCGTTCGGGAAGACGTCTCGGACGTCGAACGAACGCACTCGGTCGACTGATCGGGACGTCGTCTGAAGCAATCGGATCGGCCCGTGCGATCGATCAGGTCGCGGCCATCGACAGAAACGCCTCTTCCGCGGTCCTCGTCCCCTTCGCGATCAGAACGTCGCCACCGCGCAGTTCGGTATCGTCGTCGGCGATCAGGATCCAGCCCTCGTCGGGTCGACGGATCGCGATGACGTTCATGCTCGGCTCGGTTTCGGGGCGACCCTCGAGGATCGGGACGCCGTCGAGTTCGCTGCCCGGCTCGATCTCGATGCGCGTGATGACCTCGTCGCTCTCCTGGACGGCGAGCTGGACGACGGGGTGGACGTCGATATCCCTGAAGATTCCCTCGCTGATGTCGATCGCCGCGTCGCTGATGACCTCGGTGCTGGTCGCGAGCGCGATCAATCCCCGGAGGCGGACGGGGTCTTCGGCGTCGGCGGCCGCTTTCAGCGTCCAGGCGGTAAATCGCGACAGCAACGCGTCGACTTCCACCTCGAGATTTCGGACCTCCTCCGCGAGGTTCTCGCTGTCGAACAGCACGCTGCTGTAGGCGAGGTCGACCGCCAGCTCGCTCAGGTTCTTCATGTGGACGATCGTGTCGATCGCCCGCTCGAGATCGGCGATCTCCGGAGGTTCGACCTCGGGCGCCCGGTAGGGCTCGCCGGTCAACGCTTCGAAGACGGTGCCGATGTCCGGTTCGCTCCCGCGCAAGAGCGCGACGTCGCCGCCCTTGATCCTCGTCCCGGGGCCGGGGTTGAGGATCCACTCCTGGCCCCGACGGAGCGCGATCACCCGGACGCCGGTCTCTGACTCCAGGTCGATGTCGTTCAGCGTGCGGTCGGCGTATTCCGAATCCTCGGCCACGACGCCCCGGACGAGCGTCTCGACCGCCTCGGGGAGGGCGGTCCGCATCGCCTCGGGAAGGCCCACCTCCTCGAGGAGGACCTTCGCGATGTCCCCCGCCGCGTCGCTGATCTGGTCGGTCGCCGCGACGATCCCGAGCACCGGCGCCAGCTGTTCGGCGTCCGCCGGCTTGCGAGCGGCCATCAGGAGGCTCATCCGCGCGCGAAGCTCGAGGAGGTCCATCCGCTCTTCGAGCCGCAGCACCTCCCGAGCGAGTTCCTCGTTCTGGTGGAGGACGGCCGAGTACGAGAGGTCGATCAGCAGCTCGGCCGTATCCTTCATCTCGACGAGGACGTCCTTCACACTAACCGGCTCGTACTCGATCGACGCCGCGGAGATCTCGCCCTCGAACGGATCCATAAGTCGACCGAGCACTTCCGGGATCAAAAACGTTCCTCACCGGACGTATCGCCGGGTACCGAACCGAAACGCGGGACGTCGTTCGCTCCTCGTCCGTTCGCTGGCCCGCTCGACACCGGTCGACCGTTACATCGAATGTCGGCGAATATGATACATCGGCCACCGATTCGCATCCGCAGCTCTCCGCGGTATCGCCAGCGGCGGGCGGCGTCACGCCCGGACGTACTCGAGAAACGCGTACCCGTCGCGCTCGTCTCGTCGGACTTCCCGCCACTCGTCCCGGTCGATCTCGGGGAAGAACGCGTCGCCGTCCGGCTCGTCGGCCACCTCGGTCACGACCAACCGGTCCAGGTCGGGGAGGAACTGCTCGTAGACCGTCGCCCCGCCGGCGACGAACGCGCGATCGACGCCGCCGTGGCGACGGTCGGCCGCCGACTCCGCGATCCGGACGGCCTCCGCGATTCCGCGGGCGACGATCACGTTCGCCGGCGTCTCCGGGTCGCGGGAGGTCAGCACGATCGACGTCCGTTCGGGGAGCGGCTCGCCGAGTCCGTCGACGATACTCTCGTAGGTGACCCGCCCCATGATGACCGGGTGGCCGGTCGTCCGTCGCTTGAAGTGGGCCAGGTCTTCCGGGATGTGCCAGGGCATCCCGCCGTCGACGCCGATCACGCCGTTTTCGGCGACGGCGACGATACCCACGAGTTCGAGGTCGGTCTCGATCGCGGGCGTCCCTTCTTCCGGACCCCTCCGTGAATCCGAATCACGCATCGTCACTCCGCGACTCCGAACGTGAGCGCGTCGTGGGACTCGTAGTCCCGAAGCGCGACGTCCTCCGCGGTGAGTTCCGAAAGCGAGACGTCGGCCACCTCGAGCGAGGGCCGCGACAGGGGTTCCCTGGCGCACTGTTCGAGCAGTCCCGGGACGTGATCCATGCCTTCTTCGTCCGACGCTTCGGCCGGGGCGGTGTCTTCGACCCACTCGCGAACGCCGCGGTAGTCCTCTCGCGCCCCGACGTCCTCGAGGCGGGACTGCAGCTCGTCCAGGTTGTCGGCGTACCACTCGCCGCGGTCGCCGGTCCCGCAGTAGACGTGCGCGTCGACGATCGTGTGCGCGAAATGGCCCGGTACGAAGCCCGATTGCTGGGCGATCGCGATCGTTAGCAGGGAGTACGCCGCGATGTTAAAGGGGATCCCCAGGGCCACGTCGCCCGAGCGCTGGGTCAGGTGGCAGTTGAGTCGGTCTCCTTGCACGTTGAAGACGAAGCTGTAGTGACAGGGGGGCAGCGTCGAGACGGCCGCGTTCGCCGGGTGCCAGGCGTTCACCACGAGTCGACGCGAGTTCGGGCTGTCCGAGAGCGTGTCGAGGACGTACTGGATCTGGTCGAACGTCTTCCGCCCGTCGGCCTCTTCGGTGACCCACCGGTGGGATTCGTCGGGCCAGGATTCGCCCTCCAGTCGGGCGTCACCGCTCGGAATCGGATACCGCCGCCAGAACCGTCCGTACGCCGTGTCGAGTCGGCCTTCGTCGTCGGCCCACGCGTCCCAGATCTTCGTCTCCTCCCGGAGATTTCGGGTGTGCTCCTCCCCGGAGAGGTACCAGCAGACCTCGTGGATCATCGAGTTCCAGCGGTAGCCGTCCATCCGCTTGGTCGTCAGTAGCGGGTAGCCCTCCCGCAGATCGATCTCGTAGTGGCGGCTGAACCGCGAGATGGTGTCGACGCCGGTTCGGTTCGGCTTGTAGGTGCCCCCCGAGAGGACGGCGTCGACGAGATCGAGGTACTGTTCCATACGACTGTCACTCCCACCGGTGATTCATAAATCTACCACTGTTCGGATCCGGTAGCGCTCGACTCGTGGCGAACGTCGGTGACGGACCGATCGTCTCATACGCTACGTTGGGTTCGAACGTTGATAACCACTTTCACTCCGGTCTCGCAACCCTCTTGCGTCCCGGCGTCCTTCCACCGTTCGATGTCCGACGCCGTCGGCGCGCGACTGCTCGCCCTTCCGCCATCGGTCGCCGCCGAGCGACCCCTGGGGGCGCTCGAGGACGTCCGCGACTTCTGCGACCCGGACGGCGTCTGGATTCCGGGGCCCCGGCGGCTGCCGCGAGCCCCGGCGTGCGCTCGACGGGTTTTCGACGTACCGGTCGTTCACCCGCCCCTCGGCGCCGGGACCGACGCGGTCCAGGTCCACGACCTCGGCGGGGTCTCGGTGGTGACGGTCCAGCGCGCGGCCGCGCTCGACGCGGCCGGTCAGGTGCTGGCCGAAGCGGCGGAGTCGGCCGACGCGATCGTTCTCGTGTGCGACGAGATCGGGACGGCGGTTCGGCCGACCGCGCTCGAGGCGACGCTCCAGGGTGCTCGCGGGGTGGCCGAAATCGTCCCCGACGGGCGCGCCGAACTGACCGTCCTTACCGGGAGTCAATCCGCCGACTACGATCTGTTGTGGACGGTCGACCCGAGGAACGGACGCGCGCTCGACGTCTCGGAGCCGACGGAGCGGGACGGTCTTCCGGCTGACGAGGACGAGGCCGTCCGCCTGCGAGTGATCGGCACCGGGTCGGTCGGCGGCTACGGCGGCGGCGGGACGATCGCGACGTACGCTCTGGCCCCCGGAGGCGACGGTGCTGGGCGCGTCGCCGATCCGGTCCGCGACGTCGACGTGATCGACGCCGATGCGTTCGGCCTGCGGGCGGTGTCGGGGATCGGCCCGAAGACCGCGGAACGGCTCGCCGCCCGGGATGTGACGAGCCGCGACGACGTCCGCGAACTGGCCGTCGAGGACCTTGCCGAACTACCGGGCGTTGGCCCGATGACGGCGTCGCGGATGCGTCGACACGCGGCGGTCCTGGAAACGGGCGATCCCCTCGTCACGACCGACGACTCGATACCGGCCGCGGACCGCCCGCGTGGCCCGCTCTGTATCGACATCGAGACCGACGGCCTCTCGCCGACCGTCATCTGGCAGGTGGGCGTCTACGACCCGGAGACCGACGACTACCGGGCGTTCGTCGAGCGTCGGGATCCGTCCGATCCGGGACGGATTCTGGAGAGCTTCCTGGATCGGCTGCTGGGTCTCCGTGGAAACCGCGCCCTGCTGACCTGGAACGGCTGGGGATTCGACTATCGATACCTCAGCGCGTTCGTCGATCGGTACGTCCCCCACTACGCGAGCGAGTGGGAGTCGATCCCGAAGCTCGACCTCTACCTGTGGTGCGTGACGGACGGGAACGCGATTCTCCCGGGACGGACGAACCGACTCGACGACGTCGCCGCGGCGCTCGGGTACGAGGACGCGGCGACGGGCCTCGACGGGGCGGCGACCGCGGCAGCCTACCGGCGGTTCGTCCGCACCGGCGTCGAACCCGACTGGGATCGCCACGAGCGCTACTGCGAGGACGACTGCCGCGCGCTCTGGCACGTCTACGAGCGCCTCCTCGACGCCGAACGAGCGATCGACGAACCGGAACCGACGCCGGCGGGACAGACCGGACTGGGTGAGTTCTGACCGTGCGACGAACGAAACGGGGCGAGGACGGCGAATCGACCGACGGAGTCGGGGAGGACGCGGTGACCGATACCGATCGATTCGAAGACGACCCTGCGAACGATCACGGTCGACTCGAGGACGATGCGGCGCCCGATCCCGACGGCACCGACGCCGCCCCGATCACCGGAGCGGGCGTCGTCGAGACGTTCCCGGGGCGGGGACGGACGGTTGGCGACGTCGTGGAGATTCCCGGCCGTTCGGCCAGGACGGTGGCCGCGGGGGACGTGCTGGCACCTGAGCTCGCCGATTCGATCGATCACGATCTCTACACCCACCAGGCGGAGGCGCTCGCGGCGCTCGATCGGGAGGAGAACGTTTGCGTGGCCACGAGTACGGCCTCCGGAAAGACGCTCGTGTACGGGCTCCAGATCGCGCGAAATTACCTCGAGGCGACCGAGAATCGGCGGACCGACGCCGCGGGGGGCGAGCGCGCGACGGTGCACGGATTCGACGGCGCGGCCGATGATCGACGAGACGCGACTGCCTACGTCTGCTATCCCACGAAGGCGCTCTCGCGCGATCAGGAGCGCGAGCTGAACGACCTCTTCGCCGACCTCGGGCTCGACCTGACGGTAGCCGTCTACGACGGAGACACCGAGACCGGGACCACTCGTCGAGAGATCCGGGAGGAGGCCGACGTGATCATCTCGAACTTCGCGGGCGTGAACACGTACCTCCACGACCACGACCGCTGGACGCGTTTTTTCCGCGCGTGCGAACTTGTCGTGATCGACGAGTCCCACACCTACACGGGCGTCCACGGCATGCACGTCGCCTGGATCATCAGACGACTGAAGCGGGTCCTCGAGTACTACGACGCGGATCCGCAGTTCGTCCTGACGAGCGCGACGATCGGCAATCCGCCCGCACACTCCGCGGCGTTGATCGACGAGCCGATCACCGTGGTCGACGAGGACGGTTCGCCGCGCGGTCCGCGCGACCTCCTCCTCTGGAATCCGCCGCCGCGCGACGACGGCGAGGGCCCCGGCGGCCCGGCCCCCACTTCCGCCGGTCCCCACGATTCCGACGACGGAGGCGGTCCGCTCGAACGCGTTCCGGCCTCGGTCGAGGCGCCGCGGCTCTTCTCGCACCTCGCGTACCACGGCGCACAGACGCTCCTGTTCGCGCCCTCCCGAAAACTCGCCGAACTCTCCGTGAAACGAGCGCGCGCCCACCGCGAGGACCAACGGGCCTATTACGGCTCGGACGGGCGGGGCGACGAGCTTCGGTCGTACCACGCCGGCCACTCCCGCCAGTCCAGACACGCGACCGAGCACGGGCTGAAGACCGGACGCCTCGACGGGGTGGCCTCGACCAACGCCCTCGAATTGGGCATCAACGTCGGCGCGATGGACGCGACCGTCCAGCTGGGCTACCCCGGTCAGCGCCAGTCGTTCTGGCAGCAGATCGGTCGCGCCGGCCGGGGCGCGGATCGCGCGCTCTCGGTCCTCGTCGCCGACCACCGCACCCTCGACCAGTACGTCGTCCGCCACCCCGAGTACCTCCTCGAGACCGACGTCGAGGACGCCGTCGTCGACACCGCCAACGACGCGGTCTTCGCCGCGCACCTCCGCTGCGCCGCGGACGAGTTGGCGCTCACCGAGGCGGACGCCGACTCGTTGGTCGATCGCGACCGCCTGGAGCGCGCGGTCGAGATGTGGCGGCGCGCGGGCCTGCTGTCCGGGCGGCTCGAGACCGGCGTCTCGTACGCCGGCCCGCCGCGCCCGCAGTCGTCGATCTCGCTCTACGCCACCGCGGGACGGGAGTACGAGGTCCGGCTCGCCGACGACGTCGACGACCGCGACGATCCGGAGATGGAGTCCCTCGCCCGGGAGCGCGTCTTCCGGGACTTTCACGAGGGCGCCGTGCGCCTCCACGAGGGTCGCCAGTACGAGGTCGCGGACGTCGTCCACGACGGTCCGCGCCCGCACGTCGTCGTCCGCCCGACGGACGTCGACTACTACACGGTGACGAACCGCGAGGTGACGATCCTCGACGCCGAGTCGCAGCGTTCCCGGCGGGTCGGCGACTTCGAACTCCACTTCGGACGAGGAACCGTCCTCGTCTACCACGGGACGTACGACGAGGTGTCGATCGAGGCCGGTCGGAAGCGACGACGGGGCGTTCCGACGAACCTGCCGCCGCTGACGATGGAAACCCAGCTCTGCTGGCTCGAGGTACCCGAGGACGTCGAACGCGCCCTGATCGAGAAGTACCGCGACTTCGACGTGCCCGATGTGGAAGGGACGGTGGTGAACAGCGCACATCTGGGCTACGCGGGGGGACTTCACGCCGCCGAGCACGCCACGATCGGCGTCGCACCGCTCGAGTTGATGGTCGACAAGCGCGACCTCGGCGGGTTGGCGACGCTGACGATCGACTCCCACCTGGCCGTCCCGGACGCGACGGCGGTCGAGGGCCGCGAACCGCGGTCGATCGCGGCCGCGGAGGCGACGGTCCGCGAGCGCGCCGCCGCGCTCGATCGAGAGCCGACCAGCGGCTGGTTCATCTACGACGGCGTCGAGGGCGGACTCGGGTTCTCGCGGGCGATCTACGAGAACTTCGAGGCCGTCGCCGCGCGCGCTCGCGACCTGATCGCCGACTGCGAGTGCGGCCGCGTCGACGGCTGTCCGGCCTGCGTCATGGACGATCAGTGTGGCAACGACAACCGCCCGCTACACCGCGACGCGGCCGTCGACGTGCTCGAGCAGTTTCTCGGCGAGCGCGACCGTGGCGATCTGGACGCCCACCTCGACGACGAGTACGGCGGCGACCGGCGGCCGACGCTGTTCTACGCCTGACCCCGTTCGGGGACGGTCCCGCGGACAGTTCGAACGATTTCACGGTCGATCCCTCCGGTCGTGGATGGGTCGAACGCGTCGTCGCGCCCGAATTTTCACGTCGGCGAACCGATAACGTTTACACCCTTCTGGGTCTCGATTTCGCATATGAGAGAGATCGTGCTCCTGATCGGCGGCGGCGGCCGCGAACACGCGATCGCCCGCTCGCTGGCGGACAGCGAGGTCGACCTCTACGCCTGCGCGGGCAACCGCAACCCGGGTATCGCGCGCCTGGCGTCGGGGTTCGAGACGCTCGAGACGACCGAGCCGGAGGCAGTCGTCGAGTACGCCGAGTCGATCGACGCGACGATCGCCGTCGTCGGGCCCGAAGCACCGCTGGCGGCGGGGGTCGTCGACGAACTCGAGGCAGCGGGCATCTACGCGTTCGGTCCCAAACGAGCGGACGCGCGGATCGAGACGGACAAGGCCTTCCAGCGCCGATTCATGGCCGAGCACGGGATTCCGGGCTGCCCGGACTTCGAGACGTTCGACCACCCGGAGGCCGCCTGCGAGTTCATCGACGAGTACGAGGGCGAGCTGGCGATAAAGCCCGCGGGCCTCACCGGCGGCAAGGGCGTGAAGGTCATCGGCGACCAGGTCACCGCCGAAGAGGGGAAAGCGTATATCCGCGAGTCCGAATACGACCGGATCGTTCTCGAAGAGCGCCTGATCGGCGAGGAGTTCACCGTCCAGGCGTTCGTCGCCAACGGCGCCGTTCGAACGGCGCCGGCCGTCCAGGACCACAAGCGAGCCTTCGAGGGCGACGAGGGTCCGAACACGGGCGGCATGGGCAGCTACTCCGACGCGACCCGCGAGCTCCCGTTCATGACCGGGGACGATTACGAGCGGGCCGTCGAGATCGTCGAGGCGACCGTCGAAGCGCTGGACGGCTACAAGGGAATCCTCTACGGCCAGTTCATGCTCACCGCCGACGGCCCCAAGGTGATCGAGTTCAACGCTCGCTTCGGCGATCCGGAGGCGATGAACACCCTCCCCACCCTCGAGACGGAATTCCTCGACGTCCTGGTCGCTGCCCGTGACGGTGAACCGCTCCCCGAACTGTCGTTCGCCGAACGGGCGACGGTGTGTAAGTACGCCGTACCCGAAGGGTACCCGACGGAGCCCGAGGCGGGTGCGAAGGTGCAGGTCGACGAGGAGAGCGCCGGAGACGCCCTGTTGTTTTACGCGAGCGTCGACGAACGAGACGACGGCATTTACACGACGACCTCCCGATCGTTCGCGCTCGTTGGGGTCGCCGACACGATCTCGAAGGCCGAAACGATCGCCGAGGACGCCCTCACGGTTGCCGGCGAGGAGGGGCTGCACGTCCGCCACGACATCGGCAAGCCCGCCCTCGTCCAGCGACGGATCGACCACATGGCCGAGCTCCGTGGCGACTGAGTCGATCGCGCGGAGCGAACGCGGTCGGACGTTCTCCCCCTCGACCACCCGGACGGTGGATCGGTTTCTTGTAGTCACCGACCGAACGGACGGACAGTGACGACCGACGATACGTCGAACGCGGACGGGACGGGACCGACGCCCTCGAGCGAGGACGCGTCCAGACACGATCGCGTCCGCACGCACCCGACGCCGGGTGCCGGTAACTCCCTCGCTCACTGGACGAGCGCGCGCAACCCGCTTCGCGTCGCGATCAACTACGTGGTCGTCTGGCTGGTCCGCATCTCGCCCAGCTTACGGCTCAAGCGGTGGCTCCTCCGACGCATCGGCGTCACCGTCGGCGAGGGCGTCTCCTGGGGACTCGAGGCCACGCCGGACGTCTTCTGGCCCGATCTTATTACGGTCCGCGATCACGCGATCGTCGGCTACGACGCGACCGTTCTCTGTCACGAGTTCTTGCAGGACGAGTATCGAACCGGCGAGGTCGTGGTGGGCGAGCGAGCGATGATCGGCGCCGGCGCGATCGTCCTTCCCGGCGTAGAAATCGGCCCCGACGCGAGCGTGGCGGCGAACTCGCTGGTGACCGAGGACGTTCCACCCGGCGAGACCGTCGCCGGGGTGCCGGCCCGACCCATGAACTCGGCGGCGATGCGTGTCGATGACGCCGAGGAGCCGGCGGGCAACACGGCGGGAACGGAAGACGTCCGGACGGGGTCGTCGGACGAGCCGACCGACGACGGACCGTCCGAGGCGAACGTCCGGGACGCGAGCGGAGATCGTCGGCGCGAAGTCGACGGCGGCGAGGAGGCGTCGGATGCGGGTTCGCCCGACGGTGGGCGGTAGTCTCGGTGGGACCGGTTACAGCGACGACCAGGACTTTCGCGCCCGGTTCCAGGACGTGAGGTCGGCGATCCAGCGGGCGGCGATCATCTTCTTCAACTGTTTGGCCGGGAAGCCGCCGAAGGTGTCGAACGGGAGCATCTTCACGTCGTGAGCGACGGCCTTCTCACCGACGGAGACGACCGTTCCCTTGTCGTCGAACTCCCAGGTTTTGAGCGGACGACCGTCGATGGCGCGGACGATGTTCTCGCTGACGACCTCCGCCGCCTGCCAGGCCGCCTGCGCGGTCGGCGGGGCGGGCTGGTCGCCCTGGTCGACGATGGCGGAGTCGCCGATGGCGAACACGCGCTCGTCCGACGTCCGGAACGTGGCCTCGGCCTCCACGCGATTGTGCTGGTTGTCGAGGTCGGTGCCGTCGAGTGCCGCCTGTCCCGTGATGCCGCCGGTCCAGATCAGGACGTCGTACCCGAGGGGGTCGCCCTCGTCGAAGTGGATGGCGTCCGACTCGGCTTCGGTGATCGGATCGTCCGTGTGAATGCGCACGCCCGCCTCCTCGAGGAGTTCCCGCAGCGCCCCCTGTATCGACGGATCGTTCCCAGGGAAGATCTCGTCGAGGGCCTCGACGAGGTGGATCTCTATCGGCGCGCGGTGGTGGTCGCGGAACTCGGCGATCTCGCCTGCCGTCTGGATGCCCGAGAGGCCGGCGCCGCCGACGACGACCTGCGCCGGCTCGCCGCGCGTCGCCTCCCGACTCGCCGTCTTGACCGCCTCGTGGATTTCGAGGGCGTCGTCGAGACCCTTCAGCGTGTAGGAATGGTCGTCGAGTCCGGGGATGCCGTAGAAGGCGGTCCGGCTCCCGAGGGCGACGAGCAGGTAGTCGTACGAGATCCCCTCGCTGTCCTCGAGTTCGACGAGTCGCTCCTCGGTATCGACGCCGACGACCCGATCCTGGAGGAACTCGGTCCCGTCGTTCCTGATCGCGTCGACCGGGACGGATATGTCGGAGCGGACGTCCGGATCCCGCACGACGCGGTGGGCTTCGTGGAGGACGAGGTGGTAGTTGGTTTCGTTGACCCACGTCAGGTCGACGTCGGAGGGAAGCGACGATTGAAGCGATTTGATCGCCCCGGCACCGGCGTATCCGGCCCCAAGCACGACTACATCTGTACTCATACCAGGGATTCGGGATAGCTCCAATACAAAGGTGTTGAAACCCGCATCGGCGTGCGCGAGGTTCTCACGGTAACGGAAATTCCGGGACAGGCGACCCCGGTGGGTGCGCACTTTCCGGGACAGGCGACCCCGGCGCGTGGGCACATTCCGGGACCGGTGGCCCTTGAGGGGAGACGCGTGCGGTCGAGCGATCGGCCCGGACCCTAGAGGATTCGTTTGCCGAACGCGCTCGCGACCAGTTCGGCGGCGAGCTCCGCCGTCTCGTTCGACTCGTCGAGGATCGGGTTCACTTCCACGACGTCCATTGATCGGAGCGAGCGGGCGGACCTGTCGTGATCGGCCACCGTCTCGAGCGCCGAGTGCGCCTCGCGATAGGTCACGCCGCCGCGGACGGGCGTACCGACGCCGGGTGCCGCGGAGGGGTCCAACCAGTCGAGGTCGAGGCTCACGTGTAAGCCGTCCGTTCCGTCCGTCGCGACGGCCAGGGCGTCCTCGACGACGGCCGTGATGCCGCGCTCGTCGATGTCGGCCATCGTGAACGCGGTCATGTCGCTCTCGCGGATGGGGTCCCGCTCGCCGTCGTCGATGCTTCGGAGCCCGACGTACGCGACGGACTCCTCGCGAAGGCCCGGAGCCTCCGCCCAGGACCGATCGGCGAAGTAGCCCCGGCCGAGCGCGGCCGCGAGCGGCATCCCGTGGACGTTCCCGCTGGGGGACGTCGACGGCGTGTTGAGGTCCGCGTGCGCGTCGAACCAGATCACGCCGAGGTCCGCCCCCCGAGCGGCGCCGTTCATCGTTCCGACGGCGATGGAGTGGTCGCCGCCGAGCACCAGCGGAAACGCGTCCTCGTCGAGCGTCGTCGCGACGCGATCGCCGAGGGTCTCACAGACCTCCCGCACCTCCGCGAGGAACTTCGCCGATCCGTTCTCGAGGTCGTTCGCGTCGGGATCTCGTTCCTCCGCGCGCGGAACGAAGAGATCGCCGTCGTCTTCGACGTCGACGCCGGCCTCGGCGAGGGTGTTCGCGAGCCCGGCGTACCGGATCGCCGAGGGGCCCATGTCGACGCCGCGTCGGTTCGCCCCGTGGTCCATCGGCGCGCCGATGATTCGAACGGTTTTGCTCACGAGCGTCGATTCGTGGAACCGTCTGTTAACCTTGCTGGATCCGACTTCGTCGACGGTCCGAGGCCGACGGCGCCCCGTTCGTCGCCAGTTGAGCCGCGCCAGCTCGACAGCGATACCTTTAGTGTTAGACGCCTCTAAGTTCGACCGAATGATGCTCAGCGACGTCATGGAGGACTACCTCAAGGCGATCTACCAGCTCCAGCGGGGACGGGAGGACCGCATTCGCACCTCCGAGATCGCCGAGGAACTCGACGTGACGTCGCCGACGGTCACCAGCATGGTCGAGAAGCTCGAGGAGCGCGGACTCGTCGACCGCGAGAAGTACAACGGGGTGATGCTCACCGAGGAAGGTGAGACCGTCGCGTTGGAAGTGATCCGTCACCACCGGCTCCTCGAAGCGTACCTCGCGGAGCACCTCGACTACGACTGGGCGGAGGTCCACGAAGAGGCCGACCGACTCGAACATCACATCAGCGAGAACTTCGAAGCCCGCCTCGCCGACGCGCTCGGCGATCCCGAGGTGGACCCGCACGGGTCACCGATTCCCAGCGCGGACCTCGAACCACCGCTGACGCCGACGGGCGAGGCCGTCTCGGCGTTCGAGGAGGGCGACTGCGTGGTCGTCGAGGAGGTCGCCGACGACGATCCGGAGGTGCTCTCGTACCTGGCCGACCACGGCGTCGAGCCGGGAGTCGAACTCGAAATCGTCGAGGTCGCGCCGTTCGGGATGGTGACCGCCAGACCGGACGACGCCGACGACGCGGTCTCCCTGCCGGATCGGATCGCCGAGCAGGTCCGCGTCGCGGCGGCCGTCGAGCCGGATTGTTGAACGAGCGGCTTGCGACGGCGACACGGATCGACGGTGATGGATCGGCAGCGACACGGATCGACGGTGACTCGGATCGACGGCGACACGGATCGACGGCGACACGGATCGACGGTGATGGATCGATGATGACGAATCGACGGCGACTCGGATCCGTGCGCCCGTGATTGGCAACACAATCTTTTTGTTTAGAACCATCTAATCCACGGCGTGATGACCGAATTCCGAGATGCCGGCCGAGGTGCATCGCGGCGATGAGCGACGAACCGCCGTATTTGGATCGCTGGCCCGGGTGGGCTCTCGCGATCGGGCCGGTCGTCATCATCGGACTGGTGGCGGTCCTGCTGTACTTCGCGTGGCCGTTCGGCGATCTCGACGGGATGGCGGACGCGAGCACCCTCGAGATCCTGTGGGTGCTGACGATCGCCGGCGCGACCGCCGGAATCGTCCCCGTGACGATCGGGATGCTCTGGTTCCCCTACATCAAGCGCCTGGACGTGCGGTTCGTGCACGGGTTCATCGCTCTCGGGGCGGGGGTGCTGGCGTTTATCGCCGTCGAGATGGCCGAAGAGATGGTCGACTACGCGGGAGCGGTCGAGAGCGCGTCGGTCGGCCTCGGAGTCGGCGTGGCCGCCGTGACGATCACGTTCGGGCTCATGTACGCACTCAGCAAGTGGCGAGCATCCACGGCGGCGAGCGCCGAGAAGAGCGGCCTGCAGATCGCCTACCTCGTGGCGATCGCGCTCGGACTCCACAGCATCGGGGAGGGGCTGGCCATCGGCGTGAGTCTGATCAACGAACAGGCGACCCTCGTGATGCTCCTGGTCATCGGATTCGTTATCCACAACGTCCTCGAGGGATTGACGTGCGTCGCCGCGATGGCGAGAGATCACGCGCCGCCGAAGATGAGACACTTCGCCGCGATCGCGCTTCTGGCGGGCGGACCGGTCATCGTCGGGGGTTGGATCGGGAGCCTCGGCGAGTCGTCGTTGCTCGCACTGATCTTCTTCGCGATCGCCGTCGGCGCGATCCTCCAGGCGATCGTCGAGATGGTCGACCTCGTCCGGATCGACGCCGAAAAACTGGTGACCCGAACCACCGCCGGGACGTTCGTCGCCGGGTTCTTCCTCATGTTCCTCCTCGAGGACGTGATCGTCGAGGGCTACATCGTCCCCGGCTGACGGGCCACGCCACCGACCGGTCGTCGTCCCGACCGCGGCCCCAGGAATCTTCGCGAGGAGGCTCGCGAACGCAGAATCGTCCACGTCGGGCCGTTGACCACCGGTTTTAAGGAAATACATTCCGAACGTTCCTGTATGTCATCGATCGAACTCACCCCGAGTCAGAAGAAAATTCTCCGGGCTCTCACCAATCTCCACGCCGACTCCGAGGACGCGATCAAGGGCGAAGACATCGCTCAGCAGGTCGACCGCAATCCCGGCACGATCCGCAACCAGATGCAGAGCCTGAAGGCTCTCCAATTGGTCGAGGGCGTTCCGGGCCCGAAAGGCGGTTACAAGCCGACCGCCCAGGCCTACGAAGCCCTCGGCGTCCAGCAGCTGGACGAACCGGCCTCCGTCCCGCTCGCCGTCGACGGCGAGGTCGTCGAGGGCGTCCTCGTCGAGGAGATCGACCTCTCGTCTGTCCACCACCCGGACCTCTGCCGGGCGGAGATCCACCTCCAGGGCCCGATCGGCGACGTCGGCGAGGACGATCTCGTCCGCGTCGGCCCGACGCCGCTGTCGAAACTCGTCGTCGAGGGGACGGTCGACGGGAAAGACGACACGAACAACATCCTCATCCTCCGAATCGAGGATATGGTGGCCCCCGCCGAAGAACCCGAACACTGACCGACCACGCGACGTTCGCTCTTCGCCCGGCGCCGTTCCGACCGATCGAACCCCGCCGCGAATAGGGAGCGAGGGGCGGGAATTACTCCCCGGCGGCGTCGCCGTCTCTCTCAGCGCCCCCGCTCGATCCGTCTCCGGTCGATTCTACGCTCGCGCCCGATCCGTCCTCGACCGGTTCGTCCGTCGGCTCCGATCCGTCCTCGACCGGTTCGTCCGTCGGCTCCGATCCATCCTCGACCGTTTCGTCCGTCGGCTCCGATCCGTCCTCGTCCGTTGCGTCGGACGGCCCCGATCCGTTCTCGATCGGTTGTTCGCTCTGCACCGATCCATTCTCGGCCGCATCGACGGTCGCTCCGTCCGCAGTCGACTCCCCGATTTCGGCGGGGATCACGTCGACGCTCGCCACGGCGTCGCCCGACTCGACGTCCATGACCGTGACGCCCATCGTGTTTCGACCGACGGTCGAGATCTCGCCGGCTCTCGTTCGCATGATCTGCCCGCGTTCGCTCATCGCCACGAGGTGGTCGTCGGGCGTCACCGCTTTGACGGCCGTGACCGGGCCGTTGCGATCGTTCGTCTTGATGTCGATCAGCCCCTTCCCGTAGCGCGACTGGGTTCGGTACTCGGAGAGCAGGGTGCGCTTGCCGTAGCCGTTCTCGGTCACGGTGAGCAGCGCGCGATCGTCCGCGCCGTCGGTCGCGACCAGGCCGGCGACCGCGTCGTCGGTCGCGAGTTTGATGCCGTTGACGCCGCGGGCGGTGCGCCCCATCGCGCGAGCTTCGGACTCGTCGAATCGGATGGTCATCCCCTGCTCGGTCGCGACGACGAGGTCCTGCGTCCCGTCGGTGACCTCGACGTCGACGAGTTCGTCACCCGCTTCGAGCGAGGCGGCGATGATGCCCGTCGAGAGGATGTTGTCGAACTCGCCCCCGGCCGTCCGCTTGACGTAGCCGTCGCGCGTCACCATCGTGACGTACTCGTCCTCGCCGAACGCGTCGGTGTCGACGATCGCGGTGATGTCCTCGCCCGGATCCAGGTCGAGGATATTCACCGCCGACTTCCCGCGGGCCGTCCGGCTCATCTCCGGGATCTCGTAGGTCTTCAGCCGGTAGACCTGTCCCTGGTTGGTAAAGCACAGGAGGTAGTCGTGGGTGTTGGCCCTGAAGACCGTCGTCACGCGATCGTCCTCCTTGACGTCCGCGCCGATGATACCCTTCCCGCCGCGTCCCTGGGGATCGAACCGGTCGACGGGCATCCGCTTGACGTAATCGTCCTCGGTCATGACGACCAGGACGTCCTCTTCCGGGATGAGGTCCTCGTGGGTGACCGTGCCCTCGTCCTCGACGATCGAGGTGCGCCGATCGTCCGCGTACTCGTCTCTGATTTCGAGTAACTCGTCTTTGATGACGCCCATCAGCTTTTCGTCGCTCTCGAGAACCGACGTCAGGTACTCGATCTCCTCGAGGACGTCCTCGTACTCGGCTTCGATCTCGGCGGCTTCCATGGAGGTGAGGCTGCCGAGTTGCATCCGGACGATGTGTTGGGCCTGCGCCTCGGAGAAACCGAACTCCGTCTCGAGACCCGTCTTCGCGGCGTCGCGGTCTTCGGAGTTGCGGATAAGGTCGACGACGTCGTCGATGATATCGAGGGCCTTCAGACGGCCCTCGAGGATGTGTGCGCGATCTTCGGCCTCGGCGAGGTCGTGCTCGCTGCGTCGGCGAACGACCTCGCGGCGGTGGGCGACGTACTCCTCGAGGGTCTCCTTGAGGGTGAGCACCCGGGGCTGGCCGTCGACCAGCGCGAGGTTGATGACGCCGAAGGTTCGCTCGAGGTGGTTCTCGAGCAGGCGGTTCTTCACGACTTCCGTGTTCGCACCGCGTTTGAGCTCGATGACGACGCGGACCCCGTCGCGGTCCGACTCGTCCCGGAGGTCTGAGATGCCCTCGAGCTCACCTTCGGTGACGTCGTCGGCGATCCGTTCGACCATCCGCGCCTTGTTCTGCTGGAACGGGACTTCGGTGACGACGATCCGGTCGCGGCCGTTGTCCATCTCCTCGACGTCGAACTCGGCGCGCACGCGGATTCGCCCGCGGCCGGTCTTGTACGCCGAGTAGATGGCGTCCCGACCGACGATGTTCGCGCCGGTCGGGAAGTCCGGCCCTTTCACGTGCTCCATCAGGTCCTCGACGGTGGCGTCGGGATTCTCGATGAGCTCGACGGTCGCGTCGATCACCTCGCCGAGGTTGTGCGGCGGGATGTTCGTCGACATGCCGACCGCGATCCCCGAGGAACCGTTCACCAGCAGGTTCGGAAAGGCCGACGGAAGAACCGACGGCTCCTGCAGCCGGTCGTCGTAGTTCGACTGGAAATCGACGGTGTCCTTCTCGATGTCGGTGAGCAACTCCTGGGCGATGGGGGCCATCCTGGCCTCCGTGTACCGCATGGCGGCCGGCGGATCGCCGTCCATCGAGCCGAAGTTCCCCTGACCGTCGACCAGCGGGTACCGCATCGAGAAGTCCTGGGCCATCCGCACGAGGGCGTCGTAGATGGCGCTGTCACCGTGGGGATGGTAGTCACCCATCGTCTCCCCGATGATCGAGGAGGACTTCCGGTGGGACGAGCCGCTCGTGACGCCCATCTCGTGCATCGCGTAGAGGATGCGTCGGTGGACGGGCTTCAAGCCGTCCCGGACGTCGGGAAGCGCGCGCCCGGCGATGACGCTCATCGCGTAGTCGATGTAGCTCTGCTCCATCTCGTCTTCGATGCGGACGGTCTCGACCGTCCGGGCCTCTACGTCGCTCGGATCTGGAACCTCTGAACTCACGTCTGTCTCACCTCGTTGTCTGCTCGCTCGCGTCGATCCATCAGATGTCGACCCACTCGGCTTCCGGCGCGTGTTCTTTGATGAACTGCTTTCGCGGCTCGACCGCGTCGCCCATCAGCACCGAGAACATCCGGTCGGCGGCCGCCGCGTCCTCGATCGCGATCTGCTTGAGGATGCGGTTTTCGGGGTCCATGGTCGTGTCCCAGAGCTGCTGGGGGTTCATCTCGCCGAGTCCTTTGAACCGCTGGACCTGCGACGGGTTGCCGTCGCACTTCTCGGCGACGATCTCGTCGCGTTCGGCGTCGGTCATCGCGTCGAAGGTGTCGCCGCGGTACCGGATCCGGTACAGCGGCGGCTGGGTGGCGAAGACGTGTCCGCCCTCCAGCAGCGGACGCATGTGTCGGTAAAAGAACGTGAGCAACAGCGTCCGGATGTGTGCGCCGTCGACGTCGGCGTCCGTCGCCATGACGACCTTCTCGTACCGGAGATCGTCGATGTCGAACTCGTCGCCGATGCCGGTCCCGATCGCGGTGATCATGTTGCGGATCTCGTCGTTCTCGAGGATGCGATCGAGTCGGTGTTTCTCGACGTTGAGGACCTTCCCGCGGATCGGAAGGACGGCCTGGAACTCCGGGTTCCGCGCCTGTTTGGCGCTACCGCCCGCGGAGTCTCCCTCGGCGATGAACAGCTCGGCTTCCTCGGGGTCTTTGGTCTGACAGTCCGCCAGCTTTCCCGGCAGCGACGTCGAGTCGAGCGCCGACTTGCGCCGCGTCAGTTCCTCCGCCTTTTTGGCGGCCTTGCGCGCCTTGGCCGCCTCCACCGCCTTCAGAACGATCGCCTGTGCGGTGTTCGGGTTCTCCTCGAAGTAGGTCGCGAGACCGCCGTGCATCGCGCTCTCGACGATTCCACGGACCTCGCTGTTGCCGAGTTTCGTCTTGGTCTGGCCCTCGAACTGGGGGTCCGGGTGCTTGACGGAGATCACCGCGGTGAGTCCCTCGCGGATGTCCTCGCCCTTGAGGTTCTCCTCGAGATCCGAGAGGAGATCGTTCTCCTTTCCGTAGTCGTTGACCACGCGCGTCAGCGCGGTCTTGAACCCCGTCAGGTGCGTCCCGCCTTCGCGCGTGTTGATGTTGTTGGCGAATGCGTGAATCGAGCCCTGGAGCTCCTCCGTAGCCTGGAGGGCCACCTCGACGTGGACGTCTTCCTCCTCGTCCTCGAAGTAGATGACGTCCCGGTGTAGCGCGGAGCGCGTCTCGTTGATGTACTCGACGAACTCGCGGATTCCGCCCTCGTACTCGTAGGTTTCCGCGATCGGTCGGCCATCGTCGTCCTCCTGACGCTCGTCGCGGAGGGTGATCCGCACGCCCGAGTTGAGAAACGCGAGTTCGCGGAGACGACTCGAGAGCGTGGCGAACGCGTACTCGAGCGTCTCGAAGATTTCGTCGTCCGGCCAGAAGCGAATGCGGGTGCCGGTTTCCTCCTCCGACTCCATGTCCCGTACGCGCTCCATGTCGCCGTCCGGCTCGCCGCGATCGAAGGCGTGGCGGAACACCCCGCCGTCCCGCTTTACCTCCACCTCGAGGCGCTCGGAGAGGGCGTTGACGACGGAGACGCCCACGCCGTGCAAGCCACCCGAGACCTGGTAGGACTTGCTATCGAACTTGCCCCCCGCGTGCAGCACCGTCAGGATCACCTCGAGCGCCGGTCGATCGTACTCTTCGTGGGTATCGACGGGAATGCCGCGCCCGTCGTCGACGACGCTCACCGACTCGTCCCCGTGGATCGTGACGGTGATGTCCTCGCAGTAGCCCGCGAGCGCCTCGTCGATCGAGTTGTCCACCACTTCGTAGACGAGGTGGTGGAGCCCGCGGGAGTCGACGGAACCGATGTACATCGCCGGCCGCTTGCGCACGGCCTCCAGCCCCTCGAGGACCTGGATCTGGCCGGCACCGTACTCACCTTCCTGTGACATGCAAAACCTGCCTTCGGATAGCAGTTGACCCCTAATAAAAGTCACGTGTGCGCGCTCGCGCGCGAGTCGCCGAACTCCCCCACGGATCGGCGTCGGGTGTCCCGTCGGACGCCGCCTTCCCGTTCGCGAGAGATCACTTTCACCGCGCTGCCGGTGACGTTTTATGGGCCCCCACGTAACGGACTCCGTAATGACGTCGTTCCAGTCGTCACTCGGCGAAGAGGCCGGGATCGCAGAGGAGCTGGCCGAGAGCCAGCGTGCGATCTCGATCGCCGAGTTCTTCGAGAAGAACAAGCACATGCTCGGCTTCGACAGCGGGGCTCGGGGCCTGGTGACGGCCGTGAAGGAGGCCGTCGACAACGCCCTTGACGCCGCCGAAGAGGCGAGCATCCTCCCCGACATCTACGTCGAGATACGAGAGGAGGGCAATTACTACCGCCTGATAGTCGAGGACAACGGGCCGGGGATCACCAAGGATTCGCTCCCGAAAGTATTCGGAAAGCTGTTGTACGGATCGCGCTTTCACGTCCGCGAGCAGAACCGCGGCCAGCAGGGGATCGGTATCTCGGCCGCGGTGCTCTACTCCCAGCTCACCAGCGGGAAGCCCGCCAAGATAACGAGCCGAACACAGGGCTCCGCCGACGCGCAGTACTTCGAGCTGATCATCGACACCGACGATAACGAGCCCGAGATCAGCGTCGATCGGACGACCACCTGGGATCGCCCGCACGGAACGCGCATCGAACTCGAGATGGAGGCGAACATGCGCGCGCGGGCCCAACTTCACGACTACATCAAACACACGGCGGTCGTCAATCCACACGCCCGCATCGAACTCAAAGAGCCCCAGGAACACTTCAAGTTCGAGCGGGCGACGGACCAGCTACCCGAAGAGACCGAAGAGATCCGTCCGCACCCCCACGGGGTCGAACTCGGGACGGTCCTGAAGATGCTGTCGGCGACGGACTCACACTCCGTCTCCGGCTTCCTCCAGAACGAGTTTACTCGCGTGGGGAAGAAAACCGCCGAGTCCGTGATCGACGAGTTCCGGGACCGACACTACGGCCGAGAGATGACCTGGTCGTCACCGGTCGCGGGCGAAGACGCCGACGTTGGGGCCGCGGTGACCGAGGCGACGGCGAACAAGGGTGCCACGGCGACCGACGACTTCTCGACGCGGATCGAGGAGGCGATCGGCGAACGCGAGCGCGTCGCTCACCACCAGGTCGAACGGATCGTCGACGAGTCGGCCGACGCCGTCGAGGCCGAACACGAGACTCCCTTCGGGGCGACGGTTCGCGAGAACGCCGTCGCGGCCGCCTGGAGCGAACTCGTCGACGTCGCCGCACTGGACGACGAAACGGAGGCGGCGGAGACGGGGATCGACGACTCC
>SKPV01000022.1 GCA_007119345.1 Halovivax sp.
ACGGGTCATTCGGACGCCGCCTCGGCCCGAACGGGTCATTCGGACGCCGCCTCGGCCCGAACGGGTCAGCTGGTTGCGGGCCCGGGACCCACCCACACCGGTCCCGAAATCGGCGGTCCGGCGGTCCACGAACCGGTACTCCCGTACCCCTCGGATTCGGCATCGAGGGGCCCGGACGGCGCAAATCAGAGTCGTCCCGTCGGTCCGCGTCGTGGAGCGCGTCTCGCGGGGCGGTAGGGACGTCTTGATCGTCGACGCGGGAACCAGCGTGGTCGACGTCGCCGCCGACCGAACGAAACACCGATGGGCGTCACGGGCCAAGCGGAAGCCGATGGCCGTCGCCGAAGAGCGGATCGACCGGCTGCAGACGCTGGCCAGAGCGGCGGCCGCGGACGGCGACCACGACCGCGCCCGGAACTACGTCCGACTGGCCCGGCGGATCGCCGAGCGCAATCGACTGCGGCTCCCGCGCCCGTTCGCCCGCTCGATCTGCGACGCGTGCGACGCCTATCTCAGGCCCGGCGAGAACGTCCGCATCCGACTCCGCGACGGCCACGTCGTGATGACCTGCGACTGCGGCGCCCAGGCCCGCTATCCCTACGACTGAGCGGAGCCGCCGGGGCCGGCGGCGAGACGAACCGTGATTCCGATTCGCGAAGATTGAAACGTGCCGCGGCCGGTACGGACTCTATGGACGATACGGAACTGAAACGCCGCGCCCACGACCTGGACGTGACCGTCTGGGTCGGCAAGGGCGGCGTCGACGCCGTCGTCGACGAGCTCGACGATCAGCTCGATTCGACGGACCTCGTGAAAGTGAAGTTCCTCCGGGCGGCTCGCGCGGGGACCGAGACCGAGGAACTCGCGGCCGATCTCGCCGAGCGCGTCGACGCGGATCTCGTCGACACCCGCGGACACACCGCCGTGATGCACCGATGACCGATCCGGTCGCGCTCTCCGCCGCGATCTCACGGGACCCGTCGGCGGTCGCCGTCCCGCTCGGCGTCGTCGAAGTCCTCGCGGAGCGGCTCGACGCGTTGACCGGCCTCGGCGGCGCGGCAGAGACGGTCGCTCAACTCCTCGTCTTCCTCGCCGCGCTGCTCGTCGTCTACGCGGTCGGGCGCCTCGTTTTCGTGACGCTCGTCCGTCGAGCGCTCGACCGGCGCAACCTCGATCGACACGCCCAGACGCCCCTGCTGTTGGTCACGAGATTCGGCGTCGCGTTCCTCGCGCTGGCGATCGCGTTCGGGATCGCCGGGTTCGGCAACTTCCTGGTCTCGATGGCCGGCATCGCCGCGGCCGCCGCCCTGGCCGTGGGTTTCGCGCTGCAGAGCGTCATCTCGAACTTCGTCGCCGGCGTCTTCATCTACACCGACAAGCCGTTCCGCACCGGCGACTGGATCGAGTGGGACGCCGGCGAGTACTCCGGGGTCGTCGAGGAGATCCACCTCCGGGTGACTCGCGTTCGAACCTTCGACAACGAGTTGCTGACGGTTCCGAACTCCCGGCTCACCGGCGGCGTCGTCAAGAACCCCGTCGACGGCGAGAGGCTCCGACTCAAGTTCGACTTCGGTATCGGCTACGACGACGACGTCGAACGGGCGACCGAGATCATCGTCGAGGAAGCCGAGCGCCACCCGGATATCATGGCGGATCCGGGCCCGTCCGTCCGGCTGACCGAACTCGGCGACTCGGACGTCGGCCTCCAGTCTCGCTTCTGGATCGCCGACCCGTCGCGAGCGGACTTCGTCCGCATCCGCGGGGAGTACGTGACGAACGTGAAGGAACGGTTCGACGAGGAGGGCATCGACATCCCCTACCCCGTCCGGACGCTGGAAGGCGGGCTCGCCGTCGAAGGCGCCGCCCGGATCGCCGACGCTGCGGAGTGAGCGGGTTCGAGCGAATCGACGTCCCGACGACGTGACGGCCGGCTCGACCGATCGGCGCCCCGACGACGTGACGGCTGGCTCGACCGATCGACGTCCCGACGACGTGACGGCCGGTTAGAGCGGTTTCATCGGCCGCCGTCTTCACGGCTCGTAGACGAACGTCCGGTCGCTCCAGGCCGTCGCCGACCAGAGTCCCTGGCGCCACGCGCCGCCGATCACGTAGAACGCGCCGTCGTGAGCGACCGCCGTCGGGCCGTGCAGGGGGAGCGGAACGGCGGGCGCGTCGGTCCACGCCCCTTCTTCCGGGTCGTACGCTTCGTGGACGTCCGTCGTCCAGCCGGTGACGGCGGCGGGATCCTCCCCGCCGCCGAGGTGGTATCGCCCGTCGACGACGGCGCCCGCGGCGCCGCTTCGCGGCTCGGGTTCGGGGCGGACGGGTTCCCACTCGTTCGCGTCCGGGTCGTACGCCTCGACCGTCGGAACGTTCTCGCCGTCCCAGCGGCCGCCGACGGCCAGGATTCGGTCGTCGACGACGCCCGCCGCGAGGTGGTCCCGGGGCGTCGGGATCGGCGGGCCGCGGTCCCAGACGTCCGCCCCGGGGTCGAAGGTGAGTACGTCGTGCGAGTCGGTCGTGTGGCCGCCGATGGCGTAGAGACGGTCGTCGACCGC
>SKPV01000052.1 GCA_007119345.1 Halovivax sp.
CGGCGCGACCGGGGAGACGAGCGTCACGTCCGGCAGATGCGTCCCGCCGGTAAACGGATCGTTCAGGACGAAGACGTCGCCGGGTGCCGGGTCCCGGTCCCGGACGGCGCGCACGGCCTCCGGCATCGCGCCGAGGTGGACGGGGATGTGCTCTGCCTGGGCTACCATCCGGCCACGGTCGTCGAACAGCGCCGTCGAGCAGTCCCGGCGTTCCTTGATGTTCGGTGAGTACGCGCCCCGGATCAGCACTTGTCCCATCTCCTCGGCGGCGCTCTCGAGTTGATTGCGCAGCACTTCGAGGGTCACCGGGTCGAGCGAGTTGGCGCTCATTCGGCCACCTCCATGACGAGGGTACCGTCGTCGCCGATCCGACCGCGCCAGCCCGGCGGAACGACCGTCGTCGCCTCGGGCTGTTCCAGCACCACCGGGCCGACGATCGACTCGTCGGCCGCCAATCGGTTTCGTTCGTAGACGGCGGCCGTCCGTGCGCCCTCATCCGGGAAGTGCGCCTCTCGCTCACCGATGCGCGACTCTCCTTCCGCGGTGTGGCCGACGTCGGGCGACGGGCGCTCCACCCGCGCGGTCACTCGCAGGTTGACGACCTCGACGGCCTCGTCGAGGGTGTAGCCGTAGGCCGATTCGTGGTCCGCGTGGAACCGGTCGGCCACCGTCTCCGGCTCGAAGTTCTCGACCGGGACCGTGAGCTCGAAGCTCTGGCCTACGTACCGGCAGTCGGCCGCGCGTTCGATATCGGCCCGCTCGGGCTCGGAAACGTCCGCGAGGACGCTCTCGACGAGTTCCTCGTAGACGCCGTCGATCCGGTCTCGATCGGCGTCGGGCAGATCGACGCGAACCGTCCGGACGGCGTCGTGGGACTCGTCAGCGGCGAGCAGCCCGTACGCCGAGAGGACGCCGGCCGGTTTCGGGACGATCACCCGCTCCATTCCCAGCGCCGAGGCCAGCGCGGCCGCGTGCATCGGTCCGGCCCCGCCGAACGCCACGAGGCCGAACCCGCGGGGATCGAGCCCGCGCTCGACCGTGACGGCCCGGATCGCACGCGTCATGGTCGCGTTGGCGACCCGGTACACCCCGCGGGCCGCGTCGAGTGGTCCGTCGAGGTCCGCTTCGTCCGCGAGGTCCGCCAGCGCGTCGCGTGCAGCGTCGACGTCGAGTGTCAGCTCGCCGCCGAGGGCGGTCTCGTGGCCGATGTAGCCGAGGACGACGTTCGCGTCGGTCACCGTCGGCTCGGTTCCGCCGCGACCGTAACAGACCGGTCCCGGCTCTGCGCCTGACGACCGCGGCCCGACGCGGAGCGCGCCGCCAGCGTCGACCCACGCGATCGAGCCGCCGCCGGCACCGACCGTGTTCACGTCGACCATCGGCGTCCGGATCGGCAGTCCGTCGATCTCGGCGTCGGTCGTCCGCGCCGGCGATCCGTCACGAACGAGGCTCACGTCGCTCGACGTGCCGCCCATGTCGAACGTGACGAGCCCGTCGTTTCCGGCGACGTCGGCCGCGCCGATGACGCCGGCCGCCGGCCCGGAGAGAACCGTCGTGACCGCGTGCTCGCGCACCGTTTCCGCGTCCGCGATACCGCCGTTTGACTGCATGATCTGCGGTGCCGGGATCCCCGCGTCGGCCGCTCGGTCGACGAGTCGGCCGACGTAGCCGTCGATCGCGGGCGTGACGTAGGCGTCGACCGTCGTCGTCGCCGTCCGTTCGTACTCGCGAAACTCTGCGAGGACTTCCGAGGAGGTCGAGACGGGCACGTCGAGCGACTCGCGGAGGATCGTCGCCACGGTCCGCTCGTTATCCGGTGTCGCGTATGCGTGGAGCAGACTGACTGCGACGCTATCGACGTCCGTCGCCGCGACCTCCTCGGCGATCTCGCGAACGTCGTCGGGTCGAACCGTGCGCTCGACGCCGTCTGCCGTGGCCCGTTCGTCGATCTCGAACCGTCGTCGTCGCGGAACGAGTGGTTCCGGTTTCTCGGCCTCGAGATCGTACAGTGAAGGGCGGTCCTGGCGCCCGATCTCGAGAACGTCCCGGAAGCCTGCAGTCGTGACCAGTGCCGTCCGCGCGCCGTCGCGCTCGAGGATCGCATTGACCGAGACGGTCATCGCGTGGCCGAAGCTCTCGATCGCCGCGGGCTCGATGCCGGCGTCCTCGCAGGCCTTCTCGATGCCCTCGATGACGCCGCGGCTCTGATCGGCTGTCGTCGGGACCTTGGCGGTCGTCAGCCGACCGTCGACTAACAGCGCAACGTCGGTGAACGTGCCGCCAACGTCGACGCCGATCTGCGTGCGTTGTCCTGTCATTATGAACCTAGCTTAGAACAACCCGGTAAGGACGTCGATGAACGCGGGGAGGTTGTCTCTCAGGGTCAGCAGGCCGATCCCGATGACGACCAGCGTGACGATCCCGCCGAGGACGTTCTGGAGGGTGGAGTTGGTGTGCTCGCCGAGCAGCTCCTCGTTGTTCATCGCGTAGATGAGGAAGATCGCGAGGATCGGCAGGAG
>SKPV01000240.1 GCA_007119345.1 Halovivax sp.
GCCCGACGCGGCCTGACGCGGGCGGAACGGCCGCCGCGCCGTAACGCGGCCTGACGCGGCCGGGGTAGCGGCGACGGCCGCCAGCTTCAATCGATTTATCCGACATCCGGTCGCAGTGACGGGTATGCGCATCGCACTGCTCGGCGGCACCGGCGACATCGGCGAGGGGCTGGCCCTGCGGTGGGCTCGGGACACGAACCACGAGATCCTCGTCGGCTCGCGAGATCCGGAGAAGGCCCGAACGGCGGTCGAGTCCTACGAGGAGACCCTCGCCGCCCGCGGAGCCGACGGCGATCTCAAGGGCTTCGCGAACGAGATGGCGGCCGATCGGGCCGACGTGGTCGTGCTCTCGGTGCCGCCGTACTACGCGGGCGACACGGTCGAGGCCGTTTCCGACCGGCTCGACGCGGAGACGATCCTCGTGACCCCGGCGGTCGGCATGAAGAGCGACGAAGACGGGATGCACTATCACCCGCCGGGCGCGGGGAGCGTGACGGCGCTCGTCGCCCAGCGCGCGCCCGACGAGGTGCCGATCGTCGGCGCCTTCCACAACCTCGCGGCGGGGAAGCTGGCCGCCCTCGACGTGGACCTCGAATTCGACACGCTCGTCGTGGGCGACGACGTCGACGCGAAGGCGACGGTGGCCCGCCTCGCCGAGGAGATCGAGGGGCTACGCGCGCTCGACGCCGGGCCGATCGCGAACGCGCCGGAAGTCGAGAGCGTCACCCCGCTGGTCATCAACATCGCACGCCACAACGACGACATGCGGGACGTCGGCGTCCGGTTCGAGTAGGTCGACGTCGTCTCGGTCGGTTCGCGGTGGTCGACGTCGTCTCGGTCGGCTCGCGGTGGTCGACGCCGTCTCGGTCGGCTCGCGGTGGTCGACGCCGTCCCGGTCGGCTCGCGGTGGTCGACGCCGTCTCGGTCGGCTCGCGGCGCTAGTCCTGATCGTGGCCGCGTCGGAAAATCGCGTCCCGCTCGGCGTGTCGGTCTCGGACGGTGCTTACGCGCCCGCGGACTCGAGGGCGGCCTCGATGTCCTCGCGCTGGGTGACGCCGACGAAGCGCTCGACGATGCCGTCGTCGTTCTCGACCACCAGGGTCGGCAGCGATCGCACCTGGTACTCGTTGGCGATCTCCTGGGCCTCGTCGACGTTGATCTTCTCGACCTCGAAGCGGTCGTCCCAGTCCTCCTCGAGTTCCTCGAGGATCGGGTCCTGGGTCTTGCAGGGGCCACACCAGTCCGCGTAGAAGTCCTTGAGCGTGACAGTCATATCCTTCATCGGCCTTTCCCGCTAGTCGCGCATAAGGGTTTCCCAGTCGGGCGTGTCCGTCGCGAACGGGCGTGGTGGACGCCCCGACGCGACCGGGCGTCGCGAACCCGGGTCGGGAGACACGCCGCGCCTCGTCGAAGGTCCGCGCCGGCCCGCTCCGCGGCCGGTGACGCAAAGCGATATGTCGGTGGCGGTTCTGCAACCGGCCGTGGAACGGATCGAGCCGCACGAGGCGTTCGCGAAGCTGGCCGACGGGACGCGCGTGGAGATCCTGGAGGCGGTCGCGGCGGCCGAACGAGACGGAGAACTGCGCGAGGAGATGCCGACGCTGAGCTTCTCGGAGCTCTACGATCGCGTCGACGTCTCGAACAGCTCCCGGTTCGCCTACCACCTCGACCAGCTGACGGGCGTCTTCCTGCACAAGACCGACGACGGGTACACGTTCACGTGGGGCGGCGAACGGATCGTCCGGACGATCCTCGCCGGGGGCTACGGCAAGTCGCTCTCGTTCGAACCGGTGGCGGTGGACGGTCACTGTCCGGCCTGCGGCGAGTCCGTGCTGCGGGCCGCTCCGGCGGAGGTCACGATCCGGGTCCGCTGTGCGGCCTGCGAGCAGTGCGTCGCCTCCTATCCGCTGACGCCGGGGCTGGTCGCGGACCGCGACCCCGCCGAGATCGTCCGCGCGGCGGAACGGCGGATTCGGGCCTCCTACGACGACGTCATCGCCGGCGACTGCCCGAAGTGCGGCGGCCGCCTCGAACTCGACGTCCACGAGACCGGCGTCGCTTCCGGCGATCCGTACGCGTCGATCAGTCGGTGCCAGGAGTGCTGGGCGCCGTTCGGACTGCCGGTCTCGGTGTGGGCGCTCTCGCACCCGGCCACGGTCTCGTTTTACTGGGAGCGCGACGTCGACATCCGGGCGACGCCGTTCTGGGAGTTCGCGACGTACCTCGTCGAGGGCCGGTGGACCGTCGAGGCGACGGACGATCCCCGAACGTACCGGATCACGATCCGCGAAGCGGGGGACGAACTCCGGCTCGCCCTCGACGACGAACTCGCGGTGACCGACGTCACCCGGCTGACCAGCGAAACCTGATCGCCGGCACCGATCGCGGACCTTCGGGACGGACGGCGCGGGCGAGCGCCGCGCGGGCAGATCGGACCGATCTCGCGAGTGCGGTCGGAACCCCAACTTAATCGTCGTTGAGCCAGCGACCCGCTTTCGACGCGATTTCGGTCGATCGATCGTCGACGGAGCCCCTGCACTCAACTCCGCTTGTGTATCGGGACAGACACATGTTGGGATTTCGACAATCTTTATACGGCTTCACCCCGGGAGTCCCGAGCGACGCCGGGCGACGCCCGGGTGAGTACAGATGACGGCAATACGAACGAACGGACTGACGAAACGATACGGGGACGTGACCGCGATCGAAGACGTGAATCTCGTCGTCGAGGAGGGCGAAGTATTCGGGTTTCTGGGGCCGAACGGCGCCGGAAAATCGACGACGATCGACCTCCTGCTGGACTACGTTCGACCGACGGCGGGGACGGCCGAGGTGCTCGGCTACGACGCCCAGGGGCCGACGGACGCGATCGGTCGCCGGGTCGGCGTCCTTCCGGACGGGTTCGAACTCTACGACCGGCTCACCGGGCGCCGGCACGTCGAGTTGGCTATCGAGACGAAAGGCACCGACGACGATCCCGACGAGCTGTTCGACCGGGTCGGCCTCGAGCCGACGGCCGCCGACCGGCCGACCGGCGGCTACTCGAAGGGGATGGCCCAGCGACTGGCGATGGCGATGGCGCTCGTCGGCGATCCCGACCTGCTCATCATGGACGAGCCCACCTCCGGGCTCGATCCGCACGGCATTCGCGAGATGCAGACGCTCGTCCGCGAGGAGGCCGACGCCGGCGCGACGGTCTTTTTCTCCAGTCACATCCTCGAACACGTCGAGCGCGTCTGCGATCGGGTCGGCGTCCTCCACGACGGCCGGCTGGTCGCGGTCGACACGATCGGCGGCCTGCAGGAGTCGCTCGGCGGCGGCGCGACGGTGACCGTCGAACTCGACCGACCGGTCGCCGACGCCGTCGACTCGCTCCCCGCGCTGGAGGGCGTCACCGAGGTGGTCGCGAGCGGCCCGATCGTCGAGGTGACTTGCGCCGTTCCGTCGGCGAAGGCGGCGGTCATCACCCGCCTGGACGCCGCGGGTGCGACCGTCCTGGACGTCGGAATCGAGGACGCCTCCCTCGAATCGCTGTTCTCCGCGCTGACCGAAACCGGCGGTTCCGATCGCTTCCGGCGGGGGGCGCTCGACCCGGACGCCGACGGCGACGCGTCCGACGGCGACGATGGCGCGCTACCCGATCGGGAGGTGGTCGCGTGAACACCGAATCGCCGGCAGCGGAGGCGTCGTCCGCGCGGACGGCCGCTCGAGAATCGCGGTATTCCACGGTGCTGGCCGTCGCCCGTACAGACCTCGAGAACGTGGCGCGCTCGCGGATGCTGCTGGCCATGATCGGCCTCCTGGTCGGCTTCTCGGCGATCCTCTACGGCGCGTTCGGACTCGTCGCCGACGACGGCACCGCCGCCGAGACGCTCGCCTGGCTCGCGCTGCCGATGCAGACCGTCCTCGGCGTCGCGGCGCTGATCGTCGGTTACGTGGCGATCGTCGGCGAGCGCCGGTCGGGCAGCATCAAGCTGCTGCTGGGATTGCCGCCCACCCGGCGAGCGGTCCTCGCCGCCAAGATCCTGGGACGGAGCGCGGTCGTGGTGGCGGCCGTCGTCTCCACCTTCCTGGTCGCGGGCGCCCTCAGTCTGGCGTTTTTCGGTTCGTTACCGGCGAGATCCTGGCTCGTCCTCGCGGTCGCGACGACGCTGTTCGGGCTGGCGTTCGTCGGCCTCGCCGTCGGCGTCTCGGCGGCGGTCTCGACGCGCGGCCGGGCGATGGCGATCGTCGTCGGGCTCTTCGCCTCGTTCGTCGCGCTCTGGGAGCTCATCGTCGCCGGCCCGTACTACCTGGTCCACGGCGAGACGCCCCCGACCGACGCCGAGACCTGGTACCTCGCCGTCGACGGGCTGAATCCGATCGCGGCGTACGCCGGCATCGCGAACGACGCGGTCGCCGGCGACGTCTGGCCGCTCCAGTTCGGCTACGGCCTCCGCGAACCGGAGGCGCTGACGATGACCGCGGCCGAGCGCTACCCAGGAGAGGCCCCGTTCTACCTGCAGGAGTGGTTCGGCGCGGTCGTCCTGCTCGCGTGGTTCGCCGTTCCGCTGGCCGTCGGGTACGTTCGATTCCGTCGGACCGACCTCTGACCTCGCGAGCGCGTTTTCTGACTCGGAAACCGCTCCGGGGGGATTAGTACGTCTCCGGTCCCGCCATCGAACGGGGACCGCACCCGTGCATCGACGCGGTCCTCCCACGACCGCGACGACACGCCGCTGACACGCTACCCACGCCCGCCGTTCGACGCCGGTGCCTGCCGCGCGTTCACCCGCGCCTCTGCGCCCGACCGTCGACGCGGACGCCGGTCCTCCTGACACGTCGTCGCCGGTCTCTTCTTACTCTCCGCTGTCCGCCCGCGTCAGTTGACGATTCGGCAGCGTCAGTTGACGATTCGCCCGCGTCAGTTGACGATTCGCCCGCGTCGGTGACGATCGTCGTGACAGGAGCGCCCGTCCGGCGGTGTGCAGATCGCAGCGTCGTACCGCCCGTCCGGCGGCGTGCAGATCGTAGCGTCGTACCGCCCGTCCGGCGGCGTGCAGATCGTAGCGTCAGTCCGGACCGAAGAACGTCGGTGTCGACCGTAACGCGTCAGTGTCGACCGTAACGCGTCAGTGCCGACCGTAGAGGGAGTACATGATGGCGACCAGTCCGAGCAGGCGGCTGACGTTCTCGGCGAAGATGGTGACCACCTGGTCGGCGGCGAACAGCGTCGTGAGCGCCACGTTCAGCAGGAACGGGACGAGGGTGAGCAGCGCGAGGCCGACGGCGAGGTAGAGCATCGACCGGGCGTCGTTGCGGCGGTAGCCCCGGTAGGCCTGGTAGGCGATGACGGTTCCCAGCGCCGCGACGAGAAAGAGCGACGCCACCGTCAGGAGTTCGAACAGCGCCACCTGGTCGAGGCGGACGACGCGCCGGCTCATCGCATCCCCTCCCACATGCGGGTGAACTTGTCGGCGACGTCCTCGTCGCGGTACCGGATCTCGAGGTCCAGCTCGCCGTCCTCGAGGCCGAGTTCGAGGCGGTCGAGGTTCGCCCTGTAGACGCTGTAGTGGTTGCCGTCCTGTGCGAGTTCGGTCTCTTCGGTGACTAGCCGACACTCCGCGAGCCGATCGAGCCGCCGGTAGATCGTCGGTAGCGAAGCGTCGCACCGGTCGCTCAGTGTGCTGGCGGACATGGGTTCGACGCTCGTCTCTGTGAGGATCGCGAGTGCGTACTCGTCGTCGAGGACGTCGAGTACCTCCGCGGGGCCGGGCGCCTCACTCACTGCTATCGTATCGGAGGCGGAGGGTAATGAAAAGCGACCGGTTTTTACTGGCTCGGAAATTTCGGCGCGTACGGCCCCCGAGGCTGCTCGGATCGACCGATTCGGCGCGACGGTCGGCTCGAACCCCGTAATCCGTGAAATATTTTACGCTTGGAAAATAATACCACCCAACGATGAACCGCCGGAGCATGCTCGCAGCGACGGCGGGAACCGCGCTCGCCGGCCTCTCGGGCTGCCTGTCGATCGCGCCGTTCGACACGCCGCGGGCGGACGACCTGCTCGCGTCGGTGGCGGTCGAGCACGACCGGGAGCGAGCTTTCGAGGCGACGCGGATCCTCCGCTCGGGGCGCAACCACGCCATCCACGAGCGAACGCACCACCTCTGGCGGCTCGGTCCCGACCGGGTTCGCACGGAGACCAAGTGGTCCTACGACGAAAGCGAGGTGGGCAACGTGCGCGTGGCCCGCGAGGCGTCCGAACTCGAGTACCACGACACCACCGGGACCGTGCGGCTGCGCGGCCGGGACCGCGACGGCCTGAACCCGGCCGAACGGATCGCCGACGACTACCGGCTCGAACACGTCGGCACCGAGCGCGTCGGCTACCGGGACGTGGAGGTCGTCGACGCCGTTCCGACCACGCCGGCCGCAGACGCCAGGTCCGTCTCGGTTCGACTCGGGGACACCGAGTACGTGGTCCCGCTCGAGTCGACCGACGACGACCCGACGATCGGCGAGATGATTCGAAAGCGCCTCTGGATCGACCCGGACCTGCCGGTCTTCGTCCAGGAACGAACCGAAGTGGCGGCCGCCGGGAACGAACGCTTCGTCGACGAACGCGCCCACTACGGCATCTCGGTCGATCACGACATCGACCGGGATCGATTCGAGTTCGAGCCGCCGCGCGAGCACGTCTCCGTGGTGAAGTCGGTGCCGTCCGAGCGCTCCTGGCGCCACTCGAGCCGCGAGCGCCTCGCGGCGGAGGTGCCGTTCCCGCACCCGGACCCGACGCTGCCGGAGGGCTACGCCCTCGACGAGGGGCGGGTCATGTACGACGGCAGCGACGACGTCGTCGGCCTTCGACTGTGGTACGTGGACGAGAACCGGGACCGCCGGCTGTTCGTCACCGTCGCGACGGCCGGGCTGGTCGAGCCGGACGATCACGAGAACGGCCGAACGCGGGTCACCCGCGACGGCGTCGAGGGGGACGCCGTCGAAGCCTTCGACGTGGAGAACGTGGAGTGGGAGTGCGACGGCCGCACCTACCGCGTGGGGAGTCACCCCGATCGGGAGACGGTGCTCGAGATCGCCGAGTCGATCGACTGTTGAGAACCCGGCGCGCCCGCGAGGCCGTCGGTCAGTACAGCCGCAGCATCTGGGCGTGGAGCGTCGACTCGATCTCGAGGACGTTCGCCTCGTCGACGACGCCGGCCTCCACGGCCAGCCGGACTGACTCCGTGCCGACGATGTTGGCGACGGTCGCCCGCGAGAGCGCGTCGACGACCGTCTGCGCGTCGACCTCCTCGCCCCCGTAGAACTCCTCGGTGACGGTCAGCGAGAGCTCGCCGTCCTCGAAGGTTTCCCCGAGGACGTCGCTGTCACAGACCGCGACGAGCAGCCCCTCCGGGGTCTGGCGTTCGTTGACGATCATCGCTCCGCCTCCGGCCGGCGTCCGGCGGCGGGGGTCGTCCGTCCGCGCGGTCGATCCGTGGCGATCATTCGTCCATGCGGGCGCGACTCTCCTCGGAGACGAGTTCCTCCTCGGCCCGTTCGCGAAGGTCCGTGGCCTCCTCGGCGACCCGCTCGGCCTCGTCGTACTCGCCGAGGTCCTCGAGGATGCGCGCCTTCTCGTCCAGGACCCGCGAGTTGCGCATGCCGAGTCGGATCGCGTTGCCGATGCAGCGCAGCGCCTCCTCCGAGAGGCCGCGCTCCTGGAGGAAGAACGCGCGATTGTACCACGCCTGGCCGAAGCGGGGATCGATCTCGACCGCGCGTTCGGCGTGTTCGAGCGCCTGGGCCGTCTCGCCGAACTCCCAGAGGGCGTAGGCCAGGTTCGTCTGGGCGGTCGCGGCGTGCTCGCTCGTGGCTCGCGAGCGCTGCCCGCTCGCTTCGTCCGAGGTCCGTGACGCCTCGCCGTCGAGGGCGATCGCCTCGCGGTAGGCGCCGATCGCCTCGTCCCACTCCTCGAGTTCGGCGTGGGCGACGCCCTTGTTCGTCCAGGCCTCCTGCTCGATCCGGTCGTCGTCGGTGAACTGCGCGGCGCGCTCGAAGGCGTCGGTCGCCTGCTCGAAGCGGTTGATCCCCATGTAGTTGAGGCCGACCTCGAGGAGCTCCTCGGCGTCGACCTCGTCCCTGGGGACCTGGCGTTCGTCGAGCATGTCGGCGACGACTCGCGAGTCGACCGGGTCCACCCTGTCCGGGTCGACGTCGAGCGCCGGCGGATCCAGGTCGAACTCGTCGTACGGATCGTCGAAGCCGGCCCCCTCGGAGAAGCGGTGGCGATCCTCGCCCGCGTCGTCGTCGGTCATCGTGGCGGGATAGGCGGTCGCGAGGGTTAAGACCTGCGACCCGGGGATCGCTCGACGATCGCTGCGGGTTGACGTCGGGCGAGATCCCGACGTCGCGGGAGTGGGGCGAGATCCCGACGTCGCGGGAGTGGGGCGAGATCCCGACGTCGCGGGAGTGGGGCGAGATCCCGACGTCGCGGGAGTCAGGCGAGATATCGACGTAGCGGGAGGGGGATGAGAATCGCGACGTGGCGGCCGATCGGGGTCTTCAAGGGCGCCTCGGCCGAAGGGCCGACATGGCAGCGCGGCTGTTCGTCAGCGTGGACCTCCCCGACGAGTTCGCCGAACCGATCGCGGACCTCCAGGAGGAGTTCGCGGACGCGTCCGGGCTCGACTTCACGGATCCCGAGCAAGCCCACGTGACGCTCAAATTCCTCGGCGACGTGGCCCGATCCCGGATCCCGCGCCTCGAGGATGAGCTCGCCGCCGGCGTCGACGACGCGGGCGTCTCCCCGTTCGACGTCGTCTACGGCGGCCTCGGGGTCTTCCCGAGCCTCGAGTACATCGGCGTCCTCTGGCTCGGCGTCGAGGAGGGCGGTGCGGCGTTGACCCGCCTCCACGGGGCGATCGAGGACCGAACGACGGCCGTGGGCTTCGACGAGGAGTCCCACGACTTCACGCCCCACGTCACCCTCGCCCGGATGGACCACGCCGGCGGGAAGGAGCTGGTCCAGAACCTCGTCGACGAGCGCGACCCGACGATCGGGGAGACGACGGTCGAGGAGGTTCGGCTGACCGAAAGCACGCTCACCGCCGACGGTCCGGTGTACCAGACCGTTTCCGCCTTCTCGCTCGAGTGAACGCCCGAGAGGCGGGAATCGGTCCGCCCCTCGCCGTCACCGGTCGCCCCGTATTTCTATCGTAACGCCGTCGACGCTACCGTCTCCTCCATCTGACTGTCCGGTAATTTTGACGGTAGCGGGTTCAGATATGCCGTATTCGGTGGATACTGGTGTGGGACTAATGCCGGTGGCCGGTGTGGTGAGATCGATATGTTCGCCCGATCCGGGGCGGACGGTACCGGCGGTCGGTCGGCGCGTCGCGGCGCTTGGCCGCTGCCCGAACTCCGCCGGCCGGCGAGCGCTCGGACGGAGCGGTCGCTGCGGTCGAGGACGCCGCGGGAGGTGGCGGAGCCGTGACCGATCGACCGGCGGCCGTCGACGATGGGGAACGCCGTGGAGGTGACTCGGCAATCGACGGCGGCGAGCGCCGTGGAGGAGACTCGCCCGTCGACGATGGGGAACGCCGTGGAGGAGACTCGCCCGTCGACGATGGGGAACGCCGTGGAGGAGACTCGCCCGTCGAAGACGATCCGACGGCCGACGACGAACGCGACCGTCGACGCTACTCGCGGCGAACGATCCTCGCCGCGACCGCGGGGACGGCGGCCTTCGCGGCCCCGGCGAGCGCCGGAGGGGCGGCCGGCGAGTCCGCGGGGTCGACCTTCCGGGTGTTCGTCTACCCCGGACCGACGCCGCTGTACGCCAGA
>SKPV01000076.1 GCA_007119345.1 Halovivax sp.
GCCGAGCCGGCTCTCGATGGCGGTCAGGTCGGTGAGCAGTTCCCAGGCGCGGTCGTCGGACCAGGCCCGGCCGAGCGCGCGCTCGAGCGCCGGCTCGCCGGCGGCCGTGCGGACGCCGTCGTCCCCGGTCGCTCGGCCGTCGTCCTCGGTCGCTCGGCCGTCATCCCCGGTCGCGCGATCGTCGTCTCCGGTCGGCCGGTCGTCCTCGCCGGCGACCTCGGCCGCTCCCCGATCGTCGTCGAGCGGATCGGCCCGCTCCGCCTCGTCGGCCGCGTCTGTCGGATCGTCCATGCCCGTCGTTCGCGCGCTTTCGAAAAAAGCGTCGCGGCGCGCTGGCGCCTTCCGCCTTCGCTACCCTTTACTCGTTCCATTTTGTATCCCGTGCCATGAGTACGGTTCCCGCCCGCGAGGAGGTCTCGGAAGAGCACACCTGGGATCTGGAGGCGATCTACGAGTCCGAGGAGGAGTGGCGAGCGTCCTACGACGCGGTCGCCGAGTCGGTCGAGGCGTTCGCCGAGTACGAAGGTCGGACGACCGAGGACGCGTCGACGCTCCTGACCGTCCTCGAGGAGCGCGAGGAGCTGATGCGCGACGTCGAGGTCGTCGCGGCCTACGCTCGGATGCGCCGGGACGAGGACACGAGCGATCAGGAGGCCCAAGCGATGGCCTCCAGAGCGGATTCGCTGGTGTCGGACGCGCGGTCGGCCGCGTCGTTCGTCGAGCCCGAACTCCAGGCGCTCACCCGCGAGGAGTTCGACGATCTGGCGTCCGAGGTGCCCGAACTCGAGACGTACGACCACTACGTCGACGACGTGCTGCGGATGAAGCCCCACACCCGCTCGGCCGAGGTCGAGGCGCTGCTGGCCGACCTGGGGGAGGTGACCGGGGGAACGGCCGACGTCTACAACCTGCTGGCGAACGCGGACATGACGTTCCCGACGGTGGAAGACGCTGACGACGAGCCCGTCGAGATCACCCAGAGCAACTTCGTGAACCTGCTGAAGCGCCCGGACCGCGACTTCCGCCGACGGGTCTACGAGGGCTACTTCGCGGAGTGGGCGTCGGTGCGCAACGCCGTCGCGACGGCCTACGCCAAGAGCGTCACCGCCGACGTGGAACTGGCGCGGGCGCGCAGCTACGAGACGGCCCGCGAGGCGTCGCTGCACGGCCCCAACGTCCCCGCCGAGGTCTACGACACCCTCGTCGACACCGTCGACGACAACCTGGAGACGCTCCACCGCCACGCCGACCTCAAGCGCGAGGCGCTGGGCGTCGACGAGCTGCGGATGTGGGACGTCTACATGCCGCTGACCGGCGGCGAGGGGCCGGAGGTCTCCTACGAGGAGGCCTGCGAGCACGTCGTCGCGGCCGTCGCGCCGCTGGGCGAGGCCTACCAGTCCCGCCTCGCCGAGGGCCTCGACTCCCGCTGGGTCGACGTCTACGAGAACGAGGGCAAGCGCGCCGGCGCCTACTCCGGCGGCGCCTACGACACCCAGCCGTACATCCTGATGAACTACCAGGACGACGTCACCTCGATGTACACGCTGGCCCACGAGCTGGGCCACTCGCTACACTCGGAGTACGCCAAGGAGAACCAGCCCTACGTCTACGCCGGGTACGAGCTGTTCGTCGCCGAGGTCGCGAGCACCGTCAACGAGGCGCTGCTCACCGAGCACCTCCTCGAGACGGTCGAGGACCCCGCGTTCCGCGCGCACGTCCTCAACGAGTTCCTAGAGCGGGTGCGCTCGACCCTGTTCCGCCAGACGCTGTTCGCCGAGTTCGAGCACCGCGCCCACGAGCTCGAGGAAGCCGGGGAACCCCTGACCGCGGACCGGCTGGACGACCTCTTCCGCGAGCTGAAGGGACGCTACTACGAACCCGCGGAGCTCGACGACCACATCGCCCGCGAGTGGATGCGCATCCCGCACTTCTACCGAGCGTTCTACGTCTACCAGTACGCGACGGGCATCTCCGCCGCGCTGGCGCTCGTCGACCGCATTCTCGAAGAGGGCGAGTCCGCGGCCGCGGACTACCGGGAGTTCCTCTCGCTGGGCTCCCGCGAGTATCCGCTCGACCTGCTGCGGACGGCGGGCGTCGACGTGGCCAGTCCCGAGCCCGTCCAGCGGGCGATCGACCGGTACGACGACCGGCTCGAGACGATGGCCGAGCTCGTCGAGACCGACGGCTAACGGCCCGTGCGTCGCCGTCCGTCCTGACCGCTGCCGGCGTCGCGTTCGCGGTGTACCAACATCTTCGGTTTCTCGGCCGCCCAACGGGCCGGAATCAGACACCCCGCCGCCCACCTGGCGGCGCCGTACGTCGTCGTCGCGCTGCTGGTCGGGGTTCGGACCGACCACCTCCGCTCGACGCGGTTCCCGTTCGGGCTCTTCGCCGGCTGGGCGCCGCTGGCGGTCGTCGGATACTTCCTCGAACTCGATCGCGGAGCGCTCTCGGCCGGCGTCTTCGCCGGTCTCTTCGCCGCCTACTACGAAATTCGCGGCCGCGGTTGCGGCTGATCCGCCGGCGGACGTCGACGAACGGTCCTGAGACGGTCACCGAATCGGCCACCCCTCACCGTCTCGCGGAATTCGCCCGCGACCCAAAGGCACATTTACGACGGGCGACTACCAGTCGCCCGTCAGGATGTCCCGAAGCCCGTCGCTACCCGATCGACCGAGCCGCGACATCGATCCGGAGCTCCCGGACGACGAGCGGCTCGCCGCGCTTCGGTCTCACTTCGAGGAGCTCGCCGACGTGCGCTCTCAGCTCACCGAGCGACTCGAGGCGGCCGAACGGCGCCGAGAGCAGCTGCGCGAGCGCGTCGACCGGGTCGAGCGCGAGAACGAGACGCTGAAGAGTTCGTCGCTGTACGTCGCGACCGTCGAAGACTGCGTCGAGAGCGAGGTCGTCGTCAAGCAACACGGCAACAACCAAGAGGTGCTGACGGAGGTCTCCCCGCGAATGGTCGACCGGATCGAACCGGGCGACCGCGTCGCCGTCAACGATTCCTTCGGGATTCAGACGCTGCTCGACGCCGAGACCGACTCCCGGGCCCAGGCGATGGAGATCACCGAGAGCCCGGCCGTCGCCTACGAGGACATCGGCGGCATCGACGAGCAGGTCCGGGAGGTCCGGGAGGCCGTCGAACAGCCCCTGGCCGAGCCGGAGCTCTTCGAGCAGGTGGGCATCGACCCGCCCTCCGGCGTACTGCTCTACGGGCCGCCGGGGACCGGAAAGACGATGCTCGCGAAGGCCGTCGCGAACCGGACCGACGCGACCTTCATCAAGATGGCCGGCTCCGAGCTGGTCCGCAAGTTCATCGGCGAGGGCTCGCGGCTGGTGCGGGACCTCTTCGAGATGGCCCGCGAGCGCGAACCCGCCATCATCTTCATCGACGAGATCGACGCCATCGCCGCCCGCCGCACGGAGTCCAAGACGTCGGGAGACGCCGAGGTCCAGCGGACGATGATGCAACTGCTGAGCGAGATGGACGGCTTCGAGGCCCGCGGCGAGATCCGCATCATCGCCGCGACCAACCGCTTCGACATGCTCGATCGCGCGATCCTCCGGCCTGGGCGGTTCGACCGCCTCATCGAAGTGCCCGAGCCCGACGAGGCGGGTCGGGAGATCATCTTCGAGATCCACACCCGCGGGATGAACGTCGCCGACGCCGTCGACTACGAGGCCCTCGCCCGTAACACGCCGGGGTACTCCGGCGCCGAGATCGAGAGCGTCACCACCGAGGCGGGCATGTTCGCCATCCGCGACGACCGGGACGAGGTCACCATGGACGACTTCGAGGCCGCCCTCGAGAAGATCGAGAACGACGACACGAGCGAGCTCATCCCGTCCCAGAACTACTTCTACCACTAGCACCGACCGCTCGCGCTACGGGTGCGGCTTCGCCGCGCCCTCGGCAAACCGTCGACGAACAGCGCTCCTCCCGCCGTTCACCTCGCTCGCCGCGTTCGCTCGCTTCACGGGTGTCGTCGACCCGGAATTTTCGGCACCGACCCTGGACCGCAACGCCTTACGGCGTCCGCCCCCGAAGATCGGTAATGAGCACGATCAGCGTCGTCTCGGGTGCGGCGACCGGGCCGACGGAGCTGTCGGCCTACGACGCGGCGCTCGCGGACGCCGGCGTGGCGAACTACAACCTCGTCACCGTCTCGTCGGTGATCCCGGCGGGCGCGGCCGTCGAGGTGGTCGGGACGGCGCCCGACCTCGGGCCCGCCGGCGACCGGCTGACCGTCGTCGAGGCCAGAGCGACGACCGCCGGGCCGGGGAGCGTCTGCGCGGGCCTCGGGTGGACCGAGTCGGTCGACGAGGGGCCCGGCCTGTTCTACGAGGCCGCCGGCGAGATGGAGGCGGACGACGTCGAGCGACGGATCCGCGAGGGGCTCGTCGCCGGCGGCGACCTCCGGGAGTGGGAACTCGGCGAGCCGAGCGTACGGCTCTCTCGATCCGAGGCGGCGGCGGGCGAGTACGCCTCCGCCGTCGTCCTCGCCGTCTACGGCGAGAGCGAGCCGATCGTTTGACCAAACGTTTTTGGCGGCCCGCACCGTTTCGGTCGGTAGCGAATTCTCATGAACGGCAACACACCGTACGCCGGCCGCCCGGGGATCACGCAGGCGGGCCACCGGTCGGCGGCCGACGTCGAGGAGGTGACGCCGGGACAACGGCGCGCGCTGCGGCGCGAGGTGTCCCGACTCGCCGCCCTGACCCGGGAGTATCTCCCCGACGAGTACGCCGTCGACAGCGAGGTCTCCCACGGCGTCGGCGGTCCGCACGTGACGGTCGCGGTCCGACCGCCGGTGGGCCGACCCGTCAGCGCGGGCTTTTCTCCCGAGCTGGACGTCGACGCGATCGAGGAACCCGGCGCGATCATCGACGCCGACGAGCGGGCGGAGGTCGCGCGCGGCCTGGCCGCGAGCGCCGCCCTCCAGGTCAAGCACGCGATGGGCGACGATCTGACGCCGACCGCGCGCTGACTCCCGACGCCGCTTCGGCGCCGTTCGTCTCGTTTTCGACTGTCCCGTTGCTCACTACCCCGTTGTCGACCGTCTCGTTGCTCACTACCCCGTTGTCGACCGTCTCGTTGCTCACCACCCCGTTGTCGACCGTCTCGTTGCTCACCACCCCGTTGTCGACCGTCTCGTTGCCGAGCGCGCCGTAGCTGGCCGTGCCGTCCCCGATCGATTCGCCGCCGGGGAACTCGATCACTCGCGAAGCCGCTGCCAGCCGAGCGCCCCGATGACGGCGACGCCGACGAGGGCGAGCACGAAGACGACGAAGTAGCCGACGACCTCCCGATCGCCGTACAGCAGCCCGTCGGCCGCGACGATGAACCCGGCGAGCAGGCTGATCACCACGACGAATCCGAAGATCCCGCGCCGACTGTCGAGGCCGTCGATCACGCGTTGCATGTCACCCGGATTCGACCGGCCGACCAAAACGATTCTGGCAGCGCCGACGTCGGAGGCCGGCCTCGTCCGGCGTCCGAAACCGATCTCGATTCGACCTGGGGCCCCTTCCGACCGGTTCCGATGGCGGCCTCGCGATCCGACGCCGATCCGACGCGCACCGAACCGTCGGCCGTCGAACCGGCGAATCGAACCGTCGGGACGTTTTATTGTGGTTCGCGGGGGTCACACAGTCGATGAGCGCCCTGGCACCCGACCCGATCGATCGCATCGACGCGGGCGAGTGGCCGACGGAGTCCGAGCGGCGGTACGCCGACGCCCAGTCGCGACTCGCGGACCATCACGGCGTGGCGACCGAATCGCTGCTCGTCGAATCGGCGAGCGCCGGCCGGATCCACGTCCTCGCCGCCGGAAACCCGGACGGCGACCCCGTCATCTTGCTCCACGGGCTCGGCACCACGGCGGCGACGTGGCTCCCGCTGTTCCCGGCGCTCGCGGACGAGTTCCGGCTCTACGCGCCGGACCGTCCCGGCCGCGGACTGTCGGCCGCGCCGAGCTACGGGGGCCGGGACCTCCGGGCGTTCATGACGACGTACCTGCGGGACGTCCTCGACGCGCTGGAGGTAGCGCGCCCGCACGTCGTCGGCAACTCGCTCGGGGGCGGCCAGGCGTTCCTCCTCGCGATCGACCACGACCGGGTCGACCGACTCTGTCTCGTCGGCGGCCCGGCGGGCGTCTCCACGGACATCCCGCTCCCGTTCCGGCTGATGACGATCCGCGGACTCAACCGCGTCCTCTACTGGCTCATGGGTCGGGGCGACTCGGTCGAGAACGCCCGCGAGCGCATGGCGCGGTTCAACGTCGTCGACGATTCGGCGATCTCCGAGGAATTCTACGAGGTGCAAGGGTACGGTACGGAGCTCCCGGGGCGCACGCGGAGCCTCCGCTCGCTGCAGACGGCCCAGAGTTCCTTCGGCCGCCTGCATTCGACGTTCGACATGCGGCGGGAGATCGTCCGCATCGACCGCCCCACGTCGTTCGTCTGGGGTTCCGAGGACTCGTTCTTCGAGCCCGACGTCGGCCGCCCGGTCGCGAGCCGGATGGCCGACGCCGAGTTCCACGAACTCGACGCGCACGGGCACACGCCCTGGCTCGAGCCGGGCGACGAGGTCGAGCGGCTGGTGCGGGAGTTCCTGAGCGGGTGATCGGCGGCCCGCGTGCGGGAGCGAGCGTTATCGGTACCGGCGCCCCAGAGCGCCACCGGCGCTTCCGGCGCGTAACGAACCCAGTCCAAAAGGTCGGTCGTCCTACTTGCCCCAGAACGGGCCGCGTCTCCTACTTGCCCCAGAACGGGTCGCGCTTCCGGTGTTTCTCGAGGTACATGTTCAGCGCCTCGCGCTCGTCGCCGGGAATCTCCTCGGCGAGCTCCTGTTCCAGGATTTTCGCGTGCTTCTCGGGGAGTTCGATCCAGAGCTCGTCGTCCTCTTCGATGCCGCGGCCGACGGTGGGGCCGTCGATGGCGACGGAGACGCGTTCGCCCGCGCGGGCCTCGTCGACGTCCTCGCCCTGTTCCTGGATCCCCTTCACCTGCCCGACGCGCTCGGGCTCGCTCCCCGTCCACTTGACGACCCGTTCGTTGTTCTTCAGGGTGCCCGAGTTGACCTCGACGCCGACGACGGCGGGGTCGTTCTGGCGGAACGTGTGGTCGGGGAGGATCCGGAAGCGGGCGGGCCGGGTGATGTTCTGGAGGACGGTGTCCTGCTGGGCGCGCTCGATCTCCGCGACGTACTCCTCGTACTCCTCGACGAGCTGGTAGATGACCCGGTCGGTGAACAGCGTGACGTCGTCGATCTCGGCCCGGTCCTCGGCGTCGTCGAGGACGTCGACGTTGAACCCGAGGATGACCTGCTCTTTGGGGTCGTCGGCGGTCGAGGCGACGGAGACGTCCCGCGGGGCGACGTCGCCCACCTCGGCGCGGACGATGGGCACCTCGGCTTCGCCGAGGGCGTCGGCCATCGCCTCGAGGCTGCCGAGGGTGTCGGCCTTGACGACGACGCCGTCCTCGTCGGTCTCGACGGCGATGTCGGCGAGCTCGGCCTCGACGTCCGCGATCACGTCGTCGATGTCGCGGTCGCGGACCACGCGCACCGGCGCGCCCGCCATCGCGTCGTCCAGTTCGGGTGCGGCGACCTTGATCCCGGCCGCGGCGGCGACCTCGTCGACCTTCTCGAAGCGGCTCTCGGTGCGGATCTCCGCCAGCGGGCGGGGCTGGAGCAGCGCCCGCACGTCGGTGACGATGGGTTCGCTCTGTCCGCCGACGACGAGCCTGTCGTCGGCCCGGATCGTCCCGTCGTAGAGGACGATGTCGACCGTCTTGCCGAATCCCTTCTCGTCTTTGACCTCGAGGACGGTGCCGACGCCGGGGCCGCCGACGTCGATCTCCATCTCCGCTTTCATGTACCGCTGGGAGAGGCCCATCATCACCGCGAGCAGGTCCGGCACGCCCTCGCCGGTCATCGCCGAGACGGGGACGACGCCGACGTTGCGCTGGAAGTTCTGGACCCGCCAGTAGAGGTCGGCGGAGAAGCCCTCGTCGGAGAGCTGGCCGATGATCTCGTAGAGTCGCTCGTCGAGGTCGCCCCGAACCCGGTCGGACTGGTTCTCGTAGGTCTCCTGGACCGGGGCGTCCTCGGTTTGGTTCCAGCCGGGGACGGTGTCGATCTTGTTCGCGGCGACGATGAACGGCGTCGAGGACCGCCGCAGGATGTCGAGCGCCTCGACGGTCTGGGGCTGGAAGCCGTCGTTGACGTCGACGACGAGGATGGCGATGTCCGCCAGCGCGCCGCCGCGCGAGCGGAGGGTGGTGAACGAGTGGTGTCCCGGCGTGTCGATGAACAGCAGGCCGGGGAGGTCGAAGTCGTCGGGATCGACGAGCTCGCCGGCGATCCCGGAGATGACGTCGAGGGGGACGGCCGTCGCGCCGATGTGCTGGGTGATGGCGCCCGCCTCGCCCTCGATCACCGCCGAGCCGCGGATCTGATCGAGGAGGCTGGTCTTGCCGTGATCGACGTGTCCGAGCACGGCGACGATCGGCGTCCGGAGGGAGGCGACGTCAGGCGCGTTAGTTGTTGTGTCCGACATGCTAACCACCAGAGAAGGCTCTTGGTGAACGGTCCGCGGGGCGGCAGTTAAACCCATCGTCACGGGCCAGCGCGCCGGCCGCGCGACGGTCCGTCGCGGCGGGTACCCGTCGCCGGGGTCGGCGTCGCGGGACGGGCTCGCGGCTCGCGGTTCGCTTCGCTCGCGGCTCGCGGTTCGCTTCGCTCACGGCTTTGCCGTTCGCTTTCTCGAGGCCTCGCTACCGCTCGGCCTCGCACCCGCTCACCGTTCGCATTTCCGAGGCGTTCGCTCACGTCGTTCGCTCGCGCCTCGCTCTCGACAGACGTCCGTCTGACGTCCCCCGTGGTGTTTAATAGCGACTAGTCTGAACGGACGTACATGAGCGAAATACTCGCCGAGAACCTGTCGGGCAAGTCGGTGATGGGCTCGGACGGCACCGAGCTCGGGCTGCTCTACAACATCACGATGGACCTCAGCTCCGGCCAGCTCTACGATCTGGTCGTCGAGCCGGACGAGGAACTCCCCACGCGGTCGGTCGACCTCGAGCGAGACGACGCCGGTCGCTTCCGGGTGCCCGTCTCCCGGGTCAAGGCCGTGAAGGATTACATCGTCGTCGAGCGCTGAGTCCCGGAACACGTTACTCTCGCATGTACGTTCTCGATTCGTCGGCCTTTATCCACGACTTCCACACCACCGAACAGACGGCGACCATCCCGCTCGTCCGCGAGGAACTCGTCGACGAGAGCGCCTACCGCTACGACGCCATGGAGGGCTCGGGGATGCACATCCACATCCCCAACGACGACACCACCGAGAAGGTCCGTCGGGCCGCCCGCGAGTCCGGCGACCTGGACGTCCTCTCGGATACCGACGTCCGGCTGGTGGCGGCCGCGTTCGAACTCGACGGGATCCTCGTCACGGACGACTACGCGATGCAGAACGTCGCGGAGAAGCTCTCGGTGGCGGTGGAGTTCATCGCCCGCGAGGGAATCGCGGAGCAGCGCGACTGGCGCTTCCAGTGTCAGGGCTGTGGCCGCGAGTTCGACGAGCAGAAAGAGCGGTGTCCGATCTGTGGCACCGAACTGCGTCGCAAGAACCCGTCCTGACGGTTCCGGCCCACTCGGTCTCGAGAACTCGTCCTGACGGCTCCGAACCACTCCGTCGCGAGAACTCGGCCTGGCGACCTCTCGGTCGGCGCCGCCGCTCGCCGGATTGGGTCCGGCCGTCATCGACGCGCCCGGTCAGGCCGTCATCGAC
>SKPV01000033.1 GCA_007119345.1 Halovivax sp.
CCGCGTTCCGATCCCAGTCGACGTCGGCGCCGAAACGGGCCGCGTGCTCGACGATCGCGGCGTCGCCCTGCGCGCTCGGCCGCGCGCCCTCGACGCGGACCGGGCCCGCTTCGCCGGCGACGGCGCCCGCCGCGACGAGGTACGAGATCGAGGAGAAGTCGCCGGGGACGGCGTACTCGCCCGCGCCCGGTCCGTAGCGCTGTCCACCGTCGACGGCGAACCCCGCGTCGGTCGCCGCCGCCGCGACCCCGAAGTCCGCGAGGACCTCGATCGTCACGTCGACGTACGGGGCGGACTTGAGCTCGGTCTCCATGTCGATCTCGATCCCAGGGTCGGTCGCCGCGCCGGCCATCAGCAGCGCCGTCACGTACTGGGAGGAGACGTCCCCCGGGATCGAGACCGATCCGCCGCCGATCGGACCGTCGACGACCAGCGGTGCCTGCCCGTTCCCGCGAGTGCTCCGGGCGTCGGCGCCGAGTTCCCCGAGGGCGTCGAGAAGCGGTCCCTGGGGCCGACTCCGCAGCGACTCGTCCCCCGTGAGTACCGTGGTCCCGTCGGCGAGCGCGGCCGCGGCCGTGACGAGGCGCATCGTCGTCCCGCTGTTCTCGCAGTCGATCACGTCGTCGGGGACGGCTGGCCGGCCGTCGAAGCCGACGATCTCGAGGTGACCCTCGTCGTCGCGCTCGACGTCGCCGCCGAATGCCTCGACGGCGCGGGCGGTCGCCCGGGTGTCAGCGCTCCAGAGCGGGTCGCGGACGACCGCGCCCTCGCCGTAGCCCGCCGCGAGGATCGCCCGGTGCGTGTAGCTCTTCGACGGCGGGGCGCGGGCGGTCCCCGCGACCGTCGAGGGGGAGATGGTGACGTCCATGGGCGACACCTGGGTCGGTCCGCCTATCACGGTACCGGTTGCCGGCAGTTCTGACGACGGCCGAAGTCGGGTACCGAGAACGGTCGCGGGCGGGGAGCGATCCCCGGATTCCCGAATCCCGGTTATTCGGATGCGATCCGCGAAATACCGGGATCCCGGTTATTATGTACCGGCCCGACGGAACCAGCGCGTATGGACGTCGACCTCTCATCGCTGCGCGAGTACCTCGACGAGGCGGGCCTGGACGGCTACCTCATCGACGACGACGGGGCGGACGCCGACCAGCAGTACGTGTCGGGCTTCGGCGCGCCGGACCCGTACCAGACGCTGGTGACCGACGACGGCATCCACCTGCTCGTGTCCGGACTCGAGTACGGCCGCGCGAAGAGCGAGGCGAACGCCGACAGCGTGACCAACACCGCGACCTACGACGCGCAGTCGCTGCAGGCCGAACACGGTCCCCACGAGGGGCGGATCCGGCTGATCGAGGCGTTTCTCCGGGACCACGACGTCGAATCGGTCGCGGTGCCGAAGACCTGTCCCGCCGCGACGGCCGACGGCCTCCGGGACCGGGGGCTCTCGGTGACCGTCGAGACCGACGGGATCGTCGCCGACGTGCGCGCGGTGAAGACCGACGAGGAGATCGAGTACATCCGCGAGACGCAGGCGGCCAACCAGCGCGCGATGGCCGTCGCCGAGGGGCTGATCGCCGCCGCGGAGGTCCGGGACGGCCTCCTCTACCACGAGGGCGAACCGCTGACGAGCGAGCGCGTCAAGACCGAGATCGAGATCGCGCTCCTGCGGGAGGGCTGCGCCCTCGACGAGACGATCGTCGCCTGCGGGGCGGACGCCGCCGACCCGCACGACCGCGGCAGCGGACCGCTCGAGGCGGACCAGTCGATCGTGATCGACATCTTCCCGCGAGACAAGGAGACGAAGTACTACGGGGACATGACCCGCACCTTCGTCAGGGGAACGCCCGACGACGAACTCGCCCGGTTCTACGAGGTGACCCGGGAGGCCTACGAGGCCGCCTTGGACGCCGTCGAGGCCGGAACGACGGGCGAGGCGGTCCACGAGGCCGCCTGCGACGTCATCGAGGGGGCGGGCTACGACTCCCTCCGGAGCGATCCCGGGGCCGAGACGGGGTTCATCCACAGTACCGGTCACGGCGTCGGCCTCGACATCCACGAGGGGCCGCGGATCTCGCTGACGGGAGAGGAGCTCGAGCCCGGCCACGCGATCACGATCGAACCCGGCATCTACGACCCCGCCGTCGGCGGCGTCCGCATCGAGGACCTCGTCGTCGTCACCGAGGGCGGCTACGAGAACCTGACCGACTACCCGGTGTCGATCGAGCCCGAAGACCGGCGCTGAGTTCGGTCCGTCGCGCTCGATCGACGCCGAGATCGACCCGTCGAGCCCGGTCGACGCTGAGATCGATCCGTCGCGCTCGGTCGACGCTGCGGCCGGTCCGTCTCGCTCGGTCGATCGGATCGCGGGTGCGGCGATCGAACGCCTTTTGGAACGCGACTGGGTAGGATTCGCCGATGGACGTACTGATCGTCGGCGCCGGAACGATGGGCCGGTGGGTCGGCGACACCGTCGACGGGTCGATCACCTTCGCGGACGTCGACGAGGCGGCGGCCCGAGACGCCGCCGAGGCGGTCGGCGGGCGGACCGCGCCGCTCGATCCGGCCGCGGACGACGCGTCGTACGACGTCGTTTGCCTCGCCGTGCCGATGACGGCGATCGAGGACGCGGTGGCCCGCCACGCGCCGAGGGCCGAGAGCGCGGTAGTCGACGTCGCGGGGGTGATGGAACCGGCGCTGGCGGCGATGGAACGCCACGCGCCCGAGCGGGAACGACTCAGCCTCCACCCGCTGTTCGCGCCGGACCGGGCGCCCGGCGCCGTCCCGTTCGTCCGGGGGGCCGCGGGTCCCCGCACGGACGCGGTCCTGGCCGATCTGGAGGCGGCGGGCAACGACCTGGTGGAGACGACGGCCGACGAGCACGACGGCGCCATGGAGTCGGTGCAGGCCGCGGCCCACGCCTCGGTGCTCGCGTTCGCGATCGCCGCCGATCGGGTCCCGTCCGGGTTCGAAACCCCGGTCTACGGCGACCTTCGGCGACTCGTCGAGCGCGTGACCGGAGGAACGCCGCGCGTCTACGCCGACATCCAGTCGGAGTTCGACGGCGCCGAGGCGGTGGCCGAGGCCGCCGCTCGGATCGCCGCCGCGGACGCGGACGAGTTCGAGTCGCTCCTCGAGGAGGTGGGCGCGGAGTGGACCGACGGCGAGCGTGCGATCGAGGAATCGACGGACTCGACGCCTCGAGCGTCGGAAGAAGCGGGCGAACCGCGAGAGCGGAGGTGATCCGATGGAGGACCGACGCGAGGGCGTCATCGCGAACGCCCGCTACCTGCGCAACGTCCGGCCGATCGACCCCGAGGAGATCCACGAGTACGTCGAGGGCCAGCCCCACCCCGCCGTGGTCCGCCAGCTCCTCCGCGAAGAGGCGCCGACCCTGGGGTTGATCGAGCGCGAGGACGGCACGTTCGTCCCCGTCCCGGCGGAGCCGGTGGCGCCGCTCGCCGAGCCGGTCGAGGCGTTCCCGGAGCGCTACGAGCGCCGACTCGAGGAGCACCTCGTCGACCGGTACGGCCCGGACTGGCACGAAGGCGCCTCGGGCGACCTGCTTCGGTCGACGCTCCGGCGGGTGAAGGCCAGCTACCTGCACGGCGATCCGGTCGACTACGACGAGGACGTCGCGGCCGGGTACGCGATCTACCACCTCCCGGGCTACTACGCGGCCGTCCAGTACGCACTCGACGACCTGGCGGAGCGGAAATTGCTCGGCCGCGAGCTCCGGGTGCTCGACGTCGGGGCGGGCGTCGGGGGCCCGGCGCTGGGGCTCTGTGACTACCTTCCCGAAGACGCCCTGCTCGAGTACCACGCCGTCGAACCGAGCGACGCGGCCGACATCCTCGAGGCGATGCTCTCGGAGACGCGGCGAAACGTGCACGCGACCGTCCACCGGACGACGGCCGAGGCGTTCGACCCCCAGTCGGCGGGCGGCGGAGAACCGTACGACCTCGTCATGTTCTGTAACGTCCTCAGCGAACTCGAAGAGCCGATTTCAGTCTGTCGGCGATACCTCGAGGCGCTCGCCGACGACGGCTCGCTGCTGGCGATGGCGCCCGCGGACAGGGAGACGAGCATCGGCCTCCGGCGGGTGGAACGGGCGCTCGAGGCCGGCGCGAGGACGGCGAACTTGGGGGAGAAGACGGAATCGGCGTCACTTGAAGGGAAGGCGCAACCGGCCTCGAGCGAAGGGGAGGCGCAACCGGCGTCCGACGAAGGAGCGGTCGGGAGGGAGTCCGAGGAGTCGGAGACTGACGAGGGAGGGGGCGAAACCGACGACCCCCTCGACGTCACCGTCTACGGCCCGGCGGTGCGGCTCTGGCCGGGTCGGACCCCGAGCGACCGGGGCTGGACGTTCGACGTCAGACCGGACCTCGCGGTTCCCTCGTTCCAGCGGAGCCTCGACCGCGCCGCGAGCGATCCGGATCACGAGCCGGGCGAGTTCGTCAACGTCGACGTCCAGTTCTCCCACTCGATCCTCCGAACGGACGGTACCCGCCGCGTCGACCTGTCGCTGGACCCCGGCCGGTGGGCGAAGATGGCCGAGATGGACCGGCACGTCACGAACCGGATCGACCTGGTCGCGGCCAAGCTCAGCCGGTCGCTGAGCGACGACGGAAGCGTGGGACCGAGCGGATCGTCGCCGAACCCGCTGTTCAAAGTGAGCGACGGGAGCGAGACCGTCGACCACTACGCGGTCGTCACCGCGGAGACGGCGATGAACCGGTCGCTGCTGGCGGCGGACTACGGCGACGTGCTCGCCTTCGAATCCGTCCTCGCCCTCTGGAACGAGGACGAGCGAGCGTACAACCTCGTCGTGGACGAGGAGACGATCGTCGATCCGGTCGCGTGAGCGGCCCCAGGGCGGGGCACCAGCAGGCGCGCGTGTTCTTTCCCGTTCTTCCCGTTCGACGGTGACGGCCGCCGCGGTCGATCGTCGGCGGCTTCCGGTGGGCTTTTCGCGTCCGGCCCCAACCCGACCGGTATGAGCGACCGGCGTTCGATACTGCTGACCAACGACGACGGGATCGACGAGCCGGGGATCGCGGCGATGGCCGACGCGCTCTCGGCGGTCGCCGACGTCACCGTCGTCGCGCCGGCCGGCGATCGGAGCAGCTGCGGGCGATCGATGTCGAGCGAGGTGACGGTCACCGAACGCGACCGCGGCTACGCGGTCGACGGGACGCCGACCGACTGCGTGGTGGCCGGACTCGCCGAACTCGCGCCGGAGCCGGACCTGGTCGTCGCGGGGTGCAACGAGGGCGCGAACCTCGGCGCGTACGTCCTCGGCCGGTCGGGAACGGTCAGCGCGGCCGTCGAGGCCGCGTTCTTCGACGTCCCGGCGATCGCGACCTCGATGTACGTACCGGTCGGCGACGTCTCGTTCGCGGACGTCGAGACGACGACCGCCGATTTCGCCGAGGCCACGCGGGTGACGCGCTACCTGGTCGAGCACGCGCTCCCGGCCGGCGTCTTTCAGCGGGCGTCCTACCTCAACGTCAACGTCCCCATGGACGCGGGGTCGAACCTCCCGATGGAGGTCACCCGCCCGTCCAGGCGCTACGAGATGGACGCCACGCGGGAGGGGTCGACGATCCGCCTCCACGATCGCGTCTGGGAGTCGATGGACCCGGAGACGATGCCCGATCCGGACGGTACCGACCGACGCGCCGTCGCGGAGGGGCGGATCAGCGTCTCGCCGCTCGTCGCACCCCACGCCACCTGCCACCACGAATCGCTCGACGACCTCTCGAGCGCGTATCCGGATCCGCCAGCCTCGACGAGCGCGGACGTGAATTACTAGAATTCCTGCCAGGTGGTCGCCGACGTCGATCGCTCGCATCTCGCCGACGCGGGTGCGAATCCGACCGTTCCAGAGCGACCTTGCCGATTGCAAGCGATTCCTTGTTGGGCCTCGGGGAAGTGTCAGCCGTTACGACCGGGCGTCCACCGCCACCGAGGCGACATGTTACCGGACGAGCATAACAGCAAGGTAGGTGGGCGTCCAACGTCAGCTAAATCGCCACACGGTGATCGACACACATGGTACTCAGGACACTCTGGACCCGGCTCTCATCTCGGATGGGCGAATCGTCGACGGAGGACGGTGCGCCCGACCCGTCGCCCGAGAACGAGTCGTCGACCGAGGACGAGACGTTGAGCTACGCCGAACAGGTCGAATACGGCAAAGACGAACGCGAACTCTCCGACGAGGACGTCGTGCTTCGCCTGCTCGTCAAGCGCGGGGGCCGCGTCGAGCGCGAGACGATCGTCGAGGAGACGGGCTGGTCGACCGACCACCTCGAGTCCGTCGTCGACGAGATGGAAGCGGACGACCAGGTCAGCGCCATCACCGTCGGGCGGCGCAACGTCGTCTGTCGGCGAGGATTCGAACCGAAAGGATACCGGTCGCACCTGAAGGAGTGAGGCGGTCGGCCGGGGTCCGAGTGTAGCGATCGACCGCCGGCTACCGCATCCGGGGCGCGTCGAACCGATCTTCGATTGCTCGTTCGAACCGTTCTCGCTGGTGTTTCAGTACCGTATTCGCGAGTTCGACCCACCCGGTGTCGCGGATAACTCCGACTTTTTCTCACGGGCAACTCCGGTCATTTCTCACGAGCACAGCCGTCCGGTCTCCCGTGGACAGCCGTCCGGTCCCCCGTGGACAGCCGTCCGGTCTCACGGGTATTCTCCATCCCGTGCTCGCGAGTGTGAGGAGCCACCCGTCGCGGAGACGCCGATCGATCGTCACCGGCGCGAGCGGACGCGACCGCCAACCCCTGCGACGCCGGCGGCGAGCGCCAGCGCGAGGATCGCCGCGAACGGACCGAAACCGGGGAGTCGGTCCGTCCCGCCCGTGGAGCCGTCGTCGCCGGCGGACCCGGTGGATTCGTTCGCGAGGGTGTCGTCGGCGCCGTTCGATCCGGTCCCGTCGGAGGCGTTCGAATCGGTCGCGTTCGATCCGGGGTCGTCGCTCGAGCCCTCGTCGCCGGTCGACTCGGCCAGCTGTAAGACGACCACCGCCTGGCCGTGGGACGCGTCGGTCTCGTAGGTCCAGCCGCCGCCGGCCTCCTCGTAGGAGACGGCGTCCTCGATCGGGTCGACGTCCGTGTCCCACGCCTCGTGGGCCTGCTGGATGTAGCCGACGAGTTCGACGTCTTCGGCGTGCTCGCCCTCGATTTGGGCCTCGCCGTACTCGATCGTGGCGTCCTCCGGGAGGCCGTGCCACTCGATGCAGTGGGAGTCGAGGTAGCCGTCGCCCTGTGGCAGGTCCGGATCGGTGCCGAACTGGTCGGCGTCGAGCGGGCGCTCGTAGTGATCGGTCAGCGGGTACTCGACGGTCATCGGATCGGCGCCGGTGTGCCACTCGAGCGACTCGCCCGTGGGGACGGTGACCGTGGTGTCGGGGATCGATTCGCCGACGATCGGCTCGCCCGCCTCGTTCAGCAGCGTCACGCAGACCTTCCCGGAGCCGCCGCCGAGGTACGGACTCCGGTACTCGTCGCGGGGGTTGACGTAACTGATCCAGCTGCCGTCGCTGGCCGACGCCTCGTACCAGCGGTCGCCCGGTTCGGGGACGGCTTCCTCGTAGGCCTCCTCGCTCACTGACTCGTTCGCCTGGAAGGAGGCCGCGAGCGCGTCGGTGGGTTCGTGCGCGCCGGCGTTGGCGGGCTCGTCCGCGACGGCCGCGGCCGCCGAGCCGGCGGCGAGGGCGAGCACGGCGAGTCCGGCGAGGACGACGATGCAACCGAAGATGTGTCGGCGAGATTCGAAGCGCGGAGTGTATTCTCGCATGGGTATGCCCGGTCGCGCCGCGACTCGGCCGGGCGCCGCTGGCCGAAGCCCCGTCCGACGCGAACCTGACGAGAACGCCGACAGACACGGATATTGATATGTAGACGGTACCAAATGGTAGGTGGCGATTTGTTCTCGGTAGGAGTCGGCGAACGCGGTACAGGGGTAGCATTATCCGGCGAAGGCGGTCCTTGCCCGGCGAACGTGGGGTTCGGATCGGGACTCCGACGGCCGGGACCTCACCCCCTCGTGACCGAACGTCGCATCGGTCGACGTGGTCGCCGATGGACGGCCGTGGAGGCGACCGGTCACTCGTGGGTCGACGGGTCGCATCCGTGCCGAGTTTCGTGTCCCCTAGATCGAAGCGTGTCCGTCGGTGTCCAGCCAGGTTTCCGGAAACCGTTTCGGAAAACAGTTACGATTATTAGGAGTCCCGGAAGAGTTTCCGGAGATGGCCGACGAGCGGGGACCGGAGCGGGCGATGGGGCGGTGCGTGGAGTGCGGGTCGGTGTACGCAGCCCGAAAGAAAGCGGACGGGAGCCTGTTGCCGATCGGGAAGCGCGATGGGTGCGAGTGCGGCGGGACGGAGTTCGTGCCGGTGAACGCGGAACCGGACGACGATGATCCCGATCCCGACGACCGGTGACCGACGTCGACGACGAGGTCTGGAGAGCGAACGCTCGAGAGGACCGCCGCGGATCGAGGACGTTCCGGACGACCCGCAAACGTGAGAGCCGCGCAGAATCATGGACTCGCCGGGATCGAGCGAACGCGTAGCGTTCGCGATGGTCGGCGAGTCCGCGACTGATCGAGCGAGACGACGTGAAGGAGTGGACTCGCCGGGATTTGAACCCGAAGGAAGACGTTCCGGGGTGCTCGTTCACTCCGCTCACTGCGCTCCCGGGGCTGCGACTTCCAGGCGTTCAAATCCGGGCGTCGACGACGAATCGCGCGGCTCACGGCGATGTGAGCCGCGCAGAATCATGGACTCGCCGGGATTTGAACCCGGGGCCTCTCCCATGCCAAGGGAGTGATCTACCGCTGATCTACGAGCCCGCGGTTGCAGTAGTTGGTTTCCGTCGGGAATAGATAAACCCCTCGAAAGCTGCGAGCCGAGGGAGCCCGACCCACGCGACGACGCCCCTCGCAGACGCGCCGACGACGGTATTGTGGGACCTCGCAGACGCCTGCGCGGGACCTGCGGCGTCTAGAAACCCTTTTGTCCGGCACCGGGCAAGAACCCGTCGGGAACCGCACGGCCGCAAATCTGACTCGTCACGCTCGGCGTGACTCGGGATTGCGGAAGTGCACCCGGCCGGAGGCCGGACACCGAGCGGTCAGTGCGATTCCTATCCTCGATACATGGCACGAATGCACACCCGCCGCCGCGGCTCGTCCGGTTCGGACCGGCCGGCGGCAGACGACCCACCGGAGTGGAGCGACGTCGACGCGGACGACGTCGAAGCGCGCGTCGTCGAGCTGGCCGAGCAGGGGTACGACCCCAGCCAGATCGGCATGAAGCTGCGAGACGAGGGCGTGACCGGTACGCCCGTCCCGGACGTGACGCTCGCGACCGGCAAGTCCGTGACGGACATCCTGGACGAACACGAGGCGACGCCGGAGCTCCCCGAGGACCTCCGGAACCTGATGACGCGGGCGATCCGCCTGCGCGAACACGTCCAGGAGAACCCCCAGGACCACCAGAACAAGCGCTCCCTGCAGAACACGGAGTCGAAGGTCCGTCGCCTGGTCACCTACTACCGCGGGGACGAGATCGCCCCCGACTTCACCTACAGCTACGACGTCGCGAAAGAACTCCTCGAGGACTGAATGACCGCCACGGGCCGCACCGCCGCGCCGACGCCGGCCGACCTGGCCAGCGCCGGCTTCGTGCGGCTCGTCGTCCGCCCCGACGGAGACGCGCTCGCCGCGGCCGGTCTGCTCGCC
>SKPV01000071.1 GCA_007119345.1 Halovivax sp.
ACCCGCGAGTACCCCGGCAGTACCGAGTACCGACTACCCGCGAGTACCCCGGCAGTACCGAGTACCGACGACCCGCGGACCCTCCTGCGGGACCGAGTGACGACGGTCGACGGCCACCCATTCGACGATGGTCGAACGCAGTCGACCGGCAACGAGTCGGCGGCGTTCGACGTCGGCCGACGAAGAACCGGACCGCGCCGAGCGACCAGGGTCGTTCCTCGACCGGTCAACGGGTAGCGACGGCCGTCTGCATCCCGTCGCTGTTGTAGGCGGATCCCACGCGACCTTCCGCGTCGATCGCGATGACGCCCGCGCTGGATCCGGTCAGTTCGCCGAACTCCTCGATGGCGAGTTCGGTCGCCGCCTCGGCGTCGAGACCGCGCTCGATGTGACCGGCGACCCGGCGGGAGAGGGTAACGCGCGCGATATCCTCGCCGGCGCCGGTCGCGCTGACGCCCGCCGCGGGAGAACAGTAGAATCCGGAGCCGACCTGGGGGACGTCACCGACGCGGCCTGCCAGCGCCAACCACCGGCCGCCGGTCGAGGTGGCCGCGGCGAGGCGCTCACCGTCGACGGCTACCGCGCCGACGGTGTCGTGGTCGTGGGCGTCGCCGACGCCGGGTGCGCCGGAAGGAGTCTCCGAATCACCCGCCCGGGTATCCGCCTCGCCCTCCTCGTCGCGTCCGTCCGGGTCCGTCCGTCCGTAGCGATCGCGAATCCACGCCAGGTGCGCGGCCGGATCGCCCGCAGGCGGATCCAACTCCGCCCACTTCTCCCGCGTTCGCTCGGACCAGAGATCGACCCCGGTCTCGACGCCGTAGGCCTCCGCCAGCGCCACGGCGTGTTCCCCGGAGACGAACCCGTGGGGCGTCTCCTCCACGACGACGCGGGCGACGCTGACGGCGTGTTCGACGCCCGGCATCGAGCAGGCCGCGCCGACGGCGCGGTCGTCCGTCATGACCCCCGCGTCGGTTCGTACCTCGCCGTCGCTCTGGACCGCGCCGCCGACGCCGGCGTTGAACCGCGGCGAGGATTCCAGGACGCGCACCGCCTCCTCGACCGCGTCGAGCGGCGTCGGCGCCGCCGCGCCCGTCTCGGCCGCCTCGTCGAGTACGGCCCGTCGTGACTCCGGTTCCTCGGGAACGCCGCCCGCACCGCCGTGGACGATCACTCGCATACCATCGCGTTCGTTCGAGGCAGTGTAACCGTCACGATTGGGGACGCGTCTTCCGGGAGTCGAGCGTCGCCGCCGACCGAACGGACCGCCCGTTCATTACGGCCGAGCCCGGATTGACGCGAGTCGCGAACGGGTTCGGTCGCGGTGGCGAAGTTCGCAAATGTTGCACCCGCTCGGCGCCAAATGGTAGGCCTTTTAGGCACGACGGCGGGACCTACAGACGAAATGAGTTACGACTACGACAAGGTAGAGGTCCCCGAAAACGGCGAGATGATCACGCTCGTCGACGGGACCGAAGACGAGCTCGAGGTACCCGACAACCCGATCATCCCCATCATCTACGGCGACGGCGTCGGTTCGGACGTCGGCCCCGCCGCCCAGCAGGTGCTCGAGGCCGCCGCGGCGGCCACCGGCCGCGAGATCAGCTGGATGCGCGTCTACGCGGGCGAGAGCGCTCGCGAGCGCTACGACGAGAACCTGCCTGACGACACCGTCGAGGCGATCAAGGAACACCGCGTCGCGATCAAGGGACCGCTGACGACGCCCGTCGGCGCCGGCTTCCGCTCGCTGAACGTCGGCCTGCGCAAGCTGCTCGACCTGTACGCGAACGTCCGCCCGACCTACCACCTCGACGGCGTCCCCTCGCCGGTCAAAGCGCCCGAGAAGATGGACATGGTCACCTTCCGGGAGAACACCGAGGACGTCTACGCCGGTATCGAGTGGGAAGCCGGCACGGACGAGGTCGAGCAGGTGAAGGCGTTCGTCGAAGACGAGATGGGTGCCTCCGGCGTCATCCACGACGGCCCCGTCGGTATCGGCGTCAAGCCGATCACGGAGTTCGGCACGAAGCGTCTCGTCCGCCGCGCCATCGACTACGCCCTCGAGCACGACCGCGACTCGGTCACCCTGGTCCACAAGGGCAACATCATGAAGTTCACCGAAGGGCAGTTCCGCGACTGGGGATACGAGGTCGCCGAAGAGGAGTACGGCGACGAGGTCATCACCGAGGACACCCTCTGGGAGGAGCGCGACGGCGAGCAGCCCGAGGACGCCGTCGTCGTCAACGACCGCATCGCCGACAACATGCTCCAGCAGATTCTGACCCGCACCGACGAGTACGACGTCGTCGCGACGATGAACCTGAACGGCGACTACATGTCCGACGCCTGCGGCGCCCAGATCGGCGGTCTCGGCATCGCGCCCGGCGCCAACTTCGGCGACGGTCGCCTGCTCGCCGAACCCGTCCACGGCTCCGCACCCAAGTACGAGGGTCAGGACAAGGTCAACCCGACCGCCATGATCCTCTCTGGCCGGATGATGCTCGAGTACATGGGCTGGTCCGACGCCGCCGACCTCGTCCGCGACGCCGTCGAGGAGACCATCTCGGAGGGCTTGGTCACCTACGACCTGGAGCGCCAGCTCGAGGGCGCCGAGAAGCTCGCCACAAGCGAGTTCGCCGAGGAGGTCGTCGCGAACGTCGAAAAACTGGCGTAGGCAGTTTTTCGAACGGTCAGAACGCCCGGCGTTCTGACGAAGCCGAGACGCTGTCGTGGACGGCCGTTCGAGTGGTCGACGCACACGAATTTTACCGAGGTGGGGCGCCGTGGTTCGCTCGCAGGTCGGACGGCCCAGATGCGATCCCGATCACACCTGCGGCGAGATCGATCGCGCGGGCCGACGACGCACCGAGTCGCTACCGCGGGAGAGACGCCCTATCCGATCGACGTAAGGACGAACACCTGGCCAAAATTATTTCTTCTGGTGACTGTTAGTGGAGGGCATGGGTCGAGCCCCCACACCGCCGGAGGCGGTGCCAGACTTCCTCGTGGAACGATTCGGCGACCACTCGCCGGAGGAACTCCGAACCATCGCCGAGTACGCCGAGACGTCGAACCGGTACCGGGTCGACGGGGACGTGCCGGACCACGTCGTGGCGCCGTTCGCGATGCAAGACGACGACACCGTCGCCGCGTGTGCCAGCTACGCGATCGAACTCGCGGAGTTCCTCGAATCGGGCGGCGTCGACGAGCCCGACGAACCGAGCGGGACGCACGCTCGGGACGACGCCCCGATACGCGGGGGCTCGTTCTTCGGGTGACCGCCACGATCCCGCGACGGCTGGGGCGCCCGCGAGCGTCGCCGGCCCCGACGCTCACCCGGATCGCCAGCTCGGATTCTCCCGCGGCGGGCTGAAAATGTCGACGCCGCGAACGGTCTCATCGCCGCGGTTCTCGGCGCCGTGGGGCTCGTCCCCCGGAATCGCGTACGAGTCGCCGGGGCCACAGACGATCTCCTCGCCGTCGACGAGGAACGTCAGGTCGCCCTCGTAGATGAACCCGGTCTGTTCGTGCGGGTGACTGTGTTCTTCCACCGCGGCGCCGGGCTCGATCTCGAAGTGCTGGACGTTCATCGAGTCGGTGCCGGCCGTGATCGACAGGTGGACGCCGTCGGCCGCCTCCGCGGTATCGACGTCGTCGAGCGGGACGCGCTCCATAGGTCGACTCTCGACTCGGAGTGGCTAAAAGCCGCGGTTCGCGGCGACCCGACCGGCAATCGCGTCTCCGTCCATCCCGTTACCGCTCGGTGCGCCCACCGCGTCGCCGCCCGCCCCGTTACCACTCGGTGCGCCCACCGCGTCGCCGTCCGTCCCGTCACCGCGTGCGGCACGGCCCATCGCGTCGCGCTCGGACTCGGTTTCGGAAACCGGCAACGACACCGACGCGTTCAACTGGGTTCCGACCCGACGTGCGGACATGTACGCGGTCGTCGGCTGCGGCGAGTGCTCGCACCTGTGGTTGCTCGAGGGGCGATCGGAGACGACGGAGTGTCCTCGGTGTGGAACCCGACGGCGCTACGAGCAGCGGCGGACGTTCGTCGAGACGGACGATCCGGACCACGCGCGCGAAGTGCGGGCATCGATGCTCGCGAACCGCCAGGGGGAAGGTGACGCGTTCGCGTCGGTGGATTCGTTCGCGGACCTCGACGAGCAGGTCGCCGACGGCGTCGTGAGCGACGAGGAGTACCTCGAAGCCAGCGGACTCGACGCCGACGAGATCGCCGACGCCGGCGACCGTGACCCGCGCGGGCCGGTCCGCCACGGCAGTCGTCGAGAAATCGTCGAAGCTGCGCTCGGGGAGCTCGACGGGCCCACGGAGTCGGCGGTCGTCGAGTACGCCGGCGAGCGTGGCGTGCCGGGAGACGCCGCCCGCCGGATCCTGGAAAAGCTGGTCCGCAGCGGCGCCGCCTCCGAGAGCGGCGGCCGGTACCGGTCCGTCTGACCGCCCGCGTGAAAGCCGCTCGGCCGGCCTCGTCCCGCCGCCGCAGGGATTATCCCCGCGGGATCTGAATGTCCCCGCGCATGAACCCTATCGACGCCCTGAGGTGGACGGTTCTGCACCGCGCGATCTCGACCGCCGCCTTCGTCGCCGGCTTCTGCCTGTTCGGGCTGGGGATGGTGGTCGGGTTCGGGGGCGCGGTCGAGGCGTTCCTGAACGACCCGCTCGATCCGGCCGGCGCGGCGGCCGCGGCGAACGCGACGGCGCTGCTCGCGTTCGCGCTCGTCGGATTCCTCGTCTGGCAGTTCGGTAAGACCTTCGCGCTGTACTGGACGCTCCCGCGCGCGACCGCGAGGCGATCCGCGCGGTCCGTCGACGAGAAGCGGATCCGCAGCGAGGTGCTGGAGGCGCTCGACGGGAGGCTCGCCGAGATGGAGTCCGAGCTCGAGGCGACGCGACGCGCCGTCGAGCGACTCGAGGACGGCGATCGCACCCAGTCGTACGACGAGACCGACGGGCGCGCCGGCACCGCACCGCCCTCCGAGGGCCGTCCCGAGGGCGGTTCGTCCAGCGGCGCTCGTCGACCCCCGTCGTCGCCGTCCCAGCGGACCGCACCTGCGAACGCCGGCGCCGACGCCGGGGAGAGTACCTCGACGACCGAGCGGATCGGTTCACCCGACGACCGCGCCTGAGAACGGGTGAAGGCGAATTCCACCGCAGCCGTCCCGCGACCGGCCGAAGCGCATCGACACCCGCGACCGGCTACCCTTCCAGGATCTCGTCGTCCGCGACCTGGGGAACGACGAGTCGGCCGTCCAACGAGACGACGCCGCGACCGCCGACTCGGACCTCGCCGTCGACCCGCACGCGGACGAAGCCCGGTCGATCGACGTAATGGCCCTGCTCGAACCGCATCTCGTCGGGGACCTCCGCGTCGGTCGCCACCGCCACGCCGACGTCGCCCGCACCGGTTCCGGCCGCCAGGGTCTCCGGCGAACCGCCCGAGAAGGCGCCGAAGCGGTTGAGGTACGCACCCGTCGCGCCGCTCGCGGTCCCCGTCACCGGATCCTCCTGAATGCCCGCGCCCGGCGCGAACATTCGCCCGTGAAGCGTCGACTCGGCCTCGAGGGCGTCGAAGGTGAACAGATAGACGCCGGTCGCGTCGACCTCGTCCGCCAGCGACTCGATCGCCGCCATATCCGGATCCGCGCCGCCGACGTCCTGGAGGTAGACGATCGGCACGATCAAGAAGGGGAGTCCGGTGGAGGCGACCGCCAGCGGGAGGTCCTCGCCGACCCCCTCGAGCGCCGCGACCTCGACGCCGAGCGCCTCGGCCACGCGTTCGTACGCGAGGTCCACCTCGCGGACCGTCGGGGCCCCCTGGGACATCCAGACCGTGCCGTCCCCCTCGACGTCGACGTCCAACACGCCGACGTTCGTCTCTAGCGTCGTCGTCCCCGCGTCGACGTCGCCGGCTTCGTACAGCGAGACGAAGGAACCGATCGTCGCGTGCCCGCAGAGGTCGACCTCCCGGGTCGGCGTGAAGTACCGGATGCGGTAGTCGGCCTCGTCGCTCTCGAACAGGAAGGCGGTCTCGCTCACGGAAAGTTCGCGGGCGATCGCCTGCATCTGTTCGTCGACGAGTTCGTCCGCGTCCCGGACGACACCCGCGGGATTCCCGGCGAGCGGTTCGTCCGCGAATGCGTCGACCAGCCGGACCGACACCGTCCGTGTGCCGTCGCTCATGCACGGTCGAACGGGCGCCGGGGACTATAGTCGTACCGACCCGCCTCCCCAACTCCGGCATGGGTCAGTGGTCCACCCCCCGACGTTCGCGCTCGGCGACGGGTTCGAACGGAAGGGGTCAGATCGGCGAAGGCGGGTCGATCTTCCGACCGGGACCAGCCAATCTCGCCCGAGAGCCGACGTTTATGGGTCCGCTGGACGTACCGGTGACAATGGCCTTCCGCGTTGACGAGTCCGCGAGCGACGTTCGGGTGTTCGATCGTTTCGACGGCGGCGTCAGCTGGATCGCCCACCCCGAAGAGACCATGCAACGGGCCAGTCACGCGCTCGAGGTCGACGGCGAGGTCTGGGTGATCGACCCCGTCGACGGCGAGGGTCTGGACGACCTGCTCGCCGAGTTGGGAGACGTCGCCGGCGTCGTCGTCCTGTTCGACCGCCACCGTCGGGACGCGGATCCGATCGCCCGGCGCCACGACGTGCCGGTCTACCTCCCCGACTGGTTCGACGACGTCGGCGACGAACTCGACTCGCCGGTCGCTCGCTTCGGCGCCGAGCTCGCGGACACCGGCCTGGGCGCCCACGTGGTGAAAAACGGCCCGTACTGGCAAGAGGCCGCCCTCTACGACGCCGAGCGGCGGACCCTCGTCGTTCCCGAGGCGGTCGGCACCGCCGCGTACTTCCGCACCGACGACGCCCGCCTCGGCGTCCACCCGATGCTCCGGGCGTTCCCGCCGCGCGACCGACTCTCGGGGTTCGACCCGGACCGCATCCTCGTCGGCCACGGCGAGGGAGTCGCGACCGACGGCGCCGCGGCGCTCGAGGACGCCCTCGCCGGTGCCAGGCGACGGGCGCCGCGCCTCTACGCGAAGGCGCTTCGCCAGCTCTCGCCGATCTGAGGCCGGCGGCCTCGTCGACCGGATCGGTCGATCGTCGTCGGCGGTCGTAGGTCAGCCATCGGCGGACGCCAAAGGTCACCCATCGGCGGACGGCGTGGACCAGCACTCGCCGGACGTCGTGGGCCCCAGCTCACCCACCCCGCCGACGGCGAACAACGCGAACCGTTCGATCGCTCAGCCGTACAACCGACGGTGTTCGACCCGCATGCAGCGGTCCTGGACGACGGTCTTGTCGGCGGCCTCGGCGCGCGCCGCCGCCTCCTCGTCGCGGATCCCCAGCTGAGTCCAGATCACGCGCACGTCGTCCCGATCGAGGGCCTCGTCCACGATGTCGGCGACTTCGTCGCTCGGTCGGAAGACGCAGGCCACGTCCACCTCCTGTTCGACGGCAGCGAGGGAATCCGCCGGCTCGCGTCCGAAAATCTCCTCGGCGTGCGGATTGACGGGGACGATCTCGTAGCCGTTCTCGCGGAGGTACCGGGGGACGTCGTGGGCGTCCTTTCCGGGCGTGCTCGAACAGCCGACGACGGCGATCGTCCGGAGGCCCAGGATCTCCCGGAGCGCCTCGTCGCTCTCGACTGGCATGGCCGACTCTACAGGGACCGGCCACCTAAACCGTCGGGATCGCCGCGAAAATCGAGTCCGGTCCTTTGATCCGCTCCGGAGTCAGGAGAGGCCCGCCGTTCGAATCGCCCGCTCCTCGCCGTCGCCCTCTTCGATCTCGATCACGACGTCGAACAGCTGCTTCAGCGTGTTCATCGTCTGGTCGTCGTGGGCCGTCGAGTCGATGACGCACAGTCCCAGCGCGTCGGCGCTCTGTATCCGGCCGGTGAAGACGTGGAGGAATCGGAAGACGGTCTGGAGGTTCGAGTACATCAGCAGCGTCGAGATCGAGTGCAACAGGATGCGATTGTCCGTGAGGCCGCGGGCCTCGTAGAACTCCTGGAGGAACTCGGAGAGCTTGATCCCGATGCCGGTCATGTCGACGGGTGAGGAGGCGTACTTGATGCGCGGATCGTCGTCGATCGTTCCGATTCCGCGCTGCTTGGTGACGCAGTCGACCACACCGACGTCCGGGTCGGAGACGTCGACGGCGGCGTCGAATTCGCTCAGGACCTTGTCGGCGCTGTCTTTGGTCGTCACGACGATCGATCCGTCGTCGCGATTCGCGCCGCTGACCAGAATGTCGAGCGCGAGGTCGCGCTTGCCGGTCAGCGGTGGCCCCGCTACGAGAACGTTCGTGCCGGAGTCGATATCGTCCGCGGGGTGGACGTCGGCGAGGTCGTACATGCCAGGTTCTCACATCCTCTCGTCGGGCACCGTGACGATCGCGATCGAACGCGTTCCCACTATGGGAAACACATACGGTGAGCGGGTTATATTCCTTTTGATTACATACATCCTTCAGCGGTGATTTGTTTCGGGGATTGGCAGCAGACGCCGGAATCGGAGCCGGAACGAGCCGGTTTCGGGAGGGAGGTTGCGAGCCGCGTCGAAGGAAGTCGAGAGCCACAGCCAAAGGGGTCGCGAGCCGCGGCGGAGGGAGAGGAAGCCGTGGCAACCTCTGGGCGGGCCCGCTACAGCGGGGAGCCGACGACGAGGGCCGCCCGACCGACGATGAACGCGACCGCGGCGAGGAACATCCCGTACTTGAGGTGTGCCTGCCCCGCGGCCGGATCGCGGAAGCTCTCGCGGGCGGCGTACACCATGTAGGCGGCTGCCGGGATCACGATCGCCAGGTACGCCTCCTCGAAGTGCCCGAGGAAGTACGGCGTCGGGCTGGCGAGGATCGCCGCCGCCAGCACGGCCGCCGCCACCCAGAGCGCCCGTCGCTCGCCGATCGCGATCGGCAGCGTGTTCAGCCCTTCCTTCCGGTCGCCCTCGACGTCCTCGACGTCCTTGACGATCTCGCGGCTGATCGTGGACAGCGCGGCGAGCAGGAAGAGGACGATCGCCGGTTCGACGTTCCCGACCGCCGCGGCTCCGAAGAGGAAGGTGGACCCGCCGAGGTAGGCGACGACCACGTTGCCCGCCCCCGGAAGTCCCTTGAAGATCGACGTGTAGCTCACCAGCGCGGCCAGGTTGATCACCGCGATGGCGATCGCGAGCCACGGCAGCGTCAACGCCAGCGCCACGGCGCCGACGAAGCAGGCGATCGAGTACCACAGCGCCTGACGCGGGGTCACGGCGCCCCGGGGAATCGGACGATCCGGCTTGTTGTGGGCGTCGATCTCGCGGTCGAAGTAGTCGTTGATCGCGTTGCCGGCCCCGGTGCCCAAGAAGGTGGCTACGACCGCGGCCGCCACGAAGTACAGCGCGTCGGTCACTCCGCCAGCGACGAACGCGCCGATGAACGTCAACACGCCGGCGGCGAAGGAGTTCACTGGCCGCAACAGCTCCCACAACCCGCGCGCCGTCTCGACCGCCGTCATGGCGGTGAGTGTTCAACCGGCCGTGATAAAGCGTGCGATCCGCGTCCGTGCAGGTCGGCGCTGGGTAGGCCGGGAACGGAGCTGATCGCGGCCGGGGCGAATCTCGATCGGGCTGATCAGGGCCGGGGCAAATAGACGACCGCGTGCGATCGCCGCAGGACCGGATCGCCGCAGGACCGGATCG
>SKPV01000194.1 GCA_007119345.1 Halovivax sp.
CGACCGACGACGCCACGATCCCGGTCGAGGCGACCGAAGACGCCACGTACGCGCTCGTCGCGGGCCACCCCCTCGACCAGCCGATCACCCAGCGCGGGCCGATCGTGCGCTAGGTGGCTATTCGCTCGCCGGACCGTCTCTCACGGACGAGGCATCTCCTCGATCTCCCGAATGCGAGCCGTCTTCTCGACCGCCCGATACTGGCGCTTCCACGCAGCTTCCGGGAAGAGCCCGTTGCGATCGAACAGTTCGCGGGCCTCCTCGGTGAGCTCGTAGAATTTGTAGGGGTAGTCGCGAAGCCGCTCGCCCGTCTCGAACTCGCGCTCGCGGACGACGCCGACGTCCGCCAGCGTCCGCAGGTGTCGACGGATGGCGTCGTCGCTCAGCGACGGATTCGTGTAATCGAGTTCCTCGACGCTCGGCAACCCCTTCGGATGGCCGACCACGTCCGAGAGGATGTCGGCTCGCTTCTTGTCGGTCGCCTTCTGGAGCGCCCGCCACTCGTCGAACCCCGCGTCGGTGGCGTCCCGCGTACCCTGCCCCGACCCGCCGACCGCCGTATCGGGCCTCATGGGACGGTATTGCTCCCCCACCAGCATAAACACTCGCACTCAAATGCGGATACTACCGCAACTAGTTCCACAACTAATCCGACGGAGAACGTATAAGTGATTGCACGCCAGAATTCACAATCGAATGACGAATTTCGATGGTGGTGGATCCGATCCTGGAACACCCGACGATGCATTGATCCCGAGCGAGGAGGCGGTGATCGCCGACGTCGAGGCCATCTCCCTCACGCCGGCCGAACACCAGCGAATCAAGGATCTGGTCCACGGCGAGCAGCTGGCTCGCATCGAGGGCCACGACCGTCGGTATCTGGTCGCGGGGGCGGGCGGGGAGACCGGGGCCGCAAAGCGCCGGAAGCTGGTCTCCGACTCGCTCGACGAACGCGACGACCCGCCGGCCGTGGCCTTCCGCCTCGAGGATTTCGGGCTCACGCCGGAGGAGTTCGATCTCTGGCACCGGGTTTTCGACATCTGTTGCGGTCGAGCGACCCACATCGTCGCCGTTCTCGAGGATTTCGACGGCGGCTACGTCTGGGAGCTCGGGCTGATTTTCGCCCCGTCCTACCGAGAGAAGGCGTGGGTGTTGAAACGACGCTATCCCGATCCGGAGACGGAGCGGGCCCGGTACGACAACGGGATGGCCGCTTCGCACGTGAGCTCCCTCCTGACCGGCGATCGATGCCACGAATGGCTCGACACCGACGAGTTGCGAAGCGCCGTGGACGAGATCCCTTGATCGACGGCGTCAGTCCTCGTCCGACTCGAGCAGGCGCCCCTCCGCGACCTCGCTCCTGGACTCCGCGCCGATCTCCACGGCCCCATCCTCGTCGATCACGAGCGCGTTCGCCGTCCCGTACGACCCACCCACCGAGACGTCGTGGCCTCGCTCCTCGAGCCCGTCGATCACGTCGTCCGAGAGCCCGTCCGTTTCCAGGTGCAACCGGTTGTCCACGTCGTAGGGATAGGTCGTGGCCGGGAACGCGGTCGTCTCGAATCGTGGTCGGTCGATCGCCGCCTGCGCGTCGAGCCCGAACGCGACGACGTTGAGGAACTGCTGGGTCTGGCCCTGCGGTTGCGTATCCACGCCGGTGTTCCCGCCCAAAATGTAGGGCTCGCCGCCCCGGGTCGCCAGGTAGGGATTGGACGTGTGCCGGACCTTGTACCCGGGAGTCAGCCGATTGGGATCGTCATCCTCGACGGCGATCATCCGCATCCGGTTGTTGAGGTGGATCCCGGTGTCGCCGATCACCTGGAACTGCGCGCCGAGGCTGGTCGTCACGGCGGCCGCGTTGCCGTCTCCGTCGATCACGTGGAAGGTCGTCGTGTGACGGGCCTCGCTCCCCAGCGGGCGCCCGGCGCCACGCTCCCCGTCCAGCCCGGAGTCGATCGGCCACTCCATCGCCGCGTCCGTCTCGATCCGCTCGCGCTGGCTGGCCGCGTACTCGTCGTCGAGCAGTTCTGTGACGGGTACGTCGACCCGGTCGGGGTCGCCGACGTGGTGGTATCGGTCCGCGAACGCGAGTTTGAGCGCCTCGGCCTGGAGGTGGACGGCGTCGGCGTCGTCAGGCTCCAGCTCGTCGAGATCGAATCCCTTCAGGACGTTCAATGCCAGCAGCTGCGTGATCCCCTGGCTGTTGGGTGGGTTCTGGTAGACCTGGATCGAATCATCGTCCTCGTCGTCCGCACTCGGGTCATCCGCGTCAGCCGCGCCACCGTCCCACTCGATCGAGATCGGTTCGACGATCTCCGCCTCGAACTCGTGGAAGTCCTCGAGCGTGAGGTAGCCGTCGCGCTCGTCGGAGAACTCGACGATCGCCTCGGCGAGCGGCCCCCGGTAGAAGTAGTCCCTGGCGGCCTGGATCGCCTCGCTCCGGCCCTCGTCCCGCGCTTCCGCGTACGCCTCGGCGAGCGCCTCGAACGTGTCCGCCATGTCCTCCTGGGAGACGGTGTCGCCTTCCTCGACCAACTCCCCGTTCCGCTCGTAGATCTCACGCGCGTCGGGGCGCTCGGCGATCCGGTCGGCCCGTCGGTCGAGCCAGGATTCCATCCCCGGACTAACCGGATACCCCTCCCGCGCGAGCGTTATCGCGGGCGCCAGGACGTCTCCGAGGTCCAGCTCGCCGTACCGGTCGAGCCACAGCATCCACCCGTCCCAGGCGCCGGGGACGATCGACTGGTGCATGCCGTAGTCGCCGCCCCGCTCCGCGTAGTCCTCGGGCGTCGCCTCGGAGCCGACCGGTCCAACGCCGTCCACGCTGGTCACCTCTTCGGCCTCCGCGTCGTAGTACAGCGCCCAGGTGCCCCCGCCCAGCGCCGAGGAGAACCAGGGCTCGACGACCGAGAGGGCGCTGGCGACGGCGACGGCGGCGTCGGCGGCCGTCCCGCCGTCCGCGAGGACCGCCAGCCCCGCGTCGGTCGCGAGGTGGTGTTGCGAGACGACCGCCGCGGCGTCGGGTCGCGTTCCCGCCGCGGTCTCGGGGTCGGTCTCGGGGCCGGTCCCCGCCGCGGAATCTCCCTCCGCGAGCTCCCGGGAGCGCGTGCCGGCGCCGAGGACGCTCGCAATGGCGGTTCCGCCGGTTCCAAGCAGGAAAGTTCGGCGATCGAGCGGCGTGACCATTAGCCGGTACACGGGAGACGGCAGGAAAGTGGTTGGGGGTGACCGAGCTCCCCGCACCCGGGTCCGACGCGTCGACCGTTCGATCGCTGCCGGTCGGGAGCTCCCGCCCGGTCCGGGCGCGTCGCTCCGCGTCCGGGTATCGTCACGTTCGAAAAATGCGCTCGTCGTTCGAAATCGCCGGAATGCGGCGGTCCGAAGTCGGAATTAGTTGCGGACGACGTTCGTCGCGCGGGGGCCCTTGGGGGCCTGTTCGATGTCGAATTCGATCGATTCGCCTTCTTCGAGGTCCGGTCCGCCGACGTCCTCCATGTGGAAGAATACGTCATCGTCCGCGTCGTCCGTCGAAATGAAACCGTAGCCGCCTGTGTGGTTGAAGAAATCAACCTTACCGTTTGCCATTGCAAACAAGTGTACGGCCGTTTGCCGAATAAGACTTCCGAGGGTCGTGGTACCACGACGGCGGACGCGAACCAGCAGGAACGCGTGGGGTGCGCGCGGACGCCGTTCGCGGGGTCGCGCCGCCACGTCACTCGTCACCGGCCGGATCGTACGGCCGCGCGTCGTCGACCGACGGCGCCCCGATCGCGAGGACGCGAACGGCCGCGTCGGCCGCGTCCGGATTGAACGCCCGTTGCGGGCTCCCGGGGTCGACGAACAGGGCCTGGTCGGGTTCGACGACGTACTCGTCGTCCGGCGTCTCGACGTGGAGCGTCCCGTCGAGCACGTAGAACGCCTCGACCTGCTCGTCGTGGGAGTGATAGCGCAGCCCGGACTGCTCGCCGGGCGCGAGCTCGTAGACGCGGAGGCCGAGCTTCGAGTCCTGGTAGTCGTAGCCGGCCGCGACGCTGAGCGACCGGACGTCGGTCGGCCGGTCGTCCCACTGGTCGAGCTCGTCGGGGTCGATGAGGTGGTAGCCCATACCCTTCCCAGCCCCCGACGGTCAATGAATGTTCACGGCGGGCGGCGGTCGTCGGGGCGGCTCCCCGGCCTCGACGGGAGGATCGCGCGCGAGCAGATTCGGCGGCCGCGGTCGGTAGGCGACTACGACGGCCGCGGTCGGTTGGCGATTCGGCGGCCGCGGTCCGTAGCCGGTTACGACGGCCGCGGTCGGCGCGGCTAGTCGGCGCTCGCCCGGTGTTCCGCGAACTTCCCGCCGAGGTAGCCTCCGAGCGCGCCGAGGACGGCGCCGAGGGTCGCGATCAGCATCAGGGCGAAGAACATCGCCGTGCCGACGGCGATCGCCGCCCCTGGCTGCCCGATGGCGAGCATGCCCGAGACCAGTCCGACGAGGACCGAGGCGATGATCGCGAGCACCGGAATCAGGGGCAGCAGTCCCGCGAGCGTCCCCACGCTGACCGTCCGCTCGGACTCGCCGCGTTCGAGGTAGCCCGCCAGGGCGCCGCCGAGTGCGGGCGAGAACGGAATGAACGAGAGGACCGTCGTCGCGAAGGCGCCCAGCAGGGCGAACGTCCCGTACGAGCGAACCGGTTCGTCCTGCCGGCTCCGGCCGTGGGCCCGGTGTCTCGCGACGACGAACCCGATCGCGAACACCACCATGCCGAGGCCGGTCAACAGGAGTCCGGTGCCGATCCACGAGACGATGGCGTCGGCCACCTCGAGCTGTTCGGCCTCGGTGAGCTCGGTCGTGCCGACCGTGACCGTGACGACCTCGTCCTCGATCCCCTCCGCGAGGACGTCGCGGTCGACGAGGAACGCGAGCGCGCTCCCGCCGACGATCGCGAGCAGTCCGAACAGCGCCACGATCGCGCCCAAAATCCAGTCGACGAACGCCGGGACCGTGGTGCCGGCCGTCGGGTGGCCCTCCCAGTTCCCTTCGTCGGTGAGTGTTGGATCCATGACACCCGAACGGAGGTCGCTCGACGACTTAAACCTCTCAGGCGGTTCGATGGGGGTATCGAGGTCGAATGGGCTCGCCGGTGCAAGGTTCGATCGACCGGCCGGGGCCCCGATTCCATCGGAGAACGTGCGAGGACGACCGTGGCGGGAGTATCGTTCGCCGCCGCCATCCGGAAGGTGACGAACGGGGGGTGAACGCCTATTTCGGGATAGGATTCGATCCCCGGGCATTTCGGAATACGGTGCGGTCAATTCGCGGTGCACGCCTCGACGACATCGGTCGCCTCGAACAGGTGAAGGTCGTTCCGTCGTTCCGCCGCCGTTTGGAGTTCCCCCGCGAACCCGCCCTTCGAGAACAGCGCGTAGGCGACCGACCGGTCGGACCCGCGCCAGCGAACCTCCGGTTCCAGCGCTTCGAGTTCGGTCAGCAGGTTCGGTCCGACCGGTTCCGTCGTCCACTTACACTCCCCGAGAAGGAGCGTCTCGGTGCGCTCGTTTACGCCACAGACGTCGATCTCCATCTCGTCGTACCACCAGCGGCCCACCCGCGAACACGCCACCGGAAACGTCGGCTGCCGGACCGCCTGTCGGCAGACGTCCTCGAACGTCCAGCTGACGTGCCTCGGCAGCGTCTCCACGGTCGACGTCCGTACCGGTTCGGTGTGGCCTTGCTCCAGCGTCGCGCGGTTCGGCAGCACGTACCGAAACCAGAACCGGAGGAAGTGATCGGTCAGTCGGTACACTCCTCGACGGTTCGAATCGGTGACCGGCGTCTCGCGTTCGACGAGCGCGAGCCGTTCGAGCTTGTCCAGATATCGCGAGAGACTGCTGGCGGGTTTGTCGATCTCGTTCGCGATTTCGGTCACGCGACTCGCACCGGCGGCCATCGCCTCGAGGATCGCCATGTACGTGGTCGGTTCTCGAAGCTCTTGACGGAGCAGGAACTCCGGTTCTTCGTACAGGAAGGCTCCCTTGGAGAGGACGTTTCGTTCGACGTTGCTCGCGAGGTCGACGTCGGGTTCGAACTGCTCGAGGTACGCCGGAATCCCGCCCACGACGCCGTACGCCCGGATCAAATCCACTGCGTCGTATCCGGGCAAGAAGCCGCCGGCTTCTCCCACGGTCATCGGTTCCAGTCTCCACTGTCCGGTTCGCCGGCCGTAGAGGGGACTCTCGTAGCTCAAGACTCCCTCTTCCATCATCGAGATCGACGATCCGAGCAGGACGAGCGACACCGACGTCCCGTCGAGCACCTCGTCGACGATCGTCTGGAATACCGACGGGACCTCCTCGTCCGCCTCCACGAGGTACGAGAATTCGTCGACGGCGACGACGAACCGGCCGCTTACGCGGTTCGAGAGGTACCTGAACGCGTCCACGAATCCGTCGACGGCCGGCTCGACGTCGTCGAGCGCGTCGGCACACCGCCGCGCGAACGCCCCCGCGTTGGCCTCGATTCCCCGCTTGTCACAGAGGTAATACACCGAGGGGATCTCCAGCTCGTCGAGAACGGTTGTCACGAGCGTGGTCTTACCGACGCGTCGCCGACCGTACAGGACCAGTAACTGCCGGGCGTCTTCGCGGAGGTGCGACTCGAGCCAGTCGCGCTCGCGGACTCGATCGATCATTATGCACGCGATAATATTATCCTGTGCATAATAAATGGTGCGGTCTCGCGTTCGCTGACGTCCCCGCATCGAGCCACAGGCACCAACCCGTCGGGCGCGCGTCGCTCTGAGAGCGGCTCCTCGCGATCCGCGTTCGGCGAAGCGACCCGCGTTCGACGACGCGACCCGCGAACCCGTCGAACCTGCACGCCGACCGTCGACTCGGGCGAGAGGGGCGGACCTGCTCCGGCTTTCAGCGACCGCGGCGGTCACCGCTCCGACCCTACGCCCGCGGCGTCCGCAGCGTCAGCAGGATCACCGCCGCCATGATCACGGCCAGCGCCAGGTACCCCTCGTCGAAGTAGCCGTACTCGCCGATCACGCCGAAGAGCACCGGGCCGCCGGCGCCGAGGGTCGCCGTCGTCGTCCGGATCACCCCGAGGCCCGTCCCCTGGGTGCCCTCGGGGAACGCGTCGGCCAGGTACGACTGGGTGACCGCCCCCGAGCCGAGCATGGTGCTGATCAGCGCGGTGATCGGGACGAGGAGCCAGCCGGCCTCGACGAACGGCAGCAGCGCGAAGCCGACGACCGGCGGCAGGAGGACGGCCACGAGCGAGCCGCGCATCCCGATCCGGTCGTAGGCCGCGCCGGCGACCGGCTTGACGACAACCCCGACGGCGAAGAAGAAGCCGAACAGGAGGCTCGCGGTCGACGGCGACAGCCCCTTGACGGTCGTCAGGTACGTCGGGTAGAAGGCCGTGAACGACTGCCAGATGAAGATGTAGAGGAACAGGATGACGCCCATGAACCCGATCGCGGGATCGCGAAACGCCCCGAACGCGGCCAGCGCGTCCCGCAGCGACTGCGAGTCGCCCGATCCGCCCGCCGGGGGCCGGGCGGGAAGGGTGACGTAGATGAGGGCGCCGCCGACGAGCAAGAGCGGGATCACGAAGCCGAGCCCCACCTGCCAGGCGATCGCGACGGTGAGGGCGGCCGCGATCGGCGGGAGCACGGTCTGGCCGACGTCCCCCGTCGCCATCGTCACGCCGAGGGCGCTGCCGAGCCGGTCGGGGTAGCTGTGAGAGAGGAACGTGATCCGCGCGATCGGGTACAGCGAGTGGCCCAGCCCCCAGAGCGCGGTCGCGACGAACAGCACGATCGCCGTCGACGCGGTGACGACGGCGGCGATCGCGGCCGCCACCACGATCGCCCCCGCGGCCATGAGCAGGCGCTCGTCGTACCGATCGGCGAGCACGCCGCCGGGCAGCTGGCCGAGCGAGGCGAAGAGCCAGAGGACCGTCACGAGCAGCCCGGCGACCGCGAGGCTCAGGCCGTAGGTCTCCTGCAGGGAGGGGAGCACGACGGGGTAGAGCATCCGCGTCCCGACGAGCAGTCCCCACGCGGTGGCGACCGCGACCAGGGGCGCTCCCCGCCCGTCGGCCCACAGCGCCCGCGCTTCCCGTTTCAGGGCCGTCCGAACGTCCATGGGAGAATTCGTGGACGAATCGTTCCCGTCCGCGACCCTTAGCTACTGGTTTCGCCCCCGCCCGTTGCCTGTTCCGCCCGCGCTCTGGCACCTCGGTCGCGAGGCAGGCGAACGCAGCGGCGGTGCTGACCCACGCAGCGGCGTCGCTGCGCCCGAATCCGGCGGAGCCGTCGAAACCGGGGACGATCCCGGACCCGGCGAATCAAGCCCACGAACCCAAATAAGCGCCGAGCGTGAATCCGGGCATGACCGTCGTGGCCGAGTTCACGATCCCCCCGGAGGCGTTGCCGTTCGGGGAGACGCTGCTGTCGACGCCCGGGACCGAGATCGAAGTCGAGCGGATCGTCCCGACGCGGGAGTCGGCGTTGCCGTTCTTCTGGGTGTGGGGGGAGGATCCGGCGGTGTTCGTCGACGAGGCCGAGCGCGAGCCCAACGTGGCGAACGTGGAGCTCCTCGAGCGGGTCGAGGACGGCGCGCTCTTCCGGGCCGAGTGGGCGCCGAACGCGGAGCTCATCAGGGGCATCAACCGGCTGGACGCGACCGTCGTCGAAGCCGTGGGCACGGCCGACCGGTGGCGCTTCGAAGTCCGGACCCAGGACCGGTCCGCGTTCACCGACTTTCAGGATCTCTTCGAAGCCCAGGGGATCGCGATCGACCTGATCCGGCTCTACGACCTCGCGGAGCTCGTGGAGGGGACCCACCGGTCGGTGACGCCGGAACAGCGTGAGACGCTGATCGCGGCGTTCCGGGCGGGTTACTACGAGGATCCCCGCGAGACCACCCAGGCCGAACTCGGGGAGCGCTTCGACGTCTCCCACCGCGCGGTCTCGGATCGGCTGCGACGCGGCACCAGGAACCTCGTTGGCGACGCGCTGGTCCCGTCGGGGAGGTAGCGGCGACGGGCCCGGGTACCGGAGTGGCGCTCGCCCCGGACGGTAGAGCGACGGGCCAGGTGCTGGAGTGGCGCACGCTCCGGACGTCGGAGCGACGCGCCCGGACGGTAGGGCGCCGGCCCCGGAAATCGGGCCGACGCCTCGAACGCTGGTACGCGGTCCACCGCATTTCCAGATTTGCGGTCCATCGATCGCCTCGCGCCTCACTCATAAACCCGTTCCACGTGGAATCCCGCTCGGTATCCGTCCCACCCGAGTACCGTGAGTCGAGGGACGACCATGGATCTATCCGATTCGCAGGGCACGGCGCCGCTACACGCGTTCGACTGGACCGAATCGACGTCGCCGAGCACGGCCGTGATCCGGGCTCTCGCCGCGGTCTCGGGCGACGATCCGACGACGATCGAGCCGCTGTTCGACGTTCTCGATCCCGACGCGCTGGATCGGCTCTTCGCGCCGGCGCGGACGCCGCGGCTGCAGGGAACCGTCGCGTTCGAACACCACGGCTACCGGATCACCGTTCGCGCGGACGGTCGCGGGTCCGTCGTCCGGGAGGCCGACTCCGACGCACCCGCGGAGAGGCGACGGACGGATTCCGACCGTCGACGAACCGATTCCACGCCGATCACCGACTCCTCGCCCGCTGACTCTCGAACCGA
>SKPV01000050.1 GCA_007119345.1 Halovivax sp.
CGTCGGAGCGCCGACGCGGGACTTCTGGTCGCGCTCGGCGGAGTCGAACGCCCGCCACTCCGGCCCGCGGTCGATCTCTCCCTCTTCGACGACCAGCCCGCAGTCCGAACACACCGTCTCGCCGCGCTCGCCGTCCGACGTCAACCGACCCCGACACTCGGGGCAGCGCTCTCGCTCGTCGCTCGATTCGGCCTCCGATTCGGTGGCGTGTCGACGTCGCTCGTCGCGCCGGGTCTTGGTCGGGGAGTCCGTCATTATCTGTGGAGGGACGGAGAATCTTCTCTCGTAGGCGTGTAGAACGGAACCGACCGTCTTAAGCACTGCGGCGGTTACCTGATACGAATTCTCACGGCTCCGTCGACGTCCGGGCGATTCCACCGTCGCCGACGGGGGGTTCGGTAGTATCGAAACCCTTACTCCACGGAGGAGTCTCCGAACCCACATGAGCGAAGACGCTGTCAGTCCCGACGAGGTCCGCCACGTCGCGGGACTCGCCCGGGTCGACCTCGACGACGAGGAGGTCGACCGATTTGCCGACCAGTTCGCGGACATCCTCGCGTACTTCGAGTCGCTGGACGAGGTTCCGTCGGTCGATCGCGACGGGGACCTCGCGAACGTCCTTCGATCCGACGCGACCTGCGACCCGCTCGATCGGGAGCGGGCCCTCGAGAACGCGCCGGACACCGAAGACGGCTATTTCAAAGGGCCGAACGTCTCCTGATCGCACATGTCAGACGCATTCATCACGGAAACGGAGATCGAAGGGGCGGCCGACGGCCCTCTCGCGGGACGAACGATCGCCGTCAAGGACAACATCTCGACGGAGGGGGTTCGGACGACTTGCGGTTCACGAATGCTCGCGGATTACGTTCCGCCGTTCGACGCCACGGTGGTCGAGCGGTTGAAAGACGCGGGGGCGACCATCGTGGGGAAGGCCAACATGGACGAGTTCGGGATGGGGACGACGACCGAGACGTCCTATTTCGGCGCCACGGAGAACCCAGCCGCGCCCGGCCGGGTGCCCGGCGGTTCGTCGGGCGGTTCGGCTGCAGCCGTCGCCGGAGGCGACGCGGATCTGGCGCTCGGATCGGACACCGGCGGCTCCATTCGCTGCCCGGCGGCGTTCTGCGGCGTCGTCGGAATCAAGCCGACCTACGGCCTCGTTTCCCGGTTCGGACTCGTCGCGTACGGAAACAGCTTAGAGCAGATCGGTCCGTTCGCGGAGACGGTCGAGGACGCCGCGGCGCTTCTCGACGTCATCGCGGGCCCCGACGAGCGCGACGCCACGACCCGCGAGGATCCAGACGAAGGCGCGTACGTCGACGCGGCGGACGGGGACGTCGACGGCGTGACGATCGGGGTGCCGACGGAGCTTCTCGACGGCGCCGAGGCGGGGGTCGTCGAGACCTTCTGGGACGCCGTGGGTCAGCTCGAAGATCGCGGCGCCACGTACCGGGAGGTGAGCCTCCCGTCAGTCGAGCACGCCGTCGAAGCGTACTACGTGATCGCGATGTCCGAGGCCTCGTCGAACCTCGCCCGCTACGACGGCGTCCGATACGGACATTCGGTCGACGGTGACGGTAACTGGAACGAGGTCTTCGGCCGCGTTCGCGACGAGGGGTTCGGCCCCGAGGTCAAGCGTCGAATCCTTCTCGGCACCTACGCGCTCTCGGCGGGGTACCACGACAAGTACTACGCCAAAGCCCAGGACGCCCGGGCGTGGATCAAGCAGGACTTCGATGGGGTTCTGAACGACGTCGACGTGCTGGCGTCGCCGACGATGCCCGTCACGCCGTTCGAACTCGGGGAAGGCATCGAGGATCCCCTCCGACTCTACCTGGCGGACGCCAACACCGTCCCGGTCAATTTGGCGGACCTGCCGGCGATCTCCGTTCCCGCCGGCTCCACCGACGGACTCCCGGTGGGGATCCAGATCGTCGGGCCCGCGTTCGGCGAGCGGGCCGTCGTTCGCGTCAGCAGCGCACTGGCCTGACACTCTCACGACCACGGCGGTCCGCGACTCGGTTGCTGGTCAGCCACCTCCGGGTCCCGGTCGGTGTCGTCCTGGATCGCCTCCGCAGTACGCGGCGCTCGATTCGAAAGATAATTATTTATATGATTCGCTCGATCTTGGGACGTAACTATCCGGAACTCCGGGGTGGGACCATGATCGACGAACCAACTGGGACGGTCGACTTCGACGAGTTCTCCCGCGCGTGCGATCTCGTCGAAGCGTACTTCGGGGAGACGATCGACGACGTGGCGCTACACGCGCCGGTCTCCCGTCGCCAGCTCGTGGCCGTACTCGCCCGGGCGCAACTGTCGGGACGGCAGCTGACGATCGACGGTCTGACCGAAGAGGGTGACGTCGTCTACCAGTCGGACGACGAGACGTTGCTGTGGCTCGACGCCGGTTTCTGGCTCGACATCCGCGGTCGACACCACCTGGCACCCGACGAGGGTCGCGCGGCCAGGGAGGTCCACCGACGCCTCATCGAGGCGATCGACGGTGACGTCCCCTACTACAACCGGGAGCGGGATCCGTTCGTCCTCATCGAACGGCGATTGCCGCGTCAGTAAGTCCCGATCTTCGCGGGTACCGACCGGGTTTTCGCGAGTTCCGACCGGATCACCCGCCGGCCGGACGAGACGGCCCGTTCTCACACTCGAGGCCGTCGCCGTTCTCGTACCGATCCCGCGGCTCACTCCTCGTAGGCCAAGTTCATGATCCACTGGGAGAAGGCGTCGCTGTTTGGATCGACCTCCTCCTCGCCGATGAACGGCGACAGCATGTCGCCGGCCATCAGCAGGGTGAACTCGAGGTCGCGGGCCGTCGGTGCGATGTAGTAGGTGTTGTGCCCGTCGTAGACGGTCTCTTCGCGGTCGACGAGGTCCTTCTCGACCAGGCTCTCGACGATGCGACTCCCCTTCCGCGAGGAGACGCCGAGTTCCTTCCAGAAGTCGCTCTGGTGGATGCCGCCGGTTTCGCGCACGAGCTCGAGGCCGACGCGCTCGTCCTCGGAGAGTTCCGCCTCGGCTGCAGCCACGCTCACGGGACCGTCACCTCGTCGAATCGCGTCGACGCCGGGAACCTGTCCATGTCACCACAACGGGGTGCGATCCGCTTAAAGGTGGCTTTCGAGGTCGACCGCCTCGTAGGACGTCCGACAGGGCGGACCGTCGGCGTGACGGTACGTCCATCGCGTTCCCAGGGAGATCAGCGACGACGACCGCGTTCCGTACGAGCCTTCGTGGATGCAGACGCCGTACTCGTGGTCGCCCAACACGTCGGCTGCACGATCGAGCCACGCGCTCGCCCCCTCCCTCTCGTCAGGCCTCAGGGTCTCGCGGACGCGATTCGCGTTCTCGGCTTGTCCGGCAGCCGACGTCCGATGACTCTCGGGAATCGCCGCGACGTCGGGGTCGACGGCTCTCCCGACGTTGACCACGACGTGGACCCCCGGTTCGAATCGGGTCTCGGACAGGGTGCCGTCCCAGGCGAGGACCACGGCGTCGTCGGCGTCCGCGGCGACGAGGTAGAATCCGTCGTACTCGTCTTCGTCGGTGGCGCCGACGACGGAGTTGCGAGCCTCGTCCGCCGATTCACACGTCAGCGCGTCGGCTACCAGCTGCCCGCGGGACCGTTCGCCGGCGAGTTCCGCGGCGGTCCACCGGTTCGTGATCGCCACGAGGACGCCGAACTCGTTCACGCCGATCCACGTACCGCCGGCCTCCCGGTCGCGGGGGGCGACGATCCGCGGGTCGTCGCGAAAGCGTCCGGGCGGCTCGGACGGCCGATCGACCGCCTCGTCTCGATTGGCGGCCGCCGCGACGGGAACGTCCTCGAACACCTGCCAGGCGAGCGCGAAGGTACACACGGGTGGACCGAGGGACGCCTCGGGGATAAATTCGATCACCCGGCGGCCTGGGGAACACACGCGGTCATCCGGCGGCCTGGGGAGTTCACGCGGTCATCCAGCGGCCCGGGGAACACACGCGGTCACCCGGCGGCCTGGGGAATACACTCGAGTGCCTGCTGCCCCGACGGCCATCGTCGACCTCGACGCGACCCGTCATCCGGTCGGAGGCGCTCACTCCTCCTCGTCCAGGAGCAGTTCGCGGATGGCCGCCCTGTCGACCGTTCCCGAGACGGTTCGGGGGAGTTCGTCGACGACGCGTACAGTTCGGGGTCGCTTGAATCCCGCCAGCCGTTCCTCGCAGTAGGTCTCGATCGACGTCGGCTCGGGTAGCGCGGTCGGATCGTCGGCCGCCACGACGGCCGCGACGCGTTCGCCCCACTCGTCGTCCGGGATGCCGACGACTGCGGACGCCGAGACGTCGGAGCGTTCGACGAGTACCCGTCGGACCTCCTCCGGATCGACGTTCTCGCCGCCGGTGACGATGCGATCGCTGCGCCGGCCCGTTATCCACAACCGTCCGTCCTCGTCGCGGTAGCCGAGGTCCCCCGTGTGAAATCCGTCCTCGTCGAACGTTCCGAGCGATCGATCCTCGTCGAGATAGCCGGGCGACACCGTCGGTCCGGACACGACGAGTTCGCCGGTCTCGCCGGGGTCGACGGAATCTCCCTCCGAGTCGACGACGGAAACGTCCGTTCCGAACAGGGGTTGGCCGACGGTTCCGCGCCACCGCTCGGCTTGCTCGGGCGTCGCGGTGGACACCTGCGACGCCGTCTCGGTCGTCCCGTACGTCGGATAGATCGGCACGTCCGTTTCGAGCGCTCGGTCGAGGAGTTCGTTCGAGGCGGGTGCGCCGCCGACGAGCACGAATCGAAGGTGTTCCGGCGGTTTCCAGCCGGCGTCGAGCAGTCGTTTCACCATCGTCGGGACGAGCGAGAGTCCGGTCACGCCGCGTTCGCGTACGACCCGTGCGGTTTCGGACGGCTCGAACTTCCGCTGGGTGACGATCCCCGTCCCGTACAGGCTCGACCGGATCATCGGCGCGAAGCCGCCCATGTGGTACATCGGCAGACACACGAGCCAGCGATCGTTCCGATGCACGCCGAGCCGGAACGCGGACGCCGTCGCGCTCGCGAGGAGATTTCTCGCCGTGAGCCTGACCGCTTTCGGGGTCCCCGAGCTACCCGACGTGAATCCGATCAGCTGGGTCCAGGTCGGCTCGAGTCGAGCCGGTGCGGGCGCGTCGGCGGGCTCGCGCGAGGGAAACGCGTCGACGCCATCTACCGTGGGTTCCTCGAGCGAGTAGCTCGATGCGCCAGGGAGTTCGGACGCTATCCCCGCGGCCGCTCGCTCGGTTTTTCTCGAGCAGACGACGGCGTCAACCCCGGCCCGGTCCGCTTTCGCCCGGAGCTCCCGAGACGTCTCCCGCGTAGAGAGCGGAACGAGCGTCGTTCCGGTCCGCATCGCCGCGAACGCCGTGCGGACGAAGGCCGGGCCGGTCTCGAGGAGGACGGCGAGTCGATCGGCGTCGATCGCGTCGAGCCCGGCCGCGACGGCGTCGACCTCCCGCGAGAGCTCTCGGTACGTTCTCGTCGCGTCGCCATCGGCGTCGACGAGGGCCACGCGCTCGGGCGTCGTCCGCACCCGACGGGCGAGCGGGTCGATCGTCGGCCACCCGTCGGGGGTCATTCTTCCTCCCAGACGTTCTCGACGCCGAGTCCTCTCGTCTGCGGCACGACGGCCGTGCCGCGGTCGATGAATACCGGGTCGCGCCCGAGGTCGCTCGCGAGCAGTGATCCGGTCGCGACGCCGCAAGCCGGGACGTTCGGAATCGACGCCGCGAGGTGGACCGCCGCCGTTCGCGCGACGACCGCGTCGATCGTCGTCGTCACGATGGGCGTTCGACTCGCCTCCGCGCACCAGGCAGCGATCCGGCGCGCGACGTCGACGCCCCCGAGCGCCATCGGCTTGAGGACGAACGCGTCGGCCGCCCCGGCCTCGAGGATCGCGTCCACGCCGTGTTCCAGGAGTCCCTCGTCGAGCGCGATGGCGACCTCGCTCTCGCGTAACGCGGCGTGGCCTTCGAGCGCGCCCGCGGGCAGCGGCTGTTCGAGCAGCGTGAGCTCGAGCTCGGCGAAGACCTCGAGCGCCCGTCGCGCCTCGTCGTACGTCCAGGCGCCGTTGGCGTCCGCACGGAGTTCGACCGAGGGGCCGACCGCCGCCCGCACCCGTTGGAGGCGCTCGATATCGGTCTCGACGTCCCGGCGTCCCACCTTCACCTTGACGCACTCGAACCCGTCGTCGACGGCCCCGCGAGCGGCGTCGGCGGTTTCCGCCGGCGTTCCATCGCCGACCGTGGCGTTGACCGGCACCCGGGGGACCCGTTCGAGCGCGCCGAGATCGCGGTACAGCGGCTGGGCGTCTCGGGTCGCGGCCAGATCCGCCAGCGCCAGCCCGACGCCGTGTCTGGCGGCCGCCGTGTGATCGACCGCCTCGAGCGCCGCACCCGGGCCGTCGGCTGCGGCCGTCGCTGCCTCCGATAGCGCGGATTCACAGACCGATCGGGACTCCGTCCAGCCCGGAAGCGGCGTCGCTTCGCCGATCCCCGCGTGCGTCCCGTCGGCGACGCGGACGAGAAATCCCTCCCGGGTTTCGATCGTCTCCCCGCCCGTGTCGAACGGCTCGGCCAGCGGACACGAGAACGGACGGACGGACAGTTCGAACGTCACGCTATCACCAGCCCGCCGGCGAAACACGCGGCGTACACCGCGAGCAGTTTCCCGGTCCGTTCGAGCGCGTCGTTGAGCGCCGGTCCGTCGACCGTCCAGACCCGGCGGGCGATCGCCACGGCGTACGGGACGGTCACGAGCGGTGCGAGCACGAGCGGGCCGAAGTCCCCGGCGACCCAGAACCACAGCGGCGTCGCGTACGCGAGTCCCACCATCACGGTGTACTCGAGGCGGGATACGCGTTCGCCGAATCGGACCGCGAGCGTCCGTTTCCCCGCGGCCGCGTCGGTCTCGATATCCCGCAGATTGTTCACTACGAGGATCGCCGTCGCCAGGCTCGCGATCGGGACCCCGGCCGCCACCGACTCCGCGGTGACCGTTCCGGCCGGCACTCCCGTCGCGAGCGGGTCGGCCAGCACGGCGGCCGCTTGCACGTAGTAGGTGCCGGCCACGGCGACGAGACCGAAGAAGACGAACACGAAGAGGTCGCCGAGTCCGTGGTACCCGAGCGGATACGGGCCACCCGTGTAGGCCCACCCGCAGAACACGCTGACGAGCCCGATCACCAGGATCGGTAGGCCGCCCACGTATACGAGATACGTCCCGGTGAGGATCGCCAGTCCGAACGTGGCCGCCGTCGCGAACTTCACCCGCTCGGCCGGAATGAGCCCCGACTGGGTGACGCGCGTGAATCCCGCTCGGTCGTCGGTGTCGGCGCCCCTGACCGCGTCGTAGTAGTCGTTCGCGAAGTTGGTCCCGATCTGTATCAGCGCCGCTCCGACGAGCGCGAACAGCGCCGGGAGCGGGGCGAACACGTCGGCGTCGACCGCGAGTCCCGTCCCGACGAGAACCGGGGCGAGCGCCGCCGGCAGCGTCTGGGGTCGGGCGGCCATCACCCAGGCTCTCGTCCGGGAGACGTCCATCTCGGCCGTCGTCATCACTCGAGTGTCCATCACGCGAGAGTGTCAACGTTGGCATTGCGGGCGAGGGCGGCGCGGTCCGGGCCGGCGGCCGCGAGCGGAGATCAGTAGTGCCAGGGGAAATCGTCGAAGTCGGGCTCGCGACCCTCGACGAAGGCGTCCCGCCCTTCCGTCGCCTCGTCGGTCATGTAGCCGAGACGCGTCGCTTCGCCGGCGAAAACCTGCTGGCCGACGAAACCGTCGTCGGCCATGTTGAACGCGTACTTGAGCATCCGCATCGCCGTCGGACTCTTCGAGTTGATCCGCTCGCCCCACTCCAGGGCCGTCTCCTCGAGCTCCTCGTGGGGGACGACCTCGTTGACCATCCCCATCTCGGCGGCCTCCTCGGCCGAGTAGGTCTTCCCGAGGAAAAACACCTCGCGGGCCTTCTTCTGGCCGATCTGGCGGGCGAGATAGGCGGAGCCGAAGCCGGCGTCGTAGCTGGCGACGTCGGGGTCCGTCTGGAGGAACTTCGCGTGTTCCTCGCTGGCCAGCGTGAGGTCGCAGACGACGTGCAGGGAGTGACCGCCGCCGACGGCCCACCCGGGGACGACGCAGACGACCACCTTCGGAATGTGTCGGATCTGGCGCTGGACTTCCAGGATGTGGAGTCGTCCCTGCCCCGACGAGGCGGTTTCGTCTCCCCCGTACTGGTAGCCGTCGTCGCCCCTGATCGTCTGGTCGCCCCCCGAACAGAACGCCCAGCCACCGTCTTTCGGCGACGGGCCGTTACCCGTCAGCACCACGCAGCCCACGTCCGTCTGACGCTTCGCGTGATCCAACGCGGCCGAGAGCTCGTCGACGGTTTCCGGTCGGAACGCGTTCCGGACCGCCGGCCGGTCGAACGCGATCCGGACCGTTCCCGAGTCCGTCGCCCGGTGGTAGGTGAGATCCTCGAAATCGACCGACGCTATCGGTTCCCACCGATCCTCCGCGAAGAGTTCCGAAACCATCGTCCGTGGTTCGGGCCGACGCACTCAAATAGGTTCTCGTCCCCGGGTCCGGGCACGCGACGTCGACCCCTCGGCGCGGGTCGATCTAACGCACACCCTCCGGCCGCGCCGAACCCGCGGATCGGACCGTTACCACTCTTCGGTCATCCACTCCATCGTCGCCGGATCCATCTTCCCCCAGTCGAAGCGCTGAATTCGTCCGGCGAGTTCGCCCTCCGGGTGAGCCTCGGTGTGGACGTTCACGTACGCCTCCCCGGCCTCGATCTTCCCGAGGAGGTCCCCGAGATTCGCCGAGGCCGCCTCCTCGGCGCGTCCCTCCGCGACCGATTCGTCGGTTATCGTGCCGGCGTCGAGCATCCCCGTGAAGCGACCCTCGACGGGGCGCTCGTTCCGGGTCGCGAAATCGTGCATCCAGACGGCGACCGGACCGAGGGCCTGGTCCTCGTGGATGTGAGCCATGAAGACGTCCTCCACGTTCGCCACCCCCAGGACGAACGGCATCCGTCCGTCGTACGGTTGAAAGACGGCGGCACCGCGCGCCTTCGTCTGGACGCCTTCCTGCGGCCGGAGGTGGGCGATCCACAGTTCCGGCATCGACATACCGTGGTGGTCGTCGTCGTCGTGATGGTCGTCGTCGTGATGATCGTCGGCCGCCGTGACCCCGGTACCGGTCGCCGCGAGAGCGCCGACGCCCAAGAGCCGCAGGGCCGTCCGTCGATCGAAGTCGTTGTCAGTCATGGGTCCGGTCCTCACGCAGTCGCAAGGACCGCCCTCGTATTGTTTTCGCTCAGGTACAAGAGAGCGCCCAGAACAAGAGAAGATTACGAGGGCGTACGCCGACGATATCGCGAATCCGTTCGGCCCGCTTCGATATCTCGATCGACCGGTCGATCCGTCTTCGGTGACGATCGTCCGGCGGCCTCGCACGGTCGCGGTCCGCTCGCCGGTTCGGTCGCGGTCCGCTCGCCCGATCAGTTCGTTCAGCGATCGGTGCGGGCGGCGAGTTCGCTCCCCGCGGCCAGCCACTCGTCGGCCGCCTCTCCGAACGTCCGCTCCGCCCGTCGCTGGGCGTCCGAGACGATTTGGTCCGCGTCCGCGGTGACGGGCTCCCCCTCATCCACGATCCGGCGCCCCTCGACGAAGACGTGCTTGACGATCCCGGCGTTCGCTCCGTAGACGAGGTTCGGAATCGCGGTTCGCAGCGGCTTCGAAACCGTCGGTGCCACGGAGGGGTGTTCGAGGTCACAGACCACCACGTCGGCGCGCTTGCCGACCTCGAGCGAGCCGACTCGGTCGTCGATGCCGAGCGCCCTCGCTCCCTCGATGGTGGCGACCCTGAGGGCCTCCCACGCGGGGAAGGCGGTCGGATCGGTTCGGTCGGTCTTCGCGAGCAGCGCCGCGGTTCGAAGCTCCCGGAGGAAGTCGTGGCCGCCTGGCCCCGGCGCCTGGTCGGTGCCGATCCCGACCGCACCGCCGTACTCGCGGTACTCGACGATCGGCGGGACGATGCCGTCGATCGCCGCGATGGAGCACGGATTGGCCGCCATCCGCACACCGGCCTCGGCGAGCCGTTCGCGTTCGGCCGCCGTCGCCCCGTGGATGTGCGCCGCCAGCAGTCGATCCGAGACCAGACCGACGTCGTCGAGGACGCTCACGGTGGTCTCGCCCTCGCCGTACCGCGCTTCGATCTGGCGCCGTTCCCGGTCGCCCTGGGCGACGTGCATGTGAACCCCGCGATCGTGCTCCGCGGCGCGGTCGCGAATCTCCTCCAGGAGCCACCTCGGGACCATGTCCAGCGCCTGGGGACCGTACAGACACGAGACGAGGGTCTCGTCGGCGAAGCCGTCGAAGAGGGCCTCGTTGCGCTCGAGGCCCTCCTCGGCGGCCGCATCCTCGAGCGGGTACGCCTCGTTCGGTCCGTGGTCGGCCCGTTCGGCGTCGACGGCGTTGATCGTCTCCGCCGCCGCGACCCGCACGCCCATGGGTAAGTAGACCTCCTCGACGAGCCGATCGACGTTCGCCGCGTACTCGCCGACGGTCGTCACCCCCGACAGCACGGCTTCGAGCACGCCGAGTCGAGCCCCCGCGATCACGTCGGCGGCCGTCGCCGCCTCGCTCAGCGGTCCCAACGCCTCGTTCATCCACTCGATCTCGGGCACGTCCTGGGCCCCGCCCCGGAGCAGCGTCAGTCCAGTGTGCGCGTGCGCGTTCACCAGTCCCGGGAGCGTCAGCGTTCCGCGTCCGTCGATCACCCTGTCCGCGTCCCCGTCGACCTCCCCGGTCGGACCGACGGCGGCGATCTCCCCGTCCTCGATCCCGATCGTCGCGTCGTCGATCGGGGCCAGACCGCCGTCTCGCATCGTCAACGCGAGCGTGTTTCGTATCGCGACGTCCATACGGGGAGGCTCGCGAGCCGCCGCCAAAAACGCCGGGCTGTCGGCAACGCCGACGGGTAGCGTTCGACGCTCGGGAGCCGACGTCGATCCCTGGCTAACGTCGTCTGCGGGTAACCGTCGGTCACACTCCATCGACTTCGAGCACCCGTCGCCGTTCGAGGCGCGTCCCCGATCGATTTTTCCCGCCGGGTACCGAACCGAGCGTTCGTTCGATGGGTGAGACGTACTACGACGTCCTCGGCGTCTCTGCGGACGCCTCCGTGGACGAGATCAGGGAGGCCTACCGCGAGCGCGTCCTGGAGACGCATCCCGATCGGAACGACGACCTCGACGCGGCCGAGCAGTTCAAGCGAGTCACCGCCGCCGAGTCAGTGCTGACGGACGAGACCGAGCGGGCTCGGTACGATAGGCTCGGCCACGACGCCTACGTCAGGTGGGGGAATCACTTTCCCGAGAACGAGGGAGCGGACGAACCCGGCGGCGGCACGAAAGCCGACCGCGACGGCTCTCGCGACGGCCCCGCCGACACGTCTTCGTCTGGCGCGTCGGCCGGCACGTCTACGTCTGGCGCGTCGGCCGGCACGTCTACGTCTGGCGCGTCGGCCGGCACGTCTACGTCTGGCGCGTCCGCAGGTAGGGCGTCCACCGAGGGGACCGCCGGTAGGACGTCGTCGGGAGGGTCGGCCGCTGGTTCTGCCGAGGAACCCAGTACTGGAGCCACGGGCGACGACGGATCGAGTCCCGAAGCCACCGGCGACGACGGACCGAGTCACCACGCTCGTCAGCGCTACCGACGCGAACGTCGGACGGCCGCCGCCGACGGGTGGTGGTTCGGCGACGAGACGGATCGCCGCGGGACCGATCGGACACACGGTTCGGGTTCGACGACCGCTTCCGAAGTCGGTGGAACGGACTGGACGGTCGGTTCGAGTCGGAGCCGGGGGCGGTCGTCTACCGCCAGTTTCGTCGGCTGTACCGGTTCGTCGACCGGCTCGAGTCGCGGTCGCGGCCGATCGACTACCGCCAGGTCCGGGGGCTTTGCGGTCCACGGCTGGGACGACGAGATCCAACTCGCGAGCCCGTACGAGTCGATCGATCGCTCCACGGCGATCGTCCTGGCCTGTCTCTCGATCGTCTACCCGTTGCTCGTTTACGCCAGCCTGAGTCCGCAGCTTCACCGTGCCGTGAACGGGATCGTCGCCTGCTGTACGCTCGTCATCGTCGGGTACATCCTCACGAAACCCCGCGTGGCGCTTGCTGCGTTCGGCACGTGGGGACTCCTGATACCGCCGGCGATGGCGCAGTTCGGTCCCGTCCACCCGTTCTCGTTCGTCGGTCTGCTGGTCGTCGCCGCCTTCTGGGTGCCGTTCGGCTACGCGGCCGCGGTCTGGTGGGCGCTCCGCCCGTGACCGAGCCGACGGCCTCGGGGCCCCGCACTTTCCGACCGCTCGTTCGCCCGGCAACGGGCCGCAGCTACGGATCGGCGCCGAGTCGTCGGCGCACGTTCTCTTCGAGTTCGGCGCGCCGCCGGTGACTGTCGGCGGCGTCGAACTCGACGGCGAGAATAGTGGTTCCCGACGCGGCGACCGACGACGCGTACGCGTCAGGGAAGGCTTCGGGAGCCACCGTCTCGTACTCGAACTCGTAGAGGTCGGCGAGCGGGGCGAAGTCGAGCCCGTGGGGCGTCTTGAACTGGTCGGTGAACGGCGGATCGAACGACTCGACGGGGAGCTGGTGGAAGATACCGCCGCCGTCGTTGTGAATCGCGACGATCGTCGCGTCGACGTCACAGCGCTCGACGGCGAGCAGGCCGTTCGCGTCGTGGTACAGCGCCAGGTCGCCGGTGACGAGCGTGAGCGCGTCGTCGACGGCGCTGCCGGCCCCGAGGGCCGAACTGACGATCCCGTCGATTCCGCTCGCGCCCCGGTTGCCGAGCGCGGTCACGTCCGCCGTTCTCGGCCGGACGAATCGATCCGCGTCCCGTATCGGCATGCTGTTGGAGACGAACACCGTGGCGGGGTCGGCCGCCTCGGCGAACACGGTCGCGAGCACGCCGCCCTCGAACGGATCGTCGGCGAGCGCGTCGGGCGTCGTGGCGTCGGCGACGACCTCGTCGACGATCGACTCGGCCTCCCGGTAGCGATCGATCCACGCGTCGTCGACGGACGCCCGCGCCTCCGCGGGCACGATAGCGTCGGCCACCGATCCCACCAGGGCGGCGGGGTCCGATACCACGAGATCGGTCGCGGTGAACTCCGCCTCCCGCCAGCCGCCCGACGGATCGACGACGAACTGGGTCGCGTCGGCGTCTCGCAGGTAGTGTCGCAGCGCTTTCGACGTCGGCGAGGCTCCGAATCGGACGACGACGTCGGGGTCTGGAACCGGATCGCCGACGTAGGCGTCGTACCCGGCACAGATCGTCGCGGAATCCGCCGGGGTTCCGAATCGGAACCCCGAGAGGGGGTCGGCGAGCAGCGGGGCGCCGATCGCTTCGGCGAGCTCCGCGAGGATTCGTCGCCACTCCCGCTCGCCCGTCGCGACCTCCTCCGGATCCGCGGGTCCGCCGACGAACAGCGGGCGCCTCGCCCCCTCGAGCGCGTCGGCCACTCGTTCGGCGGTCGCTTCCTCGACCCCCGGGCGACCGATCGCGGTCGTCACGAACGGCCCGTCCCGACCCCGGCCGGCGAGCGTCTCCTCGAAGTCGGCGGGAACGTCTCCCGGCACCGCGGTCGGTTCCAGGGGTTTCGCGAACGGGCAGTTGAGGTGGACCGGTCCGGCGGGGGTGCCCGTCGCCGTCGCGAGCGCGCGCGCCGCCGTCGTCCGGAGGCTCCGGAGGGTGCGCTCGTCGATCCTCGGTTCGGGAAGGTCGACGTTCCAGCGCACGGCGTCGCCGTAGAGGTCGCGCTGGTCGACCGTCTGGTTGGCGCCGCTGTCGCGGAGCTCCGGCGGTCGGTCCGCCGTCAGGACGACCAGCGGCACCCGACCCCGGTCGGCTTCGATCACGGCCGGGTGGAAATTCGCCGCGGCGGTCCCGGACGTACAGACGAGGGCCGTCGGTCGTCCCGTCCGCCGAGCGCGACCGAGCGCGAAGTACGCGCCCGATCGCTCGTCGAGGTGTGAGAACACGTCGACGGCGGGGTGGGCAGCGAACGCCACCGTCAGCGGCGTCGAACGGCTTCCCGGGGCGATACAGACCGCCTCGAGCCCGCCCGCGGCGAGCTCGTCGACGATGGTGCGTCCCCACAGCGCGTTTCGATTCGGTGCGGTCATCTGAGCTCGTCGAGGATCGGCCGGAACTTGAGTTCGACCTCGCGCCACTCCTCGTCGGGGTCGCTGTCGGCGACGATGCCGTTTCCGGCGAACAGGGTGACTCGGCGATCGGTCGCGACGCCCGAGCGGATCCCCACGGCGAACTCGCCGTCGCCGTTCGCGTCGAACCAGCCGACGGGCGCGGCGTACCAGCCGCGATCGAACGGCTCGACCGAGCGGATCGTCTCGCAGGCGGCGCGCTGGGGGACCCCGCCGACGGCGGGAGTCGGGTGCAGGGCATCGACGATCTCCAGAACGTGTCGATCCTCGTCCAGTTCCGCCCGAATCGGCGTCTGCAGGTGCTGGATCGTCGCCAATCGTCTGACGGTCCGAGCGTCGACGCGAACCGTCTCCGACAGCGGGTCGAGTTGCGAGCGGATCGCGTCGACGACCAACGCGTGTTCCCGGTCGAGTTTTTCGCTCTCGCGCAGTCGATCCGCGTGTTCGTCGTCCGTCTCGGGCGTCTCCCCGCGGGGGACCGACCCCGCCAAGGCTTCCGTCTCCAGGTGTCTCCCCGCCGCGGCGACGAGGCGTTCGGGGGGTGCGCCGAAGAACGTCGACGGGCCGCCGTCGACGGCGAATCGGTAACAGTCCGGGTACCGCCGCCGCAGGCGTTCCAGGGTCGCGGGGACGTCGATTTCCGCGCCGAGTTCGGCCGTCATCGCCTGGGCGAGGACGACCTTTCGCAGATCGCCGGCGGATATCCGCTCGAGCGTCCGTTCGACCTGTCGGGTCCAGGCCGCGTGCTCGGTGGTCCGCGCGTACGAGACGATTCCGGGCGGCGTCCCGGCCCCGCGCATCGACGGGAAGTCCTCGAGACGGGATCGCCACTCCTCCAGGCGGCCGTCCACGCTGCGTTCGTCTCCGACGACGGTGAGCCACGAGCCGTCGTCGTGGCGTGAGAGCTGGACGTTCGGAATCACGAAGTCGCCGGCGGCGAAGCCGTCCCACGTTCTCGTCCCGTCAGTCCGTCCACCGTCGATCCGGTCGTGAAACGAAAATCCACCGAACGCCCGGGGTCGGGCGCGGTCGTCTCCGCGGTACGATAACGCCCCGAACGTCTCGTCCGCGCGCTCGGCGATCGTCCGAAAGCGATCCGGCCCCTCCGCCGTCAGTCGCGCGGCGGCTCCCCAGCCGACGAGTTCCAGCCCGTCCGGCGCCGCCCAGCTGACCCGGGGCCGGTCCGCGGCGTCCAGGGCGGCGCCGAACGAGACGTCGCCGATCCGACAGCTCCGGCTCGCGAGCGAGTCGGCTGGAAGATTCGTCCCCGACGCCAGTCCTCGACCGCCCGACGCTCGCTCCATCGAGGTGTGTTCGGGGCGGGGCACCCTTCAGCCTAACTATATCGCTCTTCGCGCCACGGATTTGCGGTCTCGGAGTAACCGCGGCGCTCCCAGAAGCCGAGTTCGGGTTCCGTGAGGAACTCCACCCCGTCGACCCACTTCGCGCCCTTGTAGGCGTACTTGTGGGGCGTGACGACCCGCAGCGGCCCGCCGTGGTCGTCGGGTAGCGGTTCGCCGTCGAGTTCCCACGCGAAGAGCACGTCCTCGCGCATGCAGTCGGCGAGCGGCAGGTCGGTCGTGTATCCGTCCGCGGCCGAGAACAGGACGTGGACGGCCTCCTCGCGAACGCCGACGGCGTCGGCCAGCACCGGGAACGGGACGCCGGTGAACTCGCAGTCGAATCGGCTCCAGCCCGTTACGCAGTGAAAGTCCTGGCGCTGGGTCTCGTGGGGAAGCTCGCGAAACTCGCCCCAGGAGAACGTTCGCGGCGACTCGACGGCGCCGGAGACGCTACACTCCCACGTCTCCAGGTCGATCTCCGGGGTCTCTCCCTTGCTCAGCACGGGGAACGCCGTCGTCTCGCGTTGACCGGGCGGGAGGCGTTCGCCGTCGAACTCCCGGTGGAGTCCCGTGACGTCTTTCATGTGCGTAGATAGGGGCTCGCGAACGTAGGTGTGGTGGTTCCGGGCGCTCGGGACAACGATGGATTCGCGTGCCGGGAACGACCGTGAAACTCGCCGCAACGATTCCGAGACCGATCTGGAACCGTTTCACGCATCGATACTCGATCTATAACCAAGTCGGGGCTGGCCGACGGTGCCAATCGCATGGCTACCAGACAAAAGATGCAGGAAGGAGAGATATCAGGCGAAGCGGCCGAGGAAGTGGGCGAACAAGCACTGGGACCGGCGGCCATCGCGTCGGCCGCGTCGGTCGGTCTGGCGTGGTACTACTTCTTCGTGCGCGGAGACAAACAGCGCGGGTTGTTCGTCGGGCTGTGGCCGCCGACCATCCTCGCCTTCGCGAGCTACTTCAACCAGCGCAAGATGCGCCAGCAGCTCAATACGATCACCAAGCCCGGCAGCGCGATCAAAGGCGCGATCGACTCGATGATGGGTAACCGGTGAGTCGAGTCGGCAGGACGTCACCTGCTCGAGGGCTCTCCGAGTCGCCGCCGATCGCGTGCCGAGGGGAGGGCGGGCGACGAACCGTCCCGAACCCCTCCTCGTCCGGCGCGTTTTTTCGGCGATCGCGCCGACGACGATCGACCCCCGATCTGCGAGCGAAACGGCCGCTGAATCGCTACCGGAAATCGCCGCAAAACCGAACGCCGTGACCAGTGTCACGGCGGTTATTTCCGGCGAGCTAGTATCCCCGTCAAACTTAAATACCCCTCCACCGAAACCCGAACCAGATGCCGAAAGTTGAGCTCACGATACCGGAGCATCTCGAGATGCAGATCGCGCAAATGGTCGAACGCGGCGAGTTCGTCAATCGCGAAGAGGCGATCGAAGATCTTCTCTCGACCGGTATCAAGGCGTACAAGACGAGCGGTCCGCAGGAGGAAGGGGAACCGGGGTTCGAAGACGACGGAATGATGGGCCACGACGACGAGTACGTCTTCTGATCGATTACAGGGCCGTCGCCAGTACCGGCACGCCGAACGCGACGGCGATTCCGATCGCGAGCACGACGAACCCGTAGGCGAGCTCCGTGCGCCCGAACTCGCTCATGGGCGCGGTGGTCCGTTCCGCGTCGAGGTCCTCTCCGACGGTCTCCGCCGAATCGTCTGTGTCGGCCGTCATATCGGGTTATTTTCTCGTCGGTCACTTAAGCGGTGACGTTTCCGTTCCGCGCGCCCGGGTAACGGCGATCGCTCTCGCCGTCCGATCGATCGTCACCCGCTTCCGAACGCGGTCTGCATCCGTCCGCTTCCGAACGCGGTTTGTATCCGTCCGCTTCCGGGCGCGGTATACTTCCATCCCCCTCCAAGCGCGACCTGCATCCGCCCACTTTCGGGCCCCTTTACTACCGTGGCCGCGAAGGCCCGTCCACGGAACTTCATGGTACTGACGAAACGAATTATTCCCTGCATCGACGTCGATCTCGACGAAGAGGGGAATCCGGCGGTCTACACGGGCGTCCACTTCGAGGACCTCCGGTACACGGGCGACCCGGTCGAGATGGCCCGGGAGTACAACGAGGCCGGCGCGGACGAGTTCGTCTTCCTCGACATCACGGCCTCCGCCGACGGTCGGGAGACGATGCTCGGCGTGGTCGAGGACGTCGCAGACGAGGTGTTTATTCCCCTGACGGTCGGCGGCGGTATCCGAACCGTCGAGGACATCGGGGAGACGCTACGCGCCGGTGCGGACAAGGTGTCGATCACGACGGGCGCCCTCGAGCGACCGGAACTCATCACCGACGGCGCCCGTGCGTTCGGCAGCCAGTGCATCGTCATCAGCGTCGATGCGAAGCGCCGGTTCGACGAGGACGGCGAACACTACGTCGCGGTCGACGGCGAGTCCTGCTGGTTCGAGTGCACGAAGAAAGGGGGTCGCGAGGGAACGGGAATCGACGTCCTCGAGTGGGCCCGCGAGGCGGAACGTCGCGGCGCCGGCGAACTGTTCGTCAACTCGATCGATCGCGACGGGACGAAAGACGGCTACGACCTCCCGCTGACGAGCGCCGTCTGCGACGCCGTCGACACGCCGGTGATCGCCTCTTCAGGGTGCGGCGGCCCGGAGGACATGTACGAGGTCTTCACCGAGGCCGGTGCGGACGCGGGACTCGCCGCTTCCATCTTCCACTTCGGCGAGTTCTCGATCCGGGAGACGAAGGAATTCCTCGACCGACGAGGCGTTCCGGTTCGACGGTAGACGGCGGGCGCCGTTCGACCTCCCGTCCGACGCCTCGCTCGGCGGGGTGGATCTCCACTCCCTCCCCGAGGCCGGGGATTCGTCCCTCGAAATCGTCGGTCGGTGTGGCGTGCGTTCGGATCGGAACTCGGGAAGGCGTCGTCGCTCGGATCGAACCCCGTTCGTTCCGCCCCGCGAACGTCCGACCGTCGGTTTTCGTGACCGACTCCCGAATCGGCGATCGACGGTTTCAGACCGCCGACTCGTACGCGCTGCGGAACGCGCCGCTGTTCTCCCGGATCGTGCCGGCGGCGTCCTCGAGTGCGTCGAGCGGTTCGATCGATCCGTCGGTCTTGACCGTGAGAATCGGGTCGGTCTGGCCGCCGGATTGCTCCGGGTTCATGTCGTAGGTCGCCGCGTCCACGGACTCGTGTTCCAGCAGCGCTCCCTTCAGCACGTTCATGAAGGTGTGGTCCTCGCCCGCGATCTCGATGGAGAGTTCCTCCTCGGTGTGGTCGGTAACCCGCAGTTCCATAGCTACGGATGGGCGAGTCAGCCGTTTGTACCTTTCGAAGGTCCGGGACGCCGTCGGTCGATGGTCGAAGTCGGGGGGTCGACGGCGTCGTTCGGTTCTTCGTCTCGACCCTGCGGCTGCGTCGGTGCCACCGCCGGTCGTCGGTCGGTAGAATCGGTGGGTCGACGAGCCGCCGGTTCCGCCGGCCGAGGAAAACCACTTTACTAACCCGGTGCCACGCCCAGCACATGAGTCGCCTGGGTGCCGTCGTGTTGCTCGTCGCGATCGTCGCGCTCGCGGCGTCCCTCGCGGTGCTCCGGACGATGGATCGCGGTCGCGGGAACTGGTCGGACGCCCTCGGGGACCGTTTTTACCTGGGCGTTCCGTGGGGAACGCTCGTCGTCGTCGCGTTCGTCCTGGCCGTCTACCTGTTCGTCCAGGACGGACGAACCGACTGGTCGAACCCGGTGACGATTCCGTACCGGGCCTGGTCGTACTGGTACCCGCTCGGGCTGGCGACGGCGTCGTTCTCTCACAACGGGCCGAATCACCTGCTCGGAAATCTGGCCGGGACCCTCGTACTGGCGCCGATCGCGGAGTACTTCTGGGGCCACCGACCGCGAGAGCCCGAGCGGGTCCGTCACGCCCGACTCGCCGATCCACGGATACGGGCGTTCGTCGTCTTCCCGACCGCGGTGATCGGGATCGGGTTGCTCACGAGCGTCTTCGCGCTCGGGCCCGTCATCGGGTTCTCCGGGGTCGTCTTCGCGTTCGCCGGATTCGCGATCGTCCGATACCCGATCGCGACGATCGTGGCGATCCTCGGCGCCCACGGGGCGATCCTCACGGTGATCAGGGCGGTCCAGTCTCCGATCCTGTGGGCGACCGCCCAGCCGAGTCCGCCGGCGCCGCCGTCCTGGGCCACGATCGCCATCCAGGGCCACGCGATCGGATTTCTGTTCGGCGTCCTCCTCGGCGCGACCCTGCTTCGACGTCGACGTGTCCGTCCCGATCCGGTTCTCCTCTGGCTGGCGATTCTCCTGTTCGGGTTCGCCCAATCGCTCTGGGCGATCTACTGGTTCGCCGGCGAGGGAACGTTCGTCCTCCTGCGCGGGCCCGGCGTGATCGTCGTCGTCTCGCTCGCGATCGTCGTGACCGTCGCGATCGTCGGGTCGGATCGATCGCTCGTCCCCGGGCGACTCCGTCGCGGATCGGCCGCCGACGAGACGGTGGAACGCCGCATCGAACTCGGGTTCGGGAGTTCTGGTTCGTCTGACCGGTCGCGACCGCGCGTCGAGCGACTCTCGCGCTCGGTGGCGAGCGGAGCCGACGGTGAGCGATTCACGAGCAGGGGTGCAGCGTTGCTCGCGGTGCTTCTCGTCGTGGCGGCGATCTCCGGTCCGGCGGTGGCCGTCAACGCGTTCGTGGTCGATTCCGGAGACGCCGAAGGCGCCGTCGCCGTCGCGGATTACGAGGTCGCCTACGACGAGGGCGTCGAGAACCCGCTCGTCTCGATCGCCCCGGTCGACGCCCTGGGCCTGAACGAAACGGTGACCGCCAGCGGCGTGATCGTCTGGTCCGAAGACCGCGGGATCTGGACCGACGCCGTGACCGCCGATCGGTTGGCGTTCACGGGCGAGGAGGAGATTCACCTCGGTGGCCCCGGCTGGCGGGAGACGGTGACCGCGGAGCGCGCCGGCTGGGACGTGGTCGGGAACGAGTCAGCCTACGCCGTCAGGCTCTCGACCGAGGGCGACGGGTCGACGCTCGCCTTCGAGTCCGACGCCGTCACCTCGGACGTCGTGATCGTCGGCAACCGGATCTCGATCGTCCCAAAGAGCGGCGAGTTCCAGATCGAACTTCGCGAGGAGAACGGGAGCGCGACGACGGTCCCGATCCCCGAGGAGGGCGACGACGCGACCGTCGCGGACGTCACGTTCGTCCGGGAAGACGACGAGCTGTACGCTGAATCGGGCGGAACGCGCGTCGTCGTCGCTTCGGCGGAGGAGTACCAGTAATTTACTCGGAGCCCATCGACCACTCGATCCGGTAGACCTCCACCGGGAGGTCCGTTCGTTCGGCTTCGTGGAAGTCGAACCGCCGGTCTACCGGGATCTCGCCGGCGAAGGCGTGCGTCACCTCGCCCCCCTCGTCGGCGGCGAAGGATTCGACGAACGATCGGCTCCCCTCGTTGTGAACGGTGTAGGAGACGGCCCCGAGGTCGCGGGCGGTCTCGAGAAAGCGTCGATCCGCGTGTCTTCGGCCGCGTTGAGCGCCGAACGGCGGGTTCGAGATAACCGTCGCGTCAGTGACGCCCAACGGCGGTCTCGAGACGTCCGCGCGGATCCAGTCGACGACGCGTCGACGGAGCACCCGACGCTCGTTCCGTCGCGCCACGGCGAGCGCGTCTCCGTCTACCTCCACGCCCACCACCCGCTCGGGCTCCGCGACGCTCGCCCCGATCGCCAGCATACCCGTTCCGGTCCCGAGATCCACGACCGTCCGTTCCTCGAGGTCGCCCTGCAGCCGTGCGAAGTGACAGAGGTGGGCGGCGAGCTCCGGGGACGTGAGATACTGCTCGAGGTCGACGCTCGGCTCGTCGAAATCTTCGACCGCTTCGAGCGCCCTGGCGAGCGTTCGCCGGGATCCCATCGGACGGAACTCCGCGTCCCAGGATCCTGATGGTTTCGACTCGTTCAGGAGGGATCGATCGGGCCGTCGACGTCGAATTCGAGCCCCTCACGTCGCGCTCGTTCAGCACACGCCGAGAGCGCTGGCCGCACTTTATCGGGATTGGCGACCGCGTCGCACTCCACCGTCACCGCACCCGCGCCGAGGAACGATGCGGCGCGAACGTACCCGCGGATCCGGTCTGCCTCCTGCTGGGTGTCGAGCGAACAGTCCTCGTCGAAGCAGGCCGTCACCGTCACTCTCGCCGGAAACAGCCCCTCTCGGTTTAGCTCCCGTTTGAGATCCCGGAGATACTCCGGAGCGGTCGATTCGAGCAACTCCGCGTCGAGGGCGACCGGCGACACGTCTTCGGGTCGACAGCGTTCGATCGCGCGCGTCACGTCGGTCGAGGGCGTGGTGCTCATCGATAGCCGATACATGGTCTGCATACAAAAAGCTTTGTAAATGCACTATAGTAATACCTCCGTCCGGTGGTCGGCGACCGTTCGGAGGGTCTCGCGTACCGCCGGGGCACCGAATCACATAGAGTTAAGATCATTCGATCGGATGTCTAAATATGGACGACTGTCCCCGGTGCCAGTCGACGCTCGAGCGACTCTCGCTCGGCGACGCGAAGACGGTCGCGTGCAACAGGTGCGGGTACGCAGACGTTCCCGTCGAGCACCAGGCCGAGCGGCCCGAGCCCGAGTCCTGGCGGGAAGCGATCAGCCGATTCTACGACCGGTAATCGCGTCGTCGGGAGACGTCGCCCCGTTCGGAAACAGCTGTCCCTCTCCTCCGTCGGTAGCGGTTGGTTTCGCCCGTCCTGCGGATGGAATACCCTCTCGCGGGGCGGACGGGCGGATCGTCGACGGCCACGTGGACCGGTAGTCGTCGTCTCGCGCTCGAACTCCGGGACGGTCGATCGTCAACGCGGCTCTCGCCGTGCGTAGCGGTCGGTGCGGGTCAGTGCCGACGTCCCGTCTCTTCCGGCCGGCTCGTAGATTCGACGCGGTGGCTACGCGGCGACACAAACCGGAAAAGACGTACCCGGCGATTACTCGTTTGCGGCCGGCGCTTCGGCTTGCTCCTCCTCGTACTCGACGTCCTCGTCGGATCGTGCCGCGACGAGGCCACCGCGAGCGACGCTGTACAGCGGTTCGTCGGCGTGGGAGACGCCGCTGATCGAGAACGGAATGTTCGCGTCCTGGAGGTGGTCGCGGAAGAGCGCCTCGAAGCCCGTGGGGCTCGAGGTACCGCCGGTGACGACGACGGGCACGTCGAGTCCTTCCTCGACGTCCTCGTCGTCGACCTCGCGAACGATGTTCTCGATGACGTAGTCGAGGAGGTTCTCGTAGTAGATCGACAGTGCGCCCTCGACCCCGCCGACGTCGGTGGTGAAGTCGAGTTCGAAGTCGTCCTCCTTGATGGAGGTGACCTTGTCGACCGGCGTCCCGGTCGCGCGGGCGGCGGACTCGTCGACCCAGTCGCCACCGCGGGCGACGGAGAACTTCATCACGGGGACCGCGTAGTAGGCGAGACAGACGTTCGTCATGCCGGCGCCGAAGCTGATCCCCAGCCCGGTGAAGTTGTTGTCCGCGAGTTCGCTGTAGATGACCGACATTCCCTCGTTGATGGGCTCTGCGTCGTAGCCCATGTCGTTGAGGAAGGACTCGATCGTCTTCTGGTGATACAGCGTCGATAGGTCCGAGTCGATCGGATCCGCGGGCGTCGAGAAGTACAGTTTCTCGTCCGCGTATGCGGGTTCGCCGACCACTTGCTCGATGATGAGCTTCATCATCGGAATCGCGCTCTTCTCGTCCGAAGAGAGGATCCCGTGTTTCATCGGTCGGCGCGTCTCCTTGTTGAAAATGTTCGCGAAGTTCAGGGCGTCGTCGCCGACGACGTACACCTTGTCGTCTTTCCGGATGTGAAGCACTTCGCTTCGCGAGAGCATCTGCTCCGCCATATCGGAGTACTCGATTTCCACGAAGGAGTTGCGCTGCTGGACGAATACGGTATCGTTACCATCCTGCTGTGCCGACAGGATGTTCATCGTTCCGACGTCTAGGCCTTTGGCCATGTGTGTGGAACGCGACTGGTTGATTATAAATCTATGTACATTGCTTCTCCATAAAATTGAAACGAATAAAAGGACATTACACCGCGAACGGACCGACTTAATTCCGTTTTACTCGGTCGCGAACGGCGCCCAGACGGGCCTTGATCCCGGAAACGGCCTGACCGAGGCGCCCACGAACCGCGTCGACACCCGTCTCGTCGGCCGTCGCGAGCTCGTCAGCGCGCTGACGTTCGCGGAGTTCCTTGAGCTTCGCCGTCTGGTCGTCGACCGTCTTGTTCGACGTCGCCGTTTTCTTCTCGCCGCCCTTCAGTCCCTTGAGACCGGCCACCTGGTCCTGGACGCCGGTCGATCGAGTCTTCTTCACGCTCACGTTCCCGATGTCCGCGCCGTCGAACTCGTGGTCGGTGAACGTCAGCGTGGTGTTGTCGCTCTTTTCGACGCCGCCCCAGGAGAGTTCGACCCCCTCCATCGCGGCGTCGATGTCGCCTCTGATCTCCTCGTCCGTGTAGTGCTCCTCCTCTTCTTCCTCCTCGTCGACCGTCGTCGCCTCCAGGGTCCGCGCCATATCGAGGTAGTGGGCGATGAGCGCCGCGCCGGTCGAAGCGGTGATGCCCGACAGGCCGATGGCGTACACCGCGACGATCTCGATCGTGTAATCCGCGCCGTAGAGGTTCCAGTTTTCCGGATAGGCGTACACGAACCCGCCCGTGGCGGCGACCGTGATCGCCGCTCCGGCGACGGAGACGGCGAGAACGCGTCGCTCCGACGGCAACAGGACGACGATCCCGAGCATCACCGAGGGTAGCGAGAGCATGCCGAGGGCGTACGCCGGCTGCACCCAGCTAAAGTACTCCGCGGATCTCGCTTCCAGGGTGGTGCTCCAGGCGAAGAGTACCAGCGCGATCACCGCGAGGCCGATACCACCTAAGAACAGACCGAACCCGACGTAGACGTCGCGCTCGCTATCCGGCTCGCCGATGTAGGATCGGTAGAGCTCGAATAATTTTTGATCGGGTAACCGTTCCGTGGACATTGCCCCCTCCTTTCGACTCCAGTACCATCACTTTTTGCCCGCTCGAATATCAGTGAACGAACGGACGTCGGACGCGCGTCAGACCGACGGCACGGGACCCACCGGACGAGCGGATTCGCCGTACGCCTGGTGAATTCTCGTCGGCTATCCGTTTCGTGATCGGCGGGCAGCCGATCGTCGTTCCGATGGGGGGTTAGGAGCGCTGTGAGGTGACGGGAATATTGCGGATAGTCCTACGTGGTGCCAATCATCGGCAAATCATTACGAGCACGCGTGAGGACTGTTCTTCTTTCAAGCCAGGTATTGGAGTGATCTATCGGAAGGGCTGGTGGCGAAGTCGATCATCGAGAGGGCTGGTGGCAGAGTCGATCATCGAGGGGGCTGGTGGCGAAGTCGATCATCGAGAGGGTTGGTGGCGGCGTCGACCATCGGGAGGGCGGATGCCGGCGCCGAACGACGGGCGGAGGACGTATAACCCGTACGCCCGGTAGTGAGTGGTATGGAGGGTCAGAACGTGGCCCGGTTCGCCGAATCCCTCGCGTCGGTCGGTGCCAAATGCGAGCGCGTTCGCTCGGCGGAGTTGTCCGGCGCGATCGCAGATCGGGTCGTCGAGCCGGCCGTCGGCGTGGAGCTCCCGTTCGCCCCGCGCGCGCTGGCGAAGTGTTCGATCGAGACGAACCCATCCCCGCGCGACGTCGTGGCGGCGGAGACCGGCGTCACGCCCGGCTCGTTCGCCGTCGCCTCGACCGGTTCGGTGGCGCTCCCGTCGAGTCCCGACGCCCTCGAACCGATCGCGCTGTACCCCGAGCGTCACGTGATCGTCGTCCCCGAGCGCGAGCTCTACGACGACCTCGGGGACGGCCTCGATCGACTGGCCGACGCGTTCGCGACAGGTACCGAGAGCGTCGTCTTCGCCACCGGTCCGAGCGCGACCGCGGACATGGGAGGGCTAGTTCGAGGCGCGCACGGGCCGCGCGACGTCCACGTCCTCACGGTGATCGACGGATGACGGGAGATCGGGGCGACCGCGAACGCCGAGCCCGACACATCCGTCGGGTCATGGACGCAGAGGGCGCCCAGGTGCGATCCGGAGCCGGACAGAAGAACGCGGAGCGGTACCGTGCAATCGCCGAGTTTCCCGAGTGGGAGGCGCTCAGAGATCGGGCGAGGGAGGTCAAAGTAGACGCGATCGATCGCTTGCCGTCGTTGATCGAGACCGTCACGGACGCCGTCGAAGCGAACGGCGGGACGGTCTACCTGGCGGACGACGCCGCCGACGCTAACGAATACATCGCCGACGTGGTCGACGACGTCGACGGCGAGACGGTGGTCAAGAGCAAGTCGATGACCACCGAGGAGATCGATCTGAACGACCACCTGCACGACGTCGGCGCGTCGGTCTGGGAGACGGACCTGGGTGAGTTCGTCATCCAACTCGCCGAAGAGGACCCCTCGCACATCGTCGGTCCGGCCATGCACAAATCACGCGAGGAGATCGCCAGCCTCTTCGAAGACCGGTTCGATCCGGACCGACCGCTCGAGACTCCGGAGGATCTGACTCGGTTCGCCCGCGACGTTCTCGGCGAGCGGATTCTGGAAGCCGACGTCGGCGTTACCGGCGCGAACTTCGTGCTCTCGGACTCGGGGAGCGTCGTGCTGGTGACGAACGAAGGTAACGCCAGAAAGTGCGCCGTCACGCCCGACACCCACGTGGCCGTCGCGGGCGTCGAGAAACTGATCCCCTCGGTGGACGATCTCCAGCCGTTCGCGCGCATCATCGCCCGCGCGGCCACGGGCCAGCCGATCTCCCGGTATCTCTCCGTGTTGACGCCGCCGACCGCCACGCCGACGATGGATCTCGAGGCCGACGAGTGGGGGTCCGGGGAGCGTTCGTTCCACCTGGTGTTACTGGACAACGGTCGCTTCGACATGCGGGAGGACGACCAGCTCCGGGAAACGCTGTACTGTATCCGGTGTGGTGCGTGCTCGAACTCCTGTTCGAATTTTCAACACGTCGGCGGCCACGCGTTCGGCGGGGAGACCTACTCCGGCGGGATCGCGACCGGCTGGGAGGCGGGCGTCCACGGCGAGGAGTCCGCCGCCGAGTTCAACGACCTCTGTACCGGCTGCACGCGGTGCGTTGCCGCTTGCCCCGTCAAAATCGACGTTCCGTGGATCAACACCGTCGTCCGCGACCGCCTCAATCGGAGCGGTGAGCCGGACGCGTTCGACCACCTGGTCGACGGACTCGCGCCCGACGTCGAGGAACCCGGTCTGGCCCTCGACAAGCGGTTGTTCGGGAACGTCGAGACCCTCGCACGTCTCGGTTCGGCGACGGCACCCGTCTCGAACTGGCTGTCCTCGACTCGGCCGGTCAGGGCCGCCCTCGAGCACACGGTCGGTATCGACCGACGTCGGGAGCTCCCGACGTTCGTTCGGGAGACCTTCGTCGATCGGTTCGAGTCGACGGGTGGCCGCGCCACCTCCGAAAGGCGAGCGCAGAGCGCAAGAGAGGACGGAGGCGGCTCCGGCGCTTCGGAGGAACGAGCGAGCGCTCGCGATCAGCAACCGAGCTCGACC
>SKPV01000155.1 GCA_007119345.1 Halovivax sp.
CGCCCGCGATCGCGGCGCTCGTTCCGCGTCCGATCGACGCCAGCACGCTACCCGACGCGCTCCCGACGCCGCGTCCGAGAACCGCCAGGGACCGTCCGATCGTCGTCCCGTGGCGCGCCGCGCCGACGGTCGCGACCATCGTCACCTGCGGAATCCGCGCGAGCCGCAAGCGGAACCGCGGCACGAATCCGTCGGGAAGGTCGGCCGCTGTGACCCCGCGCGCCCGGGTCGGATCCGACGCCGTCCAGAAGAGACCTCCGGCGGCCAGCCCCAGGAGCGCGAGTAGCACCGCGAAGGCGAAGGAAGCCGAGATCGAGTCGCCGGCGGCCCCGTCGTCGTCCGAGTCGTCGGTGCCGTCATCCGAACCATCGCCCGAGTCGTCGGCACCGTCGGCAGAGCCGTCGCTCCCGTCGTCCGCACCGTCGCCTCCGTCGCCGCCGTCGTCAGAGCCGCCGCTCCCGTCGTCCGGACCGTCGTCTCCGTCGGCAGTTCCGTCGGCGGCCGCACCGCTCCCGCCCCCGTCGCCGGCGCCGGGCTCGACCTCCGCGTCGACGCCGATCCCGGCTGCAGGGAAGAACGAGGCGGCGATCAGGACGCCGAGGACGCAGCAGGCGATCACCGCCGCGGTGCGGAGATCGTATCCCACACGGCCACATCCGATCGAGTTGATATATGCCTTTCTATCGGAACCGACGCGGGTCGGAGGAAGTCGGAAACCGCAGCGACCGGCCGGACGCCGCGCCGCGGAGGGAAATCGTTATCGTTCCCCGACAGAAACGGCCGCGTATGGACGACCGTCTGGCCGTTCGCATGGGTGCCACGTTGGCGCTCGTCCTCGCCATCGACCTGTGTCTCGCGCTGGTCGCGGCCGCGCTGCTGGAGCCCTGGCTCGGGCCCCTCGTCGCCGCCGCCGGCGTCGAATCGCAGGTCGCGACGTACGTCGTCCTCGCCGGGATCGCGCTGATCGGGCTCCTGGTCGTCCAGCTCCGGTACACGCGCCGGGAGCTCCTCGCGGAGGCCGACGCGACCCTCGTCGACGAGACCGAGGCGCCCGACCTCCACGAGAACGTGACCCGCCTCGCCGCCATGGCGGACGCCCCCGCTCCCGCCGTGGCGATCGCGGACACCTCCGTTCCGAACAGCTTCGCGGTGGGCGGGATCGGCGGCGGGACGATCGTCGCCAGCCGCGGACTGCTGGAGACGCTCGACGACGCGGAGCTGGACGCGGTGCTCGCCCACGAGCTCGCCCACCTCAAGAATCGCGACGCCGCGGTGATGACGGTCGCGTCGTTCCTGCCGGCCCTGGTCAGCGACGAGTACTCGCCGTTCGACGGCTTGCCGGGGTGGACGAAAACCGCGTGCTGGGGCGTGGTCGCCGTCGGCGGCTACGTCCTCGCGTCGACGTTCGTCGACGCGCCGCTGCTCAGCGTCGCCGCCGTCGTCCAGTTCGTCGTCGCCGTCGGCGTGACGCTCGTCGTCGGCGGCGTGGTCCTCGGCGTGCTCTCGGCCGCGGTCCTCCTCGCCGCGCGGAGCCTCTCCAGGCGGCGGGAGTTCGTCGCCGACCGCGCCGGCGCCCGGCTCGCCGGCGATCCCGCGGCGCTGGCGGGCGCCCTCGCGACGCTCGACGAGGTCGACGAGCGGCCGTCGACGGACAAGCGCGCCAGATACGGCGGCCTGTCCGGCATGTATCTGCTCCCCCACGGATTCCGGCGCGCCGACGACGAACTCGCGGACGACGACGCGTTCACCGTCGAGACGCGCTCGCACCCGCCGACCGAAGAGCGGATCGCCCGGCTCAGGGAACTGGCCGCAACCCTCGAAACCGAGCGGTAGTCGGGAGGTCCGAAACCACCCCCGGACGAACCCCCTCACTCCAGCGTCGCGATTCGATCCGAGACGCGCGCCGGCGTGACGCCGTTGATCGTCGCGAACGCCGCGGCGAGGGTCAGGCCGTAGGCGAGGTGCGCGATCGCGAAGATGACCGCGGCGGCGAACTCCCCGGCGACGCCCGGGATGGGGAGGAACGGCACCGGCAGCGCCGCCACCCCGGCGCCCTGCATCGCCACCGGGAAGACGACGCCGCCCGCGATGATCCCGATGAGGGCCCCGAAGATGAGGCCGGCGACGAGGAAGTCCGTGAAGTCGATCACGCTCTCCCTGATCGACGGGCGAGAGACGACGCCCGCGAAGACGAGGGCGAAGGCCACGCTGATGGCCATGTGGACGACCCAGCCGATCCCGAGGGCCGGGTCCGGGCCCGGGACGAGCCCGCCGAGCACCTCGATCAGGTTCGCCCCGAAGTGCATGATCACACCCATGACGACCCCGGCGACGATGCCGCTGACCGCGCCGCCGCCCCAGATGCCGACGCCGTCGTACTGTGGCGTGTTATCACCCGTCATGTTAGGAAGTACGGGCTCGACGGGCAAAAACCGTGGCCCACTCGCTCGCCGGATGCACGACGACACCGACCACCGGTCCGCGTTTGAGAGCGCGGGCGATCCGGTCGCCGAGCCGATCCGCAACCCGACTTCCCGATCGGCCCAACCCGGAGAAAACTGACCTTTCGGCGCTTCTCTCGGACCTTTGGACGGGTTTGTCACAACCCCTTCTTACGGGAGCGATGAACGTCACCTCGTGCTATGAGTTCACAGGACAGCACGGATGCGGAAGGCGAGGGATCGGTGTCCAGGCGATCGCTCATGAAGACCGGCGCGCTCGCCGGGGCGGGGCTGCTCGTCGGCGGGGCCGCGGGCTCGAGCGGCGCCGCCGCGACCGATGCGGGGGAGATCGATCCCTCGTTCCTGAACGTCCGCGTACGGGAAGCGATGCACGGCTGGGAGCGCGGCTACCGCGGTCGACCGGACCGCACGCTCGCGCTCACCGACACCGGGACCGACGCGCGCCACCCGGACGTCGGCCCGTGGAGCGGCGCCACGGCGACCACCGAGGACGACGAGTTCGCGGTGGACGGCAATCCGTTCGCGAACACCGGCGGCGCGATCACGCCGAGTACGACGAAGCTCGTCGGCTGGTACAACGACAGCCACCGCTTCGGCGGATTCGAGAAGCCCCGCGACGAGAACGGCCACGGCACCCACGTCGCCTCGATCATGGCCGGGACGGGGCGCGCGAGCGCCATCGACCCCGACCGCTACGAGGAAGACGAACCGCGCGCGACGCTGCTTCTCGGGGACGCGCTCACCTACGAGGTCGAGGCCGAAGCCGGCACCGGCGTCTTCGTCAGCGCCTACGGGGAGCTGATCGAGCTCGTCATCGAGGGGCCGGACGGGGAGGAGCTCGCCACGTCCACCGACGTCGTGGGGACGAGCCTCGAGGAGAACGTCGTCGCCCAGACGGCGACCGTCCACGACGAGGGCGAGGCGACGTACACGATCCACGTGCGCGCCCAGGAGGGTGAGCTCGTCTCGACCGGCACCGTCGAGCGCGTGGCCCTCGGCGCCTTCCTCCACCCGACGGACACGGTGGGCGATCGGACCGGCGACGGCGACCCGTCGCTGCACGCGGGGATCGCGCCGAACGCCAGCATCCTCTCGCTCACCGACCTCGGCGCCGCGACCGAGGACTACGGCGACTACGCCGAGGAGTTCACGGACACCTTCAACGTTCGCGCCGTGAACATGTCCTGGGGGTACGTCGGCGGGCTCCCGATATTCGGCGAGGACATCCCGGACGCCGTCGCCGACATCACCGGCGCGGGGACGCTGGTCGTCGCCTCCGCCGGCAACGACGGTTCCCCCGCGTCCGGGAACGCACCGCCGGCGGCCACGGCGGAGTCGATCTCGGTCGTCGCGACCGGCGCGCGAGACGGTATCTCCGCGTACTCCAGCGGCGGCATCGGCGGCATCGACGAGCACGACGAGCCGTTCATGAAGCCGGACGTGACCGCGCCGGGCGGGACCATCAACGTCCTCGAGCTGGCCGCCGAGAACGGCGAGCCCGAAGAGGAGGTCACCGAGACCGAACCCGACGACGCGGCGGCCGACGCCGAGCTCGAACCCGTCGAGGAGTACGAGGACCTCGACGAGGACGACCTCGAGCCGAAGACCGAGTTCGACGACGCGATCACCGGCGACGCCGACTACGAGTACGAGCTCGCCGACGACGTGCTCGAGGAGCTGTCGGACGTGACCCTCGACACCTCGCTCGACAGCCCGCTGCAGGGCGCCAGACGCGAGGGCGACGGCCGCGACGGCGTCCGCGACTACCGCGGCGCCGCCGGGACGTCGATGGCCGGCCCGTCGGTCGCGGGCATCGCCGGACTGGTCGGCGACGCGATGGAGGAGGACGCCCCCGGCGCCATCGCCATCCCCGAGCCCGCCGAGGCCGACCGCGAGGACGTGCTCCGCCTCAAGACGGCGATCCTCTCCACGGCGACCGAGACCGCCCTGACGGCCGCGCCGTACCACCGCGCCAAGGCGCCGGTCTATCGTCACGGCGGTCGCGACCCGTACGAAGGGTACGGCCGCGCGAACCTCGGCCCGGCCATCGACGCCGTCACCCGCGAGCTCACCGACGAGTCGATCGCCGGCGAGGTCGGCCTGGCCGTGCCCGACGACGAGCGGGCGATCGCCGGCCACGTCCGCGTCGGCGCGCCCGGCGAGGTCGAGGCCGCCGTCGAGTTCAGCCACTACAGCGGCGCCAACTCGGGCGCCACCAGGGGCGACCCGCACGTCGACCTCTTCATCTACGACGCCCAGAACCCCGACGAGCAGACGGGCGACCCGACGATCGTCGACGGAGACGCCGGCCTCGAGGGCGAGGCCTCGGTCTCGACCAGCGTCTCGGTCGACGACCTCGAGGCCAACGGCGGCGAGCGCGTCTTCTACGTCGTCGCGAAGCTCGTCAACGTCCCCGGGCTCGTCAACGGATTCGACTGCCGCGCCCACCTGGACCTCGAAACCTCGTTCGAGGAGGGACTGGTCGTCGAAGGCGAGGCCGAGAAGGACGCCTCGGTGTTCACCGGCGGCCAGACCAACCGCACCGAGCTCGACGTCGCGGTGCGCCACCCCGAGGGCGAGGAAGTCATCGTCCGCGACACGGTCCCGCAGGGCTGGGAGGTCGACGAGGACCACGGCGACGTCGAGGCCACCACGCCAGCCTTCGGCGGCGGCACCCACGTCTACTTCGGCCTCGACGATCCGCGGGACGCTTACGAGGACCTGACTCACTTCGCGCAGGCGCCCGACGACGTCGAGGACTCCGACCGCTACAGCTTCGGCCCCGTCGCGGTCTCGACCGACACCGACGACGACGGCACGCTCACCGACCGCGAGTGGACGACGGTCTCCGGCACCGAGCGGAACGTGACCGTCGTCGCCGAGGAGACCTGATCGGCCCCGTAGTCGGCGCTACGTGAATCGTTCCGCCCCACCGGGAGATGTCTCCCGCCTCGACGGGGCGCGAACCGGGCACCTCACTTCAACAGAGACCAGACCGATGACACGCGAAACGTCACCACCCACGAACGGATCGAACAGACGACGGTTCCTCCGCCTCGTCGGCGCCGCGAGCGTCGGCGCGCTCGGCGCGACCGGGACCGTCGCGGCCGACCTCGAGCTCGATACGGACGAGCTCCAGGAGGCGCTCGTCACCTTCGACTCGACCGACGACGTCGACCGGTTGGGCGAACTCGACCTCGCGGAGGGGTTCCACGCCTTCGAGGAGGTTCCGGTCGGCTACTCCAAGCTCACCGGCGACCAGATCGCGACCGTCGCGGACTGGGACGACGTCCGCCGCGTCGCTCCCAACGAGGAACTCGACTGGGAGCACGACGACGCGCGCCCGGACACCCGCGCCAGCGAAGTACAAGACGGCGAGGGGATCGAGACCCCGCACACCGGCGAGAACGTCCACGTCGCCGTGATCGACACGGGCGTCGACGGCGCCCACCCCGACCTGGAGGACAACCTCGAAGCGAACTGGCAGTGGGTCGGCGACCCGCTGGCCATCGAGGACGATCTGTGGACCGATGCCGGACTCGTCAACACTGACGACGTCGGTCACGGCACCCACTGTACGGGCAGCGTCGGCGCGGACGGCTCCGCCAGCGACGGCGAGTACCGCGGAATGGCCCCCGACGTCACGCTGACGTCGTACTCGGCGAACGCCTCGCTGACCGTCCTCAAGGCCGTCTCCGCCTACGACCACCTGCTCGCGAACCAGCGTTCCGGCGACCACGAGATCCACGTCGCCTCGAACTCCTACGGCGCGGGTCCCGGCGACTACGATCCCTACGACCCGCTCAACGTCGCGATGTGGCTGTGCTACGAGGAGGGCGTGCTCATCACGTTCTCCGCGGGCAACGACGGCCCCGGCGACGACACCCTGGGCCAGCGCAAGCAGGCGCCGTACGCGATGAGCGTCGCCGCGACCCACGCCGACCAGTCCGTCACCGACTTCTCCTCGCGCGGCGCCGACGACGGTAACCACGATCGCGAGACGGCCCTGGAGAACCTCACAGACCTGTATCGGGGCGTCCCCGAGGACGAACTGGGGACGTTCGAGGTCAACCGGCCGACCGTCGCCGCGAAGGGCGCCGACGTGATGAGCACCCTCAACCCCGCCCAGCCCCTCTGGGCGCTGGGTGACGACGACGAGCTCTACTACGGGCTGCTCTCCGGGACGAGCATGGCGAACCCGGTCGCAGCGGGCTGCGCCGCGCTCGTGATCGACGCCTACGTCGCGAACCACGGCGAGGCGCCGGACCCGATCGACGTGATCAACACCCTCGAAGCGACCGCCGACCCCGACGCGGCCGCGGACGTCGAGGATCCCGCCGGCACCGCCGAGTACGCGACGTCGAACGCCGGCGCCGGCTACGTCGACGCGCTCGCGGCCGTGAAACGGGCCGAGGACGGGGATCTGGCGAGCTTCGACGAGCTCTAGCGCGCCAGGCGTCGGAGGAGCCGGGACGTGGCGACGACGAGACATTCGAAAAGCAACAAATTTCCCAAAATGTTTCGGGTAATTCGCTAATTCTCGGGGTCGTGACGATCACGGTCGGCAATGGTTCCGCCCGACGAATCAGTTCCCCGCGATCGGAACGACGACTGTCGCCCCCTCCACTCCCGCAGCAGCCCGCGATCGGAACACGCCGCCTTCGACGGAGGGGGCGGCGGCCCACGGTCGTCCGACGGTGAGGGAGCGGCGGAGGCCCTCGAGAACGACCACCGACGGGCGATCTACCGGGTGGTCGAGTCCAACCCGGGGCTCTGTCTCAGCGCCGTCGGCGAGTCGTGCGACGTCTCCCTCTCGACGGTCCGCCACCACGTGCGCGTCCTCGAGGTCGAAGCGCTGGTCCGGTCGGTCTCGCTCTACGGCAAGCGCCGCTACTTCCCAAGCGGTCTCGGCAACCTGGAGCTCAGGGCGTCCCTCTCCGAGCCCGCGAAGCGGCGGGTGCTCGAGGCGCTCGCGCGGGTCGGCCCGGCCCGGACCGGCCGGCTCGCGGACGAACTGGAGCTCGACGCGAGCACGGTCTCCCATCACCTGACGACCCTCGAGGCGGCCGGATTGGTCGAGCGTGAACGCGAGGGACGGGCGGTCCTCACGCGACTCTCCACCGACGTCGCGGCCGCGCTCACCGGTCCCGACGCCGAACGCGCCGAAGTCGAGGCCGAGATCGCCGGCGTCGAGGACGAATCCTGAAACGGCTCCGACCGCCCGACGGACGACGCGCCGACGATTGGACGGGTTTGACAGAATTCCCATTGTGGTGATAGTCGTCGGTTCCGATACGTCGTGCGAACGACCCGCACGACCACACCATGGCTCACCAACACCACGACACCGATCCGACGCTCGACGACGTATCGTTCGACGACGTGCCGATCGACAGGCGCGACTTCATGCGGCTGTCGGCCGTCGTGGGCGGCGCGCTCGCCCTGCCGGGCGCCGCGACGGCCGACGCGGAGTCGGACGTCTTCGACGACGAGTACCAGTACATCCTCAACCACACGCCCGACGACTTTCTGGCGCCGACGCTGATTCGGTTCACCGACGAGAGCGGCGTCGAAGAGTTCGAATCGCTGGACGTCGGCGAGGAAGCCCACACGACGACCGAGTCCGAGCCGGCGGGGTACGCCCAGCTGACGACCGCCGAGGCCGAGGTCGTCGCCGATCTACCGACCGCGGAGGAGCTGAGCTACACGCCCGGTTCCAACCCGTTCTGGCGGCTCGGCTACTACCCGATGGGCGTCTTCCCCGCGGTCGAGCGCTCCGTCGACTTCATCCACTACGAGCAGATGATCGACGGGATGGAGCACCTCGAATCCGCGCACGCCGACCAGCTCAAATTTTACGCGCTGGCCGACCGGGACAACCCCCACGAGGTCGACTTCGACAAGAGCCCCGGCCATCACAACACCCTCACAGACCGGGTCGATCCGAAGGATATCCACGTCGTGGAGCTGACGAACCCGCCCGAAGGGTACGACACCGTCGAGGAGTTCCGCGACACCGACGAGTTCGGGGAGCGCCAGAAGGTCATGTACGAGGCCTCGATCCACGGCCTCGAACGGGCCGGACCCGAGGCGTGCTACCGGTTCGTTGAGCGCATCGTCTCCGGCCGCGAGCCCCACTTCGAGCGGCTGCTCGACGACTGCGTCCTGATCGTCCTCTCGGTGAACCCCGACGGCTGGGTCGCCCGCGACCCGCAGTACGACAGCGCCTGGCAGCTGCTCGACGGCGACGGCCGGGACGCCACGCGGTTCCCCGCTTGGCCGCAGTACGAGCGCGGCAACTCGATGGTGTTCGACACCAACCGACAGTATCCGACCGTCGGCTGGATTGATCCGAATCACCACCCCGGCGAGCCCGACGAGGACCGGTGGTACGAGGACAACCCCCACGAGATCGTCGACCGCGTGCCCGACGCCATGGGTACGGTCGAGCACTTCCGCCAGTACGAGAATCTCACGCACGGCGCCGACCTCCACGCGATGCTGTGGAACTCGGACTTCATCCTGGGGCTGATCAACCAGATCGAGTTCACTCAGGACGAGTTCCACGACCTCTACGAGATGAACCTCGTCCTCGAGGAGAGCCTCGAGGGCGAACTCGACGAGTGGGAGGCGCTGGCCGACCTTCAGGAGGGGCTGACCGGCGACATCAACCCCGACCTCCTCGGCTTCGACGTGCTGCCCGAGACCGCCTACGACTTCTCGACCATCTGGGACACGATCGGCTACACCATCACCGGCGGGCTCATCGGCTTCATGGGCGCAGACGAGGACCGCGGCGGCCTCGACATGACCACGATGGCCTTCGAGATGGCTTACAGCCACATGGTGGGCGGGAACAAGTTCGAACCCGTCCTCGCCGACTGGTGGGTCGAGGGCTACCTCGAGGCGATGCGGACGATGACCGAGTACGCGCTGCGCGACGTCGACTCCGACCTCGAGACCCGCAGCGGGGAGACGGAGACGGTCGCCTACGTCGAGACCGACGCGCTCACGCGCACCCACGAGGACCTCGACTTCTGGGGAACTGACCCGGACGAGTACGAGACGGAGCTCGTCAGCTACGACCACCAGGTCGAGATCGACGCCGAGGCGGTCGAGACCTACACGATAGACGTCGAGGAGGGGCTGCACACGCTCTCGGTGCACACCCACGCCGAGCGGGCGCTCGTCGACGTCGTCCTGCGCGATCCGGACGGCGAGGAAGTCCGCGCGTACCGACCATCCGAGACCGGGGGCGCGGCCCACCACGACTACCCGCCGTTCGTCGTCAGGGAGCCGGGGGCGGGCGCCTGGACCGTCGAAATCCAGAGCCTGATGACCGCGCCCTCGGAGGTTTCTCTCGACATCGCGACGCTGGCGGCCGACGGCGAGCACCCCGACCCGCGCTCGGCCATGGGCTTCGCCCAGGAGGCCTACGAGGTCACGCCGCTGGCGTTCTTCGAGGACTTCGACGCGGACAACACGACCGTCGAGACGGTCGCCCTGACGCCCGAGGAAGTGGCCGAGGGCGTCGACGCCGACCACCTCGTGATCGTCCACGACGACGGCCGCGGCGAGTTCGTCGACGAGGACGGCGCCGACCGATACGTCGCCGCGATCGACGCGTTCGTCGCCGACGGCGGCAACCTCGTCCTCACGGACTCCGGGCTGGGACTACTCGAGGACATGGAAACCGCGCTGGCGGTCGAGGCGGGCGACGTCCGGCAGATTCACCAAGACGTCCCCCATCTCGAGGAGAAGGACGCGGATCACCCGCTGCTGACCGACACCCGCGAGATCCAGCGGATGACCTACAAGATCGCGCCGCTGGGCATCCCGTACGCCGAGGACGCACCGCTGTGGGTCGTCGACGCCGACGGCTGGGCGGCCTCGGGCGGCACGGTCGCCGGCGCGTCCGACGGCGACGTCTCCGCCGGATCGCTGTTCACCGACGAGGAGGACTGGCACGGGATCCACGTCATCGGCGGCTATCTGCCGCCCGCCAACCAGACCGAACTCCACCCGTTCGGGCTGAAGAACTACGTCCTGGCGTACTTCGGGCTCACGGTCTTCACGAACGCGCTCGGCGCCCAGCAGGAGCGAATCGTCGACGGCGAGCAGGTCCGCAGCGTCGGCGACGTCGCGCAGGAGCCGATCTACCGCGAGCCCGAGGAACCCGAACCCGAACTCGAGGCCGAGGGCGAGCGCGAGGACTCGGGCTCGGTCCTCTCCGGCGGGCAGACCAACCGCACGGAACTGGACGTCGCGGTGACCGAGCCCGAGGGCCGCGAGGTGCTCGTCCGCGACACGGTCCCCGAGAACTGGACCGTCGACGAGGAGTACGGCGACGTAGATGCCACCACGCCCGCCTTCGGCGGCGGCACCCACGTCTACTTCGGCCTCGACGATCCGCGGGACGCTTACGAGGCGCTCACCCACTTCGCGCAGGCGCCCGACGACCTCGAGGACACCGGCGAGTACACCTTCGGTCCGATCGCGGTCACCGACGAGACCGGGGACGAGGACACCCTTACGGACCGCGAGTGGACCGAACTCGACGGCACGGACCGCGACGTGTCCGTCGTCGCGGAGGACGTGTAGCGTGACGACCGAGGAGCGCCTGGCCGCCGACGGCGACGGCGAACGCAGCCGGCCGACGGAGCGGCCGCCGACGGCGGCGGTCCCGCCAGCGACCGTGGTGGGCACGCGCCACCTCGTCGCTCCGCCCTGGGTCCCGCCAAATCGCGCCGAGAGCGGCGCCGACGGCGCGACCTGCCGGAACCCCACCGCGCGCGAACCGACCGACGACGACCGATCGTCGTCGACCGATCATCGAAGACGACCATGACAGAACGCACACACGCACGACTCGACGCATCGACTCGACGGCGGTTCCTCGGAGCCGTCGGCGCAGCGGGGATCGCCGCGACCGTCCCGACCGCCGCGGTCGGCGACGACGGATCGACGTCCGTCGTGGACGACGAGCTCGACGTCGGCACCGACGAGCTGCAGGAAGCGCTCGTCGTCTTCGAGACCGCCGACGACGTCGATCGGCTGGCCGAGCTCGACCTCGCGGAAGGGTTCCTCGGCTTCGACCGACTGCCGATCGGCTACGCCCAGCTCACGGGCGACCAGCTCCTCACGGTCGCGGGCTGGGACGAGGTCCGGCGCGTCGCCCCGAACCGCGAACTCGAGTGCTTCAACGACGACGGCCGAGAGACCACACGCGCGAGCGAAGTCCAGGACGGCGAGGGGCTGAACTCCGCGTACACCGGCGAGAACGTCCACGTCGCCGTGATCGACACCGGCGTCGACGGCGCCCATCCCGACCTCGAGGACAACCTCGCCGCCAACTGGCAGTGGGTCGGAAATCTGGAGGACGAGCCCGACGGCGTGCTGTGGGAAGACGCCGAAGCCCTCAACACCGACGACAACGGCCACGGCACCCACTGCTGTGGCACCGTCGGCGGCGACGGTACCGAGAGCGACGGGGAGTACAAGGGGATGGCGCCCGAGGCCACCCTGACGTCGTACTCGGCGAACGTCTCGCTGACGCTCGCGACCGTCGTCTCCGCCTACGACCACCTGATCGAGCGAAAAGAGTCGGGCGAGGCCGACGTCCAGATCGTCTCGAACTCCTACGGCCTGGCCAGGTCCGACGACTACGACCCGTGGGATCCGGGCAACGTCGCCACGTGGTACGCCTTCGAGGCCGGCATCCTGCCGGTGTTCGCCGCGGGGAACGACGGTCCCGACCGCAACACGCTCAACTACTACGTCCGCGGACCGCACGTCCTCGGCGCGGCCGCCACCGACGACGAGAAGGCGGTCGTGGACTTCTCCTCGCGCGGACGCGGGCCCGACGACGACGGCGAGACCAACGCCGACCGCGAGCTCGCCCTCGAGAACCACGTCGACCTCTACCGGGGCGTCCCCGCGGAGGAACTCGGACCCGTGGGAATCTACCGGAACGGCGTCGGCGCGAAGGGTGCGGACGTCATGAGCACGCTCAACCCCGCCCACCCGCTGCAGGCCTACGATGTGGACGACGAGGTCTACTACGGGCTCCTCTCGGGAACGAGCATGGCCTGTCCGGGCGTCGCGGGCTGCGCCGCGCTCGTCGCCGACGCGTACTACGAGAACCACGGGGCGCACCTGCGGCCGGTCGATCTGCTCGCGACGATCGAAGCGACCGCGCGAGAGGACGCCCGAGACGACTACGCGGCCGCCTCGATCGGCGCCGGCTTCGTCGACGCCCACGCCGCGGTCGAACGGGCGGAAGCGGGAGACGTGGCCACGCTCGACGAAGTCGAGCTCGCGCCGCGGGGCGGATAGCGCGCACCTCCCGTCAGCACCCGCCCTCGAGCACGGAAAACAGACGACTGGCGGGCTGAGTATCCGTTTTTCGACAGTGTGTTAGTGGCGCTATATCCGTTCTGGAGGCGTACCACTCCTATGGCCTTTGCAATCATCGAAGCGATGAGCGACGGGTTCGACAGAACGTTGGCGCGGAACGGGCTGCTCCTCGTGGGCGTATTCACCGTGCTCGCCGTTTTGAACGCGCTGCTCACCCCAGCCATGGATCCGGTCGCGTCGGGGACGCCGACGCTCGGCCCGCTCGCCGTACTGGCCGGTGTCCTCTCGATCGCCGTTACCGTCGCCTGGCTCGGGGCCGTCGTCGTCGCCGTCAGGACGTTCGTCTCGGAGGAAACCGAGCGCATCCCGGACGAATTCGTGCGCCACAAGATGGGCTTCGCCCTCCTCAACGTGATCGTCGGCGGGATCCTGTTCTGGACGGCCGTCGCCATCGGAAGCCTGTTCCTGCTGGTCCCGGGACTGTTCCTCCTGGTCACCCTGTACTACTGGTTCGTCTTCGTCGCGGCCGAGGACCAGAACGCCATCGCGGCGATGCGCAGCAGCTGGGGGTTGACGAAGGGAAGTCGGTTCCGGCTGTTCGGCCTCGGATTCGCGGTCGTGCTCGTCGGCGTCGCGGTGACCGGCGCCTTCGCCATCCCGGCCGTCCTCCTCGGCACGACCCTCGGGGCGGTCGTCTCCGGATTCGCCACGGCCGTTGTGACCGTCTACGCGCTCGCGACGACCGGCCGCGCCTACGACCAGCTCCGCACCATGGAGCGGATCGATCGGGTCGATTCCCGGCCCGGTCCTGCGGGCACCCCGGCCTGATCGATCGGTTTCGTTCCGGCTCCGCACTCCCGTACGCGTTCCGTTGGCGCGCAATCGTTGCATCGAGACGACCGATTCTCCACCAGCGACCGCTGTATCCCCCGAAATCGATCGATCGAGGCCGAAAACGACCCGTCGAACCGGAAGAAATTTTGTATAGCACCATCCAATTTATCCGTCGAGTTTATCCACCCCCATATAAACATTTCCGGGACGAAGGCCGATCGTTCGCGATGCGCATCGGTCGTTCTATCGGACGACTGCTCGCATCGATCAGGATATCGGGCGACTATCACGCGGTCGAGCGCCTATCGAACAGTTCGGCGACTATCACGCGGTCGAGCGCCTATCGAACAGTTCGGCCGACCGTCGCACGATCGGACGACCATCGAACGGTCGGGCGACTATCGCACGATCGACGCGCCCACCCGCTGACGGACGGAGGCCGTCTCGGACCGAACCCCTCGGTCAGGCACGAACCGTCTCGAACGATCCCTCCCGGATCGAACCCGCGAGGTCGCGCGCGTCGCACTCCGGCGCGTCCCCGGGATACTTCCGGCGGAAGTAACCCACCAGGTTCTCGAGGTCCCGCTCGAGAAACTCCTCGGCGTTGGGGTGGTCGGTCGGGACGGCCTGAGGCCAGTCGAAGACCGTGACGCCCTCCTCGCCGACGAAGACGTTGTACTCGCTCATGTCGGCGTGGACGTAGCCCAGTTCGTACGCGCGCGAGAGTTCCGACAGCAGGAGATCGAGCACGCCGGGGACCTGCTCGGACTCGAGTTTCGCCCGAGAGAGCTCGACGCCGTCCATCTTCGCCATGACAATCGCGTGGCGGTTCTGGTCGATCGGTCGCGGAACGGACACGTCGGGGAAGAGCTCCTCGAGGATTTCGTGTTCGCGTTCCGCCGCCTTGCGCGCCGTGTACAGCCAGGAGACGTGGTCCCGGTCGGACGTGTAGTCGCGCTCCTTGTTGACCTCCCGGAAGTTGGTGTAGCCTTCCCGGTGGTACTTCAGCGCGAGCGGCTTGTAGGAACGAACCTCGTAGACGTCGCTCTCTTTGCCGACACCCAGCGGCGAGCCGAACTCGCCGATCGTGTCGCGCTCGACGAGCGCCCGGAGCGCCAGCGCGTCGTAGCCCTCGAACTGGAGGGTGTATCCCTCGTACTGAATCGTCTTCTTCTCGATCAGCCCCCGCTTCAGGCAGCGCTCGAGGCGGTACTCGACCTCCTCGGGCGTGAGCCCGCTGAACGTCGGGAGCTTCTCCCGCTGGACCCACTCCGAAAAGCGCATCCCCTGCTCGACGCCCGAGAGCAGGTAGAAGTCCTCGGTCTCGAGCTCGGGGAGCAGCGGGGCGACGTTCCGGACCATGGGGGTGCTAGTCGGCTCGGCGGTAAAAAGCGTCGCGTCCCGGCGGACGGGCGAACGAACGCCGCGAACCCCGGGGTCGAGACGGTCGCACTGGGTTCGCGTGATCCGGCTCGGAAACCCCACGACCGGTCCGGTCGCGACGTGTCGTCGCGATCTCCCCACCGCCGCCAGGCGGAGGTCGGTGCGACGGTCGTTCGATAATTCGTCTGCTACCCACGAGCCCCGGACGAGCGTCCGAAACCCCTCGGCGGCCCCGGATTAGCGTTGGATCGTACGATACTGACACAGTTGGCGACCGGCATCGTACGATCGGCCGACATCGTCCGACCAGTATCGTACGATCGGCCGACATCGTCCGACCGGTGTCGTCCGACCGACACCATCCGTCCGATCGCGACCGTCGACCGGGATATCGGACGGTCGATCGTTCGAACGTGACCGATCGACCGGCGATCAGCGTGATCGGCCGCGCTCGGGCGATCGATCGAACGACGTTCGAGCGGTCGATACGCCGCCGCAGATCGAACCGCCGCGGAACTCCCGGATCGCAGAACGAAAAACGGAACCGCGAGTCCCCGCCGGCCGGTCGGTTCGACGGGGGAGAATCGGAGCGTACGAGTCCGCCGGGCGGTATCGACGCCGGATTCGTTCGACGGCGGGATCGAAGACGGCCGAACCAGACCCGATATCGGCCGAATTCGGCCGCTAAGCGCATTTATAAACGTTATGACGCGATATAAAATAGTTCCCTGGCGTCGTTTTCGGGGCCGAGGCGGTGACGGTCGAAAACGCCGTTCGTTGGCGATCTCCGGGCGAAATCCGGGATATTACCAACAACTAATCCGACTGAATCGGACGACCGGCCAGCGGGCGCCCCCGCCGCGTCGACCCCCAAGGACCAAACCCTCGTTCGGTGTCGAATCGGACATGCACAAGCCGCTGCTCGTCACCGACTTTCTGGACCGTGCCCGGGAGTACTACGGCGATCACGAGGCGGTCGTCGCGACGACCGGGGAGCGGTACACATACGACGAGTTCGGCGACCGGGCGGATCGGTTCTCGGCCGTCCTGCAAGACCGGGGGATCGAGAAGGGCGACCGGGTCGCGGTGCTCGATCCGAACACGCACTACCACCTCGAGGCGGCCTACGGCGCGATGCAACTCGGGGCGATCCACACGCCGCTGAACTACCGGCTGACGCCCGACGACTTCGCGTACATCCTCGAGGACGCCGGCGTCGACGCCATCTACGCCGACTACGAGTACGCCGAGAAGATCGAGCCGATCCGCGAGGCGGTCCCGGCGGAGACGTTCGTCACGAACGACGTCGACACCGTCGAGGGCGACTGGGAGTCGTTCGACGGACTTCTCGAGGCATCCGATGCGGACTACGACCGGCCCGAGATGGCCGAGGACGACCTGATCACGATCAACTACACCTCGGGGACGACCGGCGACCCGAAGGGCGTCTGTCGGACGCACCGCTGTGAGACGCTCCACGCCCATCTGGTGACGATCCACCAGGAGCTACGCGACGACGACGTCTACCTCTGGACGCTCCCGATGTTCCACGTCAACGGCTGGGGACACATCTTCGCCGTCACCGGCGTCGGGGCGAAACACGTCTGCACTCGCGGGGTCGACGCCGCCGGAATTTTCGAGTCGATCCGCGAGGAGGACGTCTCGTACCTGTGTGGCGCCCCGACCGTGCTCAACATGCTGATCGAGTACTTCGAGCGCCGCGAGCCCGAAACGGCCGGAGACGCCGACGTCCGGATCGCGACCGCCGGGAGCGCCCCGCCCGAAGCCACCATCAGAACGGTCGAAGACGAGTTCGGCTGGTACCTGAAACACGTCTACGGCGCGACCGAGACCGGGCCGCTGATCACCACCTCCGACGCCCGTCGCACCTTCGACGACGACGGCCGGGAGCGGTTCTCGATCAAGAAACGCCAGGGTATCGGTTACCTCGGGACCGAGGTTCGCGTCGTCGACGAGGACGGCGAGGACGTCCCCCGGGACGACGAGACGGTCGGCGAGATCGTCGTCCGCGGCAACCAGGTGATGGCGGAGTACTGGAACAAGCCCGAGGAGACCGACGAGGCGTTCAGCGACCGCGTCGAAGGTTACTACCACATGGGTGACCTCGCGACCGTCGACGAGAACGGGATGGTCTCCATCCAGGACCGCAAGAAGGACATCATCATCTCCGGCGGCGAGAACATCTCCAGCATCGAACTCGAGGACGCCCTCTTCGAACACGAGGCGGTCGCCGACGTGGCGGTCATCCCGGCACCCAGCGAGGAGTGGGGCGAGACGCCGAAAGCGTTCGTCGTGCCGGCCAGCGGCGATCCCGGCGATCCCGGCGTAAACGCGGACGAGCTCGTCGATTTCACGCGGGACAACCTGGCGGGGTACAAGGCCGTCCGTCGGGTCGAGTTCGTCGCGGAGCTGCCGACGACCGCGACGGGGAAAGTCCAGAAGTACGAACTCCGCCAGCGGGAGTGGGAGGACGAGGATCGGATGGTCGGAGAGGGGTGACGGGATCCGTCCACCGGTGGGCACCGACGATAGCGAACGTGAGATAGCGATTCGGGACCCGCAAACGGCGAACCGGGACTCGCGAGCGGCGAGCCAGGATTCGTGAGCGGCGAGCCGGGACCCGCAAACGGCGAACCAGGGCTCGTGAGCGGCGAGCCGGGGCTCGTGAACGGCCCGCTCAGTCGACGTACTCCCTGAGCACGGCGGCGCGTTCCGTTCGGCCCAACTGCTCGTAGGCGCGAGCCTCGTAGGAGAGCGAGAGGACCGGAATCTCCGCGTCGTCGAGCGGGACGCGTTCGCGACGGGCGACGACGTCCACTGGCGGCTCCCACCGGCCGTCGACGCGTTTCCGGAGGTCACCCATGACCTCGACGCGGACGCCGCGCAACTCGAGCGCCCCGAAGTGCGACCGGATCGCCGACGATTCCGAGCGAGAGATCGGGTCGACGACGGAGTCCGCGAACCGCTCTTCGATCGCGTACGCGCCGCGTTCGGTCGTTTGCACGTCGACGTCGTTCGGCTCGACGGGTACGCCCTGGAGCGCGAAGCTCGCGCTGCCGGTGAGCGCCCACTCGACGCCCGTTCCGTCGAGCCGCCGGTGAACGGTCCGCACGACCTCGCGAATCGCCGGATCGAGCGTCGGTCGATCCATTCGGTGGGCTATCGGAGCCCGGAAACGTAAACGAGTCCGACACCGGAAATTCTCGCGTTCGCGCGATCGAACCCGCCGTCCGGGAGTCGACGCGTCGCCGCTAGTGCCGGAACCACGGCCCCGACCTCGAGAGAGATGCGTCGGGCATCGGAACCACGACCCCGCCCTCGGGAGGGATGCGTCGGGCACCGGAACCACTAACCCGCCCTCGGTCGACCTGCCGCCTATGACCGAACTCGTCGACCGCGACTGGCGGTTGATCCGCGACGAGCCCCGGGACGGGCCGACGCAGATGGCGCTCGAGGAGGTGGCGGTCCGCACGGCGATCGAGGACGGCATCCGGACGGTCCGGACCTACTCCTGGGAGCCGAGCACCCTCTCGCTGGGGTACCGGCAGGCGGCCGACAGCGCCGACTGGGACTTCTGCGAGCGCGAGGGGATCGGCGTGACCCGGCGTCAGACGGGCGGCGGCGGCATCTACCACGACGCCTACGCCGACATCTCCTACACCATCGTCGTCCCGGCCGAGGAGGTGCCCGGCGATCTGATGGACTGCTACGCGCTCTTCTGCGAGCCGATCCTGGACGGGTTGAACCGGATGGGCGTCGACGCCGACTTCGCGGCGGTTCCCAAGTCCTCGATCCACCAGCCGTCGTGCTACCTTCGGGACGTCAACCCCGCCCACGACGTCGTCGCCCACGCCGAGGGCGACGGGCCGTCCCTGAAGGTAAGCGGCAACGCCCAGTACCGGCGGCGCGACGCCGTCATCCAGCACGGCTCGATCAGCTACGACCTGGAAGCCGACCGCCACCTCGGGGTCTTCGCGGACCACGACGTCTCGACCGAGCGGTTCCGCGAGCGCGTCGGGAGCATCCGGGAGCTGGTCGGAATCGACCGAGAGGAGGCCGTCGACACGCTTGCGTCGGCGCTCGGGGAGTGGTGCGACGCCGACGAGAGGTCGTGGTCGAGCGACGAACTGTACGCGGCCGGCGACCTGGCCGAACGGAAGTACGGCCACGAATCGTGGATCCGGGACCGGGATACCTGACGCGAAGACGCTCCAGTGAACACCGGCGGGCGGTCGAACGGAGCGGGTCGGATCGCTACATCGTCGGCTCGCGGACGTCGATCCGCTCGAGTTCCTCCGGTCTCGCCTCGAGACCAACCGGGATCTCGTGTTCGTCCTCGCCCCGGAGCACGGTGAACGCGACCGTCTCCCCGGGCGCCGTCTCCTCGAAGAGGTAGTTTCGAAGCGCGTCGGTGCCGTCGACGTCGACGTCGTCGGCCGCCACGATGACGTCGCCGCCGATCGGGAGTCCGGTCTCGCGGTCGACCGACGACGTCCCCTCGAGGAAGAGCTCGCCAGGGAAACCGTCGACGGTCACGTCGACGTAGACGCCCTCGGTCGTCTCCTCGAGGTCGTTCCGTCGGGACAGCATCGGCGAGATCGTCATCCCGCCGATCCCGACGTAGGGGTGGGCGAACCGGCCGGTCTCGACGAGTTCCGGGACGATCCGCTCGATCATCGTCGTCGAGACGGCGAAGTTGATGTTCTCGGCGACGGCGGGCGGCGTGCCGGCGAAGTTGACCCCGACGACCCCGCCGTCGCAGTCGAGCAGGGGTCCGCCGCTGTTGCCGGGGTTGGTCGCCGCGTCCATCTGAATCGTGCTCGGGACGGTGTACATCAGGTGTTCGATCGCGACGGTCGTCGAGCGGTCGACCGCGCTCACGACGCCCGTCGTGAGCGACCCCTCGAGACCGATCGGCGCGCCGAGGGCCGCGACGGGATCGCCCTGGGCGGGTGTTTCGTCGACGATCGACAGCGGCTCCGCGTACTCGGGCGGGTCCTCGACCCGGAGGACGGCGAGGTCGCTGTACCGATCGTCGCCGAGGAGCCGGCCGGCCGGCCGCCAGTCGCCGCGGCCGAACCTGACGTCGGCGCCGACGGCCCCGAAGATGACGTGCCAGTTCGTCGCGACGACGGCGCCGTCGTCCTCGCGGTCGTACACCCACCCCGACCCCTGCACGAACTCCCGCTGGTGCTGGTCGAACACCCGCACCGTGACGATCGAGTCCATCGCGTCCTCGACGACCGCGCCGAAATCGCAGGCCGGCGATTCGTCCGACGGCGGGTCGCCGTCGGCGTCGTCTGCGTTACCGGCGTCGTCGGCGTCGTCGGCGAAGCGCGCCCGCGGTCCGTTCCGGTCGGCGCCGGCGATTCCGGCCGCTCCGCCGACCGCCGTCGCCCCCACCAGTGCTCTGAGCGCCGTGCGTCTCGATATCGACATCGAATTTGCGCGCGTCATCGGTGATCCCGTCCCCAATCGGCCGTACGACCAATGGATTATTAAGCATATTTCGGCTCGGAATTAATAATACGACGAGACCGTTCCGCAGAATGAATTGTTAACAGTGTACACGGTACGGGACGGCGACCGGATCACGATTCCGGCCAGCCCGCACGCGTTCGACACCACTATCAGCCCCGGGTACTGACACCGATCCATGAACGTCGGAGCACACGTCTCGATCTCCGGATCGCGCGTCTCCTCGGACGAGGAGACCCCGCCGTACGACGACATCCGCAACGCCGTCCACCGCCAGCTGGCGTTCGGCGGCAACTGCGGGCAGATCTTCACCACCTCGCCGCAGGTCTGGGCCGAGCCCGAGATCGGCGACGAAGCCGCCGCGGGCTTCCGGGAGGAGTCCGACGAGTTGCTCGAGGGGCCCTGGGTGATCCACTCGGCGTACCTGGTCAACCTCTGTACGCCGAAGGACGACCTCCGCGAGAAGTCCCTGGCCTCGCTACAGGCCGAACTCGACGCCGCCGAGCGACTGGACGTTCCGTACGTGAACACCCACCTCGGCGCCCACACCGGCGCCGGCGTCGAGGGCGGCCTCGACAACGCCGCCAGCGCCATCGACGAGCTCGACGTTCCCGAGGGCGTGAAACTGCTGATCGAGTCCGACGCGGGCAGCGGCACCAAGCTCGGCGGCGAGTTCGACCACCTGGCGGGCATCATCGACCGTACCGAGACCGACATCGGCATCTGCATCGACACCGCTCACACCCTCGTCGCGGGCAACGACCTCACCACGCCCGAGGCCGTCGACGAGACGGTCGAGCGGTTCGACGACGAGGTCGGCCTGGAGTACCTGGAGTACATCCACCTCAACGACTCCAAGCACGACGTCGGAACCCACAAGGACGAGCACGCCCACATCGGCGAAGGCCACATCGGCGAGGACGGGATGCGCGCGATCGTCAACCACCCCGACCTCCGAGACCTGCCGTTCGCGCTGGAGACCCCGACGGAGGACGGCCGGGGCTTCGCGTGGAACATCGAGAAGACGAAGCAACTCCGGGCGAACTGAGCGACGGACCGCCGGCCAGCCAGGGCCAGGTCGTCACACGACCGCTCCCACACCGACCCGCTTTTACCGCGACCGTCCCAACGAGCCGGCGTGCGCGAGTTCTCCGCCGACTACCTGCGACGGACCCGCGAGGGGATGTGGGACGACTCGCGGGCGGCCCTCGAACCGCTGGCGCTCGGGTCGCGCGAGCGCGTCCTCGACGTCGGCTGCGGAACGGGCGAGCTGAGCCGCGTCCTCGCCGCGGAGTGTCCCGGCGAGGTGATCGGCTGCGACGCCGACCGCGGCCTCCTCTCCGCGGCCGGCGAGCACGTCCCCGCCGTCGCCGGCGACGCGCTCCGACTGCCCTTTCCCGACGACGCGTTCGACCTGGTGGTCTGTCAGGCGCTGCTGATTAACCTTCCCGACCCCGCGGCGGCGCTGGACGAGTTCGCCCGCGTCTCGCGGGACCTGGTCGCGGCGATCGAACCGGACAACGGGTCGGTGACCGTCGAGTCGACCGTCGACGCCGAGTCGCCGCTGGCCGCGCGGGCGCGGCGAGCGTACCTCGACGGCGTGGAGACGGACGTGACCCTTGGGGCCGCCGCGCGCGAGACGTTCGCGACCGCCGGGCTCGAGGTCGTGGCCACCGACCGCTACGACCACACCCGGGCGATCGAGCCCCCGTACGGCGAGGTGGCGGTGCTGGCCGCCAGGCGGAAAGCCTCCGGCGCCGGCCTGGCGGACGACCGGGCCGAACTGCTGGCGGGCGACCTGACGAGAGCGGAGTACGACGACCTCCGGGGCGAGTGGCGCGAGATGGGGCGGGAAGTGATCGCCCAGATGGGCGACGGCTCGTACCGTCGAACCGAAACCGTCCCGTTTCACGTGACGGTCGGCCGGGTACCGGCGGAATCCTGAGCGGCGGACCGCTCGGTCGAAACGGTCACGGCGGCCGACGGGAGGGACCTCAGGCGTCCCCGCGGTCGGGGTCGGGCTCGGCGCCTCGGCCGACCAGCGACACGGCGGCGCCGACCAGACCGATACCGATGATGACGGCGCCGGCGACCGCATCGATTGTCGCGGTCATCGCGAGCGCGGACCCGGTGAACACCAGCGCGAGGTTCGCGTAGAGCGCCGTCCGGGGCGTAAACAGTCGATCCACGACGTCCGACGGCAGGTGCATGCGCGTGGGGTACGCGAGAACCGGGTAAACGCTTTCCCGTCCGCCGTCACCGCGGTCGACGTCCCGGGAGAGGGGGATTTCGCGCGGTCGTCGGCTCGGAGGCGGGACGTTCGCGTCACGTCTACCGCCGCGGCGGCGGTCAGATCACGTCGCCGCGGACCGTCGCGCCGTCCTGCTCGTCGCGCCAGGAGTGGACCGCCTTCGCGGCGGTCTCGGCTTCGCCCTCGTCCATCCCGAGCATCTCGAGGGCGGCCGACAGCGTCGGCATCGCGAACGCGCTCTCGCGGAGCTTCTCGAACGCCTCGGTCGAACGGGTGCCGTCGACCCAGAGACAGACGCCGCGCGGATCGAGCAGCTGGGTGTAGTCCTCGCGCAGTCTGGCCCCCCGGAGCCGCTGGGTGACGTTGTCCTCGAAGGAGGCGTTGCACACCTCGAGGTGGATCGGCTCGTCGCCGTCCAGCAGGTGGGCGGCGAGACAGCGCTCCGGGGCGACGTGGCCGTGCTCGTTCGCGCGGACGCGGCCCGGGTCGGCCTCGGCCCAGTCGGCGTCGACCGCCGTCCCGACCCCGCGAACGCCGTGAGCGTCGTAAAACGCCCGCTCGCGATCTTCGTCGTTGGTCATCAGGATGTCCTTCGTGAGGTAGACGTCGAGGCGGTCGACGGGATCCAACCCGAGCGCGAGATCGCCGTAGACCCACACCTCGCGGACGGGAACGGGGAGCCGCTCGCGCTCGACGGTCTCGACGAGACGCTCCACGCGATCGACCGCCGCGGACCGCTCCATGCTCATCGGCGACCGTTGGTGACGGACGCCCAAAACGATTTCTGGAGGGAGATTCGTTCACGAACGACCGTTTTGAGGGAAATTTCGACCGTTTCCGGGCGGTCACGAACGGACGGCGATCGGTCGGGAACAGACGATCGATGGGCGTTTGCGCGGAACAGACCGTCGACGGGCGTTTGCGCGGGTTCCGTCCGGGGCGAACGACGGCGGGGCGCGGACCGATCCGACGATCGCGAGCGACGAAAACACCGTCCGCGACCGTCGACGAACCCCTGCGCGACGGTCGACCAACTCGTCCGCGAAGATCGACGTACTCGCCTACGAGGTCGACGAGCCAGCCCCCGTGCGATCGCCGCCGGATCGTCCGACGGCGTCGACGGGCGATCTTCCCGCGGACGGCCACATTTTAGGCGCTCGCCGACGAACGCGGCGGTATGCGACACCGGATCTTCAACGAGGCGGGCGAGGAGGACCTGGTCTTCGTCATGGGGTGGGGTAACCGCTGGACCCACGAGAACGTCAGCTGGCTGATCGGCAAGCTGGGCAACGCCGGCTACCGGGTCCACGCGTTCGAGATCCCGACGGACATCGCGGACTTCAAGGCCGACTGGCTGGAGCCCGTCGCCGAGTACGTGCGCGATCTCGAGGACTACCAGCTGCTCGGTCACAGCGCCGGCGCGCTGATCGGACAGGCGCTCGACGGGGCCGAGAACCACGTCTACCTCAGCCCCTTCTGGGGCTACGGCGAGCTGTACGACGAGCGGATCCTCCGGGCGGTCGCGCGGGTTCCGAGCGACTTCCCGTTCGTCCCCGCCGGCCAGCTCGACCGCGACGCGCTCGGCGAGGAGGCGACCGACCACCAGCTGGCGACCCTGCCCCGGTGGGTGTCGCCGGCCTTCCTCCGGGAGACCCTGCGAGCCCAGGAGGAACTGCTCGCGATCGACCACGACGCGGTCGTCTTCTGCTCGCTGGGCGACCCGGTCGTGCGGCTGGGGGCGATCGGCGATCGCGTCCCGGCCGAGCACGTCGTCCTCTACGACGGCGGCCACGAGCTGTTCTCCTCGCTCGCCCGCGAGCGATACGTTGACACCCTCCTGGAGGCGCTCGCCGACGGCGCCACCGCGATCGAGGGGCCGCCGGTCCTCGCGGAGTGAGCGACGGTCGCGTCCCGCCTCGTCGCCGATCGACCGTCTCCCGCGGCGACCGGCGGTGCGAAACGGACTTCCGCCCGCGCCGTCAACGTCGCTCCGATGGACTGCGACCGGTGTTCGGACGAGGCGGTCATGCACGCCGCTTACTCGGGGGCCCACCTCTGTGCGAGCCATTTCTGCGAGTCGGTCGAAAAGCGGGTGCGTCGCCGGGTCCGGCGGGACGGTCTCGTCCCCCGGGAGGCCACGCCGGAGAACCCGCAAACGTGGGTGATCGGTCTCTCCGGCGGCAAGGATAGCGTCGTCCTCACCCAGGTCCTCCACGAGACGTTCGCCGAGGATCCCCGGATCGAGCTCGTCGCCCTGACGATCCACGAGGGGATCGAGGGCTACCGCGATAAGAGTCTGGACGCCTGCGTCGAGCTGTCCGAGGCCCTCGGCATCCGCCACGAGGTCGTCAGCTACGCCGAGGAGTTCGGAATCCGGATGGACGAGGTCGTCGAGGACGATCCCGAGAACATGGCCGCCTGCGCGTACTGCGGCGTCTTCCGCCGGGACGTCCTCTCGCGGTACGCCGAGGATCTCGGCGCGAACCTGTTACTGACGGGCCACAACCTCGACGACGAGGCCCAGACGGCGCTGATGAACTTCCTCGAGGGCGACGTCGGCCAGATCGCCAAGCACTTCGACGCGAGCCTGGGCCCGCTCGCGGAACGCGAGACCCAGGAGGCGTTCGTCCCCCGCGCGAAGCCGCTCCGGGACGTCCCGGAGAAGGAAGTGGCCTTGTACGCCCACCTCCGGAACCTGCCGGCCCACATCACCGAGTGTCCCCACGCGAGCGAAGCCTACCGCGGCGAAATCCAGCGGCTGCTGTACGAGCTGGAGGAGAATCACCCGGGGACCAGGCACTCGATCATGGCCGGATACGAGGAACTCTCCGGCGTGGCCGCCTCCCGCTACGGAGAGGAGGACGGCGTCGAGCTGCAGGAGTGTCCGGAGTGCGGGTCGACGACGTCCGTCACCGGCGACCGCTGTCGGAAGTGTACGCTGCTCGACGCGCTCGCCTGAAATCGGATTTCACGGCGAGCGACGCGGGATCACGACGAGACGGCATCAGATTCCGACGAAGAGGCGACCGAGGCCGAGCACGCCCCGGGCCGCTCCGAGCAGGAGCAGCATGTACGCCAGGTTGCCGGCGCCTGCGGCCGCGGCGTACCGGCGCTCCGGATACGCGCTCAGCCCGGCGACGATCGGGACGACGGTCCGGATCACCGGGAGCGCGGTACAGACGACGACGCCGAGCGCGCCGAACCGGTCGACCTGTCGCTCGACCAGTCCGATCCACCGGCGCCCGAGCCACCGCCGCACCAGTCCGGGGAGTCGGTCCAGGATCGCGAACGACCAGCGATCGCCGCCCGGAGCCGACGCGGTCGGCGTAAACGCGCGGTAGAGCACCCACTGACCGATCGTGGCGCCGAGCGCGCAGCCGACCAGCACGACGCCCACGATCGGCCACGGCGGCGTGAGTACCGACACGTACGCGACGAAAAAGACGGCCGGCTGGAGGAGTTTTCCGACCACCAGCCCCTCGGTTACGAAGAACGCGCAGAACGCGACGGCGACGCCCACCGAGACGAGTGTCGTTTCCATTATCTTTCAATCAGCGGCCTCGAATCGCGGCTCTCGCTCAGTTCGTCGTGGTACGGTCGCCAAAAAGATAAACCTTCGACGATCTTGTCCGAACAAAAGTAACGAACATTCGGCGTGTCGAGCCGACCGGGCGGAACCGTCGGCGCGATCGCTCGCGGGATCGGTCGGCGGGTTGCGGGACCGGACCGCGGCATCGGTCGGCGGGTTGCGGGACCGGACCGCGGCATCGGTCGGCGGGTTGCGAAACCGAACCGCGGCATCGGTCGACGCCGCGGTGAGAACGAGCCCGTCGCTCGGCAGTCGAACGGCGAAAAACGGCTCGCGAGTCGTCAGACGATCGTCTTACACCGCCGAGACGGCGGCCGACTACCGGATGACGTCGACGCCGTTGTTGCGCTCGAGCTCGTCGCGGCCGCCGTCGCTGTGGACGCCGCCGCCGAAGCCGTCGGAACGCTGGCGGTCGAGGTTGTTGCTGGCGTCGAAGTCCGCCTCGTTGACGCCCTCGATGCTCGCGCGGGACTTGTCGGCCTGTTTCTGGGTGGTCGGGCCGAGAACCTGCGCGCTCTGGACGCCGGTCATGATGGCCATGACGCGGACCTTGCCCTTGTAGTTCTCCTGGATGCGGGCGCCCCAGATGACGTTCGCGCTCGCCTCGAGGCGCTCGGTGATGTTGTCGGCGATGCCCTCGGCCTCCTTCAGCGTGAGGTCGGGGCCGCCGGTGATGTGGACCAGCCCGCCGGAGGCGCCGCGGTAGTCGACGTCTAACAGCGGGTGGTTCATCGCGTCGCGGACGACCTCCTCGGTCTTGTTCTTGTCCTGGGTCTCGCCGACGAGCATCACCGCGACGCCGCCCTGGTTCATGATCGTGGACATGTCCGCGTAGTCCAGGTTGATCAGGCTCGGCTGGGTGA
>SKPV01000017.1 GCA_007119345.1 Halovivax sp.
AGATCCGTCCGCACCCCCACGGGGTCGAACTCGGGACGGTCCTGAAGATGCTGTCGGCGACGGACTCACACTCCGTCTCCGGCTTCCTCCAGAACGAGTTTACTCGCGTGGGGAAGAAGACCGCCGAGTCCGTGATCGACGAGTTCCGGGACCGACACTACGGCCGAGAGATGACCTGGTCGTCCCCGGTCGCGGGCGAAGACGCCGACGTTGGGGCCGCGGTGACCGATGCGACGGCGAACAAGGGTGCCACGGCGACCGACGACTTCTCGACGCTGATCGCGGAGGCGATCGGCGAATGCGAGCGCGTCGCTCACCACCAGGTCGAACGGATCGTCGACGAGGCGGCCGACGCCGTCGAGGCCGAACACGAGATTCCCTTCGGGGCGACGGTTCGCGAGAACGCCGTCGCGGCCGCCTGGAGCGAACTCGTCGACGTCGCCGCACTGGACGACGAAACGGAGGCGGCGGAGACGGGGATCGACGACTCCCGCCTTCCGTCGGACCTCTATCGCCTCGTCGACGGGGCGACGAGCAATCGCAAGGACGACGCCGTGATCGACGCGTTCGCGACCAGGCTCGCGGGCAAGTTCGTCGACGAGGACGACGTCCGCCACCGACTGACCGAACGCGAGATTCGCGCGCACGTCGACCGCGCGGCCGAGTTGACCGAGGAGCGCGACGACGTTACCTTCGGTGAGACCGCCCGTGAGAACGTCACCGAGGCGATCTGGAACGTGATGGTGACGGTCCCCGACGATCCCCCGCTGGTGCGAGAGCTCGCCGACGACCGCGACGCCGCGAGCGACCTCGTCGACGGCATGCGCGCGACGGACATCATGGCGCCGCCGACGCGGTGTCTCTCGCCGATCACGGCCGAACTGATCGAAGCGGGACTAAAAAAAGAGTTCGAGGCCGACTTCTACGCCGCCGCGACCCGCGACGCCGAGGTCTCCGGCGGCGACCCGTTCATCGTGGAAGCCGGCATCGCTTACGGCGGCGACCTGGAGGCCGACGGGAGCGTCGACGTCCTCCGGTTCGCTAACCGCGTCCCGCTGGTCTACCAGCGCGGCGCCTGCGCGACCACGGACGTGGTCAAGACGATCGGGTGGCGCAACTACGGCCTCGACCAGCCCGGCGGCTCGGGCCTGCCGAACGGACCGGCGGTCGTCATGGTCCACGTGGCCTCGACGAACGTGCCGTTTACCAGCGAATCGAAGGACGCCGTCGCCAACGTCCCGGAAATGGAAGACGAGATCGAACTCGCGATCCGCGAGGCGGCCCGGGACCTGAAGAGCTACCTGAACAAACGGCGCTCGATGGAAAAGCGCCGACGCAAGCAGAACGTACTCGGCGAGATCCTCCCCGAGATGGCCACCAAGGTCGCGGAGGTGACGGGCCGGGACGAGCCCGAGATCGGCGACGCGCTCGCCCGGATCATGAACAACGTCCTCATCGAGCGGCAACTGAAAGAAAACGGGGCCGCCACGGCCGTCAGCGTCGTGGTCGAGAATCACTCGAGCACGAACGAAACGCCCAAACTGACCGATATCGTCTCCGCGGAACCGACCGGACTCCCCGACGACGTCACCGTCGTCGAGATGGACGGTGAGTGGTTCCTGACGTGGGAGCCCGAGGTGAAAGCCGGCGAGGAGGCCGTCCTCGAGTACGAGGTGAGCGACGACGCGACGTTCGACCTGAACGTCGACGGCGTAGAATCCGAGAAACTCACGGTGACCGACGAATGAGCGCCCCCAACTCCGATCAGGCCAGGAACAAGTTGATCGACCTCGCCGCACAGTTTTACGACCAGTTCGAACTGGGAGAGATCCCGCACATGTCCGTCCCGACCCGAACCAAGTCGAACATCGAGTACGACGAGGAGGCGGACGTCTGGGTCTACGGCGACCGGGAGTCCCGCCGGACGGCCAACACGGTAAGCGGCGCTCGAAAGCTGTTGAAAGCCGTTTACACGGTCGAATTTCTCTCCGAGCAGTTAGAACAGGACCGCTCGTCCACGCTGCGTGAACTCTACTACCTCTCGGAGAGCTGGGACAACGAGAACGCCCAGTTCAACGATCAGGACGAGTCGAACCAGCTGATCGAGGACCTCGAGATCGTCAGCGAAGTCACCCGCGAGGACTTCCACATGCGCCCGGAGGAGTCGGGAGCGACGATCATGGGCCCGTTGTTCCTCCGCGAACAGACCCGACGGGGCGAACGCGAGATCCACTGCCAGGAGGACGTCGGTGAGGGCGGCTACCAGATCCCGAACAACCCGGATACGATCGAGTTCCTCGACAACGACGCCGAGTTCATCCTCGCCGTCGAGACCGGCGGTATGCGCGACCGACTCGTCGAAAACGGCTTCGACGAGGAGTACGGGGCGCTGATCGTCCACCTGAAGGGTCAGCCCGCCCGAGCGACTCGCCGGATCATCAAGCGTCTCCACGACGAACTCGACCTCCCGGTGACGGTCTTCGCCGACGGCGACCCCTGGTCGTATCGGATCTACGGCTCGGTCGCCTACGGCTCGATCAAATCCGCTCACCTCTCGGAGTATCTCGCGACGCCCGCCGCCCAGTACATCGGCATTCAACCGGCCGATATCGTCGAGTACGATCTGCCGACGGATCCGCTCAGCGACTCGGACATCAACGCCTTGCAGAGCGAGCTCTCGGACCCCCGCTTCCAGACCGACTACTGGGAGGAACAGATCGAACTCCAGCTCGAGATCGAGAAGAAGTCCGAACAACAGTCGCTTGCAGCCCGCGGCCTGGACTTCGTCACCGACTCGTACCTCCCGGAACGGCTCACGGACATGGGCGTCCTGTAACCCGGTTCCAACACGCTTTTAGCGCGTGTTCACCACGCTTCGAGCGATGAGCTCTCGTTGGGGCCGAGTACGAGCGGGCGCCACCGCCCTGACCGTCGTCCTGTCGATCGCGGTCGTCGTCTTTCTCGTGATCGCCGCGATCGCGCTGACGGTCGGCTTCGTCTGGGGTGCCGTCTTCGGCGGCGGGGGAACGCCGGTCGGCGAACCGCCCGACGCGGCCTTCGAAGTCGAGGACGCGAACGGCGCGGTGACGATCACCCACGCCGGTGGCGACGCGATCGACGCGACCGACGTCGTGATCGAGGTCGACGAGGTGTCCCACGGCCAGTGGGCCGATCACGGCGGGGACGAGATCGACGACGGCGACTCGATAACGATCGACGACATCGAGGCCGGGTCGGACGTGCGTCTGCAGTGGGTGAGCGAAGACGGTGCATCGGTGCTACACGAGGAGGCGGTCTGATTCGTCGATCAGTGAAGACGGTATCGAGACTGGGCGGTCCGGAGAGACACGATACCGGCGGTATCTCTAACCGGCGGCGGTCTCGAAGCGACTATTCGTCGAGGACCACCGGCACACCGGCGGTCGCCACGTCCACGACGAACGCCTCGGAGTCGGTCTCGAGCGCCTCGAACGTGTCGTAGTGGATCGGCAGGACGAGTTCCGGTCGCATCCGCCCGGCGAGCTCGGCTGCCTCGCGTCTGTCCATCGTGAACGAGCCGCCGATCGGCGGGCAGAGAACGTCGACGTCGAGTTCCTCGTGAAACGGGAGGGCGTCGGAGTCGCCGGGCCAGAAGACGGTGACGCCGTCCACGGTCACGCCGAAGCCGCATCCCTCGCCTTCCGGGTGGTACGGCGATCCATCCTCGCGGGTGTGCGGACCGCCGTGAACGTTGTACGCGGGCGTGGTGAACAGGTCGAGCGGGCCGAGGACGAACGACTCGTCGGCGCGGACGCGCTCGACTTCGTACGGAAGCGATTCGGGCTGCCGATCGACGCGGTCCATCTCGGCGGCGTCGACCGACTCGTGGACGACCACGATGGCGTCCTCGTGGGCGACGCGTTCGATCCCGTCCGGATCGTAGTGGTGGGCGTGACTGACGAGAACCAGGTCCCCGTCTCGAGGCCGGCGGCCCTCGAGGACGCCGTACCGTCCGGGGTCGACGTACGCCGTCACGCCGGTGCGCCCGGCGATCCGGAGCGTCGCGTAGCCGAGCCAGTCGAGTTCCAGCGGGTGTCTCTTCACGGTCATGTGAGGGTCTTTCGGGCCCTGGCTCGAAAAGGATTCGACCGGCGAACGGACGTGGGTGGCGTGTGCCCCTCTCGGCAGTGTCCCTCCTGGTGGTGCCAGGTTCGTTCGATCGGATCCGCGGGGCGCTACCGCCCGATCAGGGGACGCGCACGCTGTGTTCGAGCATTCCCACGCCTTCGACCTCGATGGCTACGTCGTCCCCGTCTGCGAGCGGTCCGACGCCTTCCGGCGTGCCGGTCGCGATGACGTCACCGGGTTCGAGGGTGAGGTAGGTGGTTATCTCCGCGATCAACGCGGGGATCGAGAAGATGAGCTGGCTCCGAGAGCCGTCCTGTTTCAGTTCGCCGTTCACCCGCGATCGGACCGCGGCGTCTGGTGGAACCTCGTCGGGGGTCGCGAGGACCGGTCCGAGCGGCGCGGCGCCGTCGAACGCCTTCCCGCGGACCCAGTTCTGTTCCCGGCGCTGATCGTCGCGATTCGACACGTCGTTGACGCACGTAAAGCCCGCGACGACGTTCATCGCCCGGCTCTCGGGGACGTTCCGGCACTGATCGCCGATCACCACGCCGATCTCGGCCTCGTAGTCCACGCGGTCGGTACCCGGCGGCACGGAGATCGTGTCCCCGTGACCCGCGACCGCGTTCGGCGGTTTCAGAAAGAGCATCGGCCGGTCCGGGACGTCGGAGTCCATCTCGGCCGCGTGATCGGCGTAGTTACGACCGATACAGACGATCTTCGAGGGCTCGCACGGTGCCAGGAGGTCGACGTCCTCGACGTCGAAGGTTTCGCCGCCGAAGTGGATCACGTCGTCCGCGTACTCGCCGCGGCGGATCGCGCCGGCCGGATCCCTGAATCGAGCGTACTTCATGATCGAGCCCTCGCGGTCCGAGAGGAAAAACGTTGAGACTTCGATCGAGACGCGGGCCCACGGTTCGAGACGTGAACCTTCGGGCGGTCGAGTGTGTACACGTGCCACCCGACGACGGGAACGGAACGCTTTTTACTAGGCCCCGGCAATCCACCCAGTGACGCGCTTTCGTCGCATCGGGCGACGGCGCGAGGCTCCGTTGGTGTAGTCCGGCCAATCATTTCGGCCTTTCGAGCCGATGACCTGGGTTCAAATCCCAGACGGAGCACTATAGCGAGCGAACGTTTGTGAGCGAGCGAAGCGTGCACGGATGTGATTTGAATCAGAGAGCACGCAGCTGAGCGAAGCGAAGTCGTGCGACCGTGGTTCAAATCCCGGACGGAGCACTATAGCGAGCGAACGTTTGTGAGCGAGCGAAGCGCGCACGGATGTGATTTGAATCAGAGAGCACGCAGCTGAGCGAAGCGAAGTCGTGCGACCGTGGTTCAAATCCCGGACGGAGCACGTTGTTGCGAACGCTGTGTACAAATAGCGCAGGCTCTGAAATTTGAAGTAGAGAAGTCCCAGCCTGCAAGCGATCGAAGCGGGTGAGCAGGATCGTCTTCGCGTGGTTCTAAACCCGGTCGGAGCACTCGGAAGCGACCACTTCGGTAGATACGTCAGTCCGTCCGGGCCGTATCATCGAGTTACCTCACTCGTCCCCTCGGGTCTCATCGCGATCGTCTTCCGGCTCTACACTGATGGTTCCGTCCCCGGTGACGGTCACGGTACGCCCTTCGTACCGGAACGTAACGGAACCCTCGAACCCGTGGACACAGAGCGCCCGGAGGGCGGTCGGATCGATCGCGTCGTAGAGCGGATCGAGATCGGTAACGTCCGAACCGGTGGCGCTGGCGACTCGTTCGAGGATCGTCGGGATCGGCGACTGGCGACACTCGTCGGCCATACGAGAGTGTGGTTTCTTCTATGGTAAGTACCTGAGGAATAATATCGCGCGACGATTCCGGTTCGAAACTATATTCCACGAAGATTTACGAGAGATATCTAATCGACAGCGCCGGGGTGACTGAACCCGTCGAACGGACACCGGTGCTCCGCTTTCAGAAGTTCCGCGTCGCGCACTTCGATTCCGAGCTCCTCTACGGCTTCGATCGTCTTCGCGACGTCCTCGTTCGTCCGGCCGACGAGCGTAATCTGTAAATTTCGGTCCCCGGTCAGTAGTTCCGTCACGGAGACGACTCCCTCGCTGGAGATCGCCGCAGCCGCCGACTCCTCGAGATCGGCCGCCGAAACGGTACAGTACAGGACCACCGTGTGGGGAATGCCGGCTCGCTCGTAGTCGATGTCCGCGTAGGTCGTCCTGAGGATGCCCCGCTCTCGAAGCCGGTCTATCCGGTCGCCGACCGTCGTCGGGGAGACGCCGACGCGCTCTCCGATCTCGGTGTTCGTCACCGATCGCGCGTCGGTTTGGAGCACGTAGAGAATGCCGCGATCCGTCCGGTCGAGTTCGTCCATACCCTTCCCTTACGGAGTGATAGGTTGATTGTTGGGACAAAATGATTGGGTGAGGGCTCCGCACACGGGGTGTGTTCGACGTCACCGCTCGTCGATGGACCGACGTCGCCGCGGTGGATACGCCGGGGTCTCCGCGGTTTGCTCACGCCGTAGCGTTCACAACGCGTCCAGCGCGTAGAGTGCCAGTACGACGAGCGCGAGAAACGCGTGCTCTCCGTCCACCACGAATCCGTAGAAGAGCGGGCCCGCGTCCGGTTCCGCCGCGAGGGAGTACCAGCAGACGTAGGCGTTGAACGCGAGGAGTACCAGATAGCTTCCGGCCAACGCGCCCGAACCGACGGCCGCGACGATCGAAGCTGCGGCGAGGCCGCTAACGCCCATCGAGCCGAGACGCGTTCCCCGCGGGCCGAAGACGAGCGGAATCGTTCTGATACCCTCTCGTCGATCACCCTCGACGTCCTTCAGGTCGAAGATCACGGCCGCCACGGTCAGCATGACGGTGACGTACGCGGCCAGAAACAGGACGTCCGTGGAGTCGGCGACACCGTGGTAGACGCCGACTCCGAACGGGATCGCCCCCCAGGCAACGCCGACGAGCAGGTTCTTCACCAGCAGAATGCGTTTCAATCCGCCGACGGAGTACAGAAGTGCGATGGCCAGTGGTGCGAACAGCAACTCCGCTCTCGGGAGCCCCAGTTCGAACGCCAGCCCGACGACGATCGCGTACGAGACCGTGCCGACGCCGAGGACGATCCGACCGTAGCGCCTCGTGAACGCGGCTCGTCCCGGGACGTTGTATTCGTCCTCGTCGATGTCCGTGAACCGGTTGAAGCTGTAGACGAAGAGGGTGACCGCGAAGACGATGAACGCCGGGACGGGATCGAACGGGAGCCCGACGAGAACCGTCGTCGTGACCACCCAGCTCGTCGCCGCGAGGGCGATGAAGACGTTGCTGTGGACGAGCGCGAGGACGACCTCCGGCAGCGACGGCACGCGACGAGCCCTCACGGCGTCGCTGGTCGATTCGGTCACCGGATATCCCCCGTCGTCTACGCTAGAACGGACGATTCACCTTGAACGCTCGGATCGGACATCGGGACGGCGCCCGAACGCGGGTGAGCCGGCGTGAAGAACACCGGCCGACCGCGACCTTTCGACAGTACTAACTCGCCCATCGCCGAAGTCTCGACCGAGTCCACAATGAAGTTACACGAGTATCAGGCGAAGCAGGTTTTCGCCGACGCGGGGATTCCGACGCCGGACTCGCAGCTGGCGACGGACGTCGACGGCGTGCTCGCTGCCGCCGACGAGATCGGCTACCCCGTCGCGATCAAAGCGCAGGTACAGGTCGGCGGCCGCGGCAAGGCGGGCGGAATCGAACTCGTCGACGACGAAGACGAGGCCCGCGAGGCGGCCGATCGCATCCTCGGAATGGACCTCAAGGGATACCGCGTCGATAGCGTGCTGGTCGAGGGCGCCGTCGACTTCGTCGACGAACTCTACGTCGGCGTCACGATGGACCGCGGCGAGGGGAAACCGGTCGCGATGGTCTCGACGCGCGGCGGGGTCAACATCGAGGAAGTCGCCGAGGAAGATCCCGAGGCGATCGCTCGGGAACACGTCGACCCCTCCTTCGGAATGCACCACTACCAGGCCCGCAAGGCCGTCTACGACGCGGGCGTGGATCCGACCGTCGCGCGAGACGTCTCCTCGATACTCGCCACGCTCTTCCAGCTCTGGGACGACAAGGACGGGGCGGACGCCGAGATCAACCCCCTGATGGTCACCGCCGACGACGAAGTCGTCGCCGCCGACGCGGTGATGAACATCGACGAGGACGCGCTGTTTCGTCAGCCCGAACTCGCCGAAATGAGCGAGGAGGCGGCGAGCGGCGACGATCTCGAGCGGAAGGCGGACGAGTACGACTTCGACTACGTTCGACTCGACGGGAACGTCGGCATCATCGGCAACGGCGCCGGTCTCGTGATGACGACGCTCGACCTCGTCGAACACTACGGCGGCGAACCCGCGAACTTCCTCGACGTCGGCGGCGGCGCGAAGGCGGAGCGCATCGCGAACGCCCTCGACATGGTCTTCTCGGACGACAACGTCGACAGCGTCGTCTTCAACATCTTCGGCGGCATCACCCGGGGCGACGAGGTCGCGAAGGGTATCAACGAGGCGCTCGAGCAGTTCGACGACATTCCCAAACCCGTCGTCGTCCGGCTGGCCGGCACGAACTGGGAAGAAGGGATGGAGATCCTGAACGAAGAACTCGTGACGGTCGAGCAGACCCTGGAGGACGCGGTCCAACGTGCGGTCGAATACGCCGAGGAGGTGCAAGCATGAGCGTACTCGTCGACGACGATACCCGAGTGGTCGTGCAGGGAATCACCGGCGGCGAAGGGAAGTTCCACGCCGGCCAGATGATCGAGTACGGTACCAACGTCGTTGCGGGCGCCGTCCCCGGAAAGGGCGGTCAGGAGGTCCACGGCGTCCCCGTCTACGACACCGTGGACGAGGCCGTCCGAACGGAGAACGCCGACGCTTCGGTGATCTTCGTTCCACCGGCGTTCGCCGGCGACGCCATCTTCGAGGCGCTCGATACCGACCTCGACCTCGCCGTGGCGATCACCGAGGGGATCCCGACCCAGGACATGGCCCGAGTGAACAAGCGGCTCTCGGAGACCGACACGCGACTCATCGGTCCGAACTGCCCGGGAATCATCACGCCAGGCGAAGCGAAGCTCGGCATCCTGCCCGGAAACATCTTCGCTCCCGGTAACGTCGGGTTCGTCTCGCGCTCCGGGACGCTGACCTACCAGGTCGTCGATAACCTCACCTCTCGCGGCATCGGCCAGACCACCGCGATCGGTATCGGCGGCGACCCGATCATCGGCACGGGCTTCGTCGACGCCCTCGAACTGTTCGAGGCCGACCCGAGCACCGAGGCCATCGTCATGTGCGGCGAGATCGGCGGCGAGGACGAGGAGGAAGCGGCGGCGTACATCGACGAGCACGTCGACACGCCGGTAGTCGGCTTCATCGCGGGTCGAACCGCCCCGCCGGGCAAGCGGATGGGCCACGCGGGCGCCATCGTCTCCGGTTCCGGAACCGGCACCGCCCAGAGCAAGATCGACGCCCTCGCGGACGCCGGCGTCCCCGTCGGGAACACGCCCGAGGAGGTCGCCGACCACGTCGAAGACCTGGTCTGAGGCGCTTCCTCTGCCCCGCTTTCGGGCCCTCGACTCTTTTGTGAATTGACGTCGTCGGACCCACAGCGACGATAGGCGGCCGGTGGTCGACGAGTGGTGACCGTCGTCGTGACGGTCGGCGAGTCGACGAGTGATGTCCGGCGTCGTCGTGACGGTCAGCGGTCGACGAGTGGTGTCCGTCGTCGTCGGAACGGTCGGCGAGTCGATGACCACGCGAGGGACACTCGTCGGGGCTGCTGGAACACTCACTCAGTGCCGCGAAATCCGGAGACGAATCGGCCGAGACCGCGACGAACGCTCGCGAGCGCTCCTCGTTCGGCCTCCCGTTTGTGCTCGAATCGCACCAGATGCGTTCGGATTTCGCTCGGATCGTCCTCGAGGGAGATCGCGTCGTCTCCGACGGTTTCGGGGCTCGAGTCGCGTGCCCCATCCTCGCGAGCGTCGGGGGGCCCGAACGGGAGATCCATCGTCGATCCGTCCTCGCCGTCGTTCTCACCTCGACGAGACCCGGAACCGTTCGCCGTTGGCTCTCGGGTCGGTACCTTCCCCGAGTCCGGAGACGAAACGTCGTCGACATCGCCGGTGATCCAGGACGGACGATTCGCGGATCGGGATGGCTCGGATTCGGCAGAGTTGCCGGACCCGAACGACCCCCTCGTTCCCGTCACAGTCGTGGAGACGGTCGACTTCGATTGGTCGGTCGCTCCGGTCGATTCGTTCGATACGGGGGACGAATCAGACGAGTCGTCGGCGGACGAGCGGTTCGAACTGGCGGTTCCCCGCCGGTGATCCTCGGACTCGTTCCCGGCGACCGAGTCGGCACGGTTCGACCCGGGATCGACCGCGGGGCGGTCCGTCGCGTCCCTATTGGAGGGGTGGTCCGTCGCGTCTGCACTGGAGGGGCGGTCCGTCGCGTCTGCACTGGAGGGGCGGTCCGCCGGTTCTCCGTTGGAGCGAACGGAGCGAAACGTCGCAATCGCTTCCTCGAGCGCGTCGACTCGCTCGTGATCCAGATTCGGGCCGTCGCCCAGGGTCGTCCCGACAGGATCGCTCGGCTCGGTCGACCCGCTCGCCGTTTCGGCGGTCGTCGACGCAGGTGCGGTCGCTGCGTCGGCCTCGTCGATCTCGATCCAGAGGAACTCGCCGTCCCGCCTCCGATCCGGAAGCACGAGAGCCTCGAACGCGGCCTGGTCGAAAAGATCGTCGTCGATCGCCGGTTCCTCGACCGGTTCCTCGGCCCGCTGGATTATCTTCTCCGGTGAATCCTCACCGAGGACGCCGTCGGCGTCGGGCTCCGAGCAGGATGCTCGCAGTTCTGCGAACACCTCTCCGGCGGTCCGGTCCTCGATTCGCTCGTGCGATCGAGACTCGGCGGTTCGGGCTCGTGGCCGATCGGTGCACTCGCTGACGACCCTCCACCCGTCTGCCGACCGCTCGCGCTTCGGTTCGTTCCCCATCGGGCCCGGGTTCATTGCGTCCTTCCTGGATATAGTCGTCCCTGGAATTAAGTTTTGCTACTACGTTCGGGAAATGTATGCTTGCTGGGTCGGAATTATTCCCTCGAACCGGTCTGTTCGAACCGCGCACGGACCGCTCTGGAGTATCCGCGCGGCCCGTGCTCGCGGGGTCCATCACGTCCACACCGGCACGGCGGGGTTGGGCAAACTGGAAAACGAGGACGCGCCGGGTATCGACGATCGGCTGACGAGCGAGTGACGCGGCCTCGATCCGGTACTCCCGGTCGCGTCGGGCGGTCTTCGCCCGGGGTCGCGGCTCAGTTGATCGACGCCCTCGGGACGGAGACCCCTATCCAGGCAGGTGGGGGCCTCCACGGCCACCCGGACGGGACACGCCCCGGCGCGGCGGCCCGCGACCGGCGATCGAGGCCGGCGTCGACGTCGTCTCGCTGGAGACGTACGCGTCCGATCACGCCGAGTTAGCGACCGGGCTCGAGAAGTGGGTCGCGGAGACGCCGCGGTGAGCGCCGACGAGACGCGTTCGGTTCGGTCAGCGGATGGGCGCGTATCCACCGTCCGTCCGTCGGACGAGCTCCGCTCGCTCGAGGGTCCGCAAGACGCCGTGGATCTCGAGTTTCGTCAGGCCGGTCCGACGCCGTAACTCCTCGACGCTTCGCAGCTGCTCGGCTTCCAGACACTGGTAAACGAGTTTCGCCGTCGGCGACTCCAGTTCCGTCGGAATCGGTCGAACGGTTGACCCGTCCGTTCGTCGCGTCGTCATGGTGAGCGGCTATTCATTCGACGATAATAAAATTGAGTTTCGACGATCGTCGCATTTTTGGCGTGCTCCGGTCGCTTGCCGGCGACCTGTCGGCCGATCATCGAACATCGACCGGGGTGGCAGATACTGATCGTCACCTAGCGGTGATCGAGTCTACGCAACGACAACCGTCGACGCCGTTAAGTTGTGATAGTCCGGCGACCAACAGGAAATCCGAACGGACCCAAACCGTGAGAGTCAAATCGCGGGGGTGTCACGCTACGAGCAGATGGACGAACGGGGGTTTGATCTCGAATCGCGCGTCGGCGCACTCGGTTCGTGCGGTCGTCGACATCGGCTCGCCCCTGCCGACCGCGTGGCAGAACGCGCGTACTTCGCCTCGCCGCCCGGAGGTGAACTCCCGGTGCTCGAGTCGGAGAACGCGCTCGTCTTCGGATCCGACAACTACCTCGGGCTGACGGCGGACCAGCGGGTCCAGAACGCCGCCCGACAGGCGGCCTACACGGTCGGCACCGGTTCGGGATCGAGCAGGACCGTCGCGGGCGATACGCTCGTTCACCACGATCTCGAGCGCCTCATCACCGAGACCAAGGGAACCGAACGGTCGCTCGCGTTCGCGTCAGGGTACGCGGCCAACGCCAGTACGGTGTCGGCACTCGAACCCGACGTCGTGTTCACCGACGAGCGAATTCCCGCGAGCGTGCTCGATGGCTGCCGACTCTCCGGGGCGGAAGTGCTCGAGTACGAACACTGCGACGCCGCGGATCTCGAGGCGAAGCTCGGGAAACGGAGCGACCGGGTGGACCGAGACGAATCGTGGCTGGTGGTCACCGCCTCGGTGTTCGGGACCACCGGCGCCGTCGCTCCGCTATCCGCGATCTGCGACGCCGCCGAGCGCCACGGGGCCTGGATCATGGTCGACGAGGCACACGCGACCGGACTCTACGCCAACGGGGGCGGCGTCGTCCAGGCGGAAGGGGTATCCGATCGCATCCACGTCCAGACGGGCGCGCTCTCGAAGGCGCTCGCGAGCCAGGGTGGGTACGTGGCCGGCGACGAAGCGCTGATCGAGTTGCTCGTCAATCGTGCCCGATCGATCGTCCACTCGGCGGGTCTCGCGCCGACGGCGGCCGCCTCCGCGAGCGAGGCGTTGCACGTCGCCCGACACGACGATCACCGCAACCGTCTCTGGGAAAACGTCGCGCACATGCGCGACGGACTGGAGGCGATGGGGTTCGACGTGCTCGGGGACTCGCAGATCCTCCCCGTCGTCGCCGACGACTGGAACGAGGCGACCTCCCTGGCCGACGCGCTGGCGGATCGACGCATCCTCGCTCCCGCGCTCGGGCCGCCGCTCGTCACCGCTGACGTCGGTCGAGTCCGAGTGACGCCGATGGCGACCCACGACGACGACGACATCGTCGAGTGCCTGGAGGCGTTACAGGAGGCGGGCGAAGCGGTCGGGCTGCTGTGAGTCGACGAACCGAGCGAGACACCGATCAGATCGTCGGCGCGCGGGCGTCCCGCTCGACCGTCGGATCGGTCTCGCCGTCCGCGCGATCGGCGACGAAAGCTGCGAGTTCGGACTTGCGGTGTTCGACCTCGAGGTGCACGCGCAAATCCGTCTCGCCGTCGAATTCGTCCTGACAAAGGGGGCAGGGTGTGGGGGTCTTCATGGGTTCGATCACCGTCGGTCACTCTCATCGTCGACGCCCGTAATTGTACCGGTCGGTCCGAAATTTGCTTCCGAGAGACGTGGCGACGGATTTCGATTCCCACCGGGGGCGACGCTCCGGTCCGAGCGCCGACGAGTATCGGCTGCGGTCAGGTACCGTCCGAGGTCTCGATGACGTCGATCTTCTCAGCAACGTATCCGAAGACGTTCTCGTATCCGTACGGGGACATCAACACCGGATAGAACGGCTCCTGGGCTATCTGGGGCTCGCCGTCGGCGGCCGCGAAGGCGTCGCCGGACTCGACGCGGTCGAAATTGTCGACGAACACCTCGTAGCGGTCCGCACCGTCTTTCGGGACCATATCGACGAGCTCGTAGACGGGCAACTCCCGTGCCACCGTGTCCCCGTGCAAGACGCCGACGGCCGTCAGGAAGGCTCTGACGAGCCGGATGGCGTTCTGGGCCGCCGTCTCCGAGCCCTGCATCCCGCACTCGACCTCGATGGTGTCGACGGCGTCGAACAGCCGTCCGCCGGCGAACGGTCCCGTCTCGACCAGCGCCGAGACGGGGAGCCGGGGACAGATCTCCCGCGCCGTCGCGTCCAGGCCCTCGACGACCGCGAACGGCTCCGCGTGACTCTGGGTGGAGTGCATCGAGAAGACCAGGCACTCTTCTAACTCGTCGACCAGTCGGGCGGCCAATCGGCCTTCGTGCGTCTCCGCATCGTGATCGCCGGGAAACGCTCGGTTCAGGTCCTCGTCGACGTAGCGTACTCGCTCCTCGATCGCCCGCTCGTTCGCGACGATCAACTTGACCGGCCGATTCACCGTCGGGTTCTCCTCGAGCAGGTGTTCGACGGCCCGGACCCCCGACGGCTCGTCACCGTGGATACCGCCGACGACCGCGATCTCCGGCGTCCCGGTTCCGAGCTGTGCAACGTTCATCGTAGGCCATTGCGATCCGAACATGAAAGGCGAATCGATTCCGGGAGTCGACGGGACGCCACCGCCGACCGACGTGACGCTCACTCCAAGTGGTCGGCGTACCGGTAGTCCGTCGCGGTCGCGACCGGTCGCCGGCCGTCGAGGCGAATGCGCCAATCGTCGACCGCCGTCGGATCGGTGAGCGCGTCGGTCAGCCGCGTCCGGACGGCGAGCACGTCGACACCGTAGAAATCGTGGGGCACGTCCGTCAGGTATCGTATCGCGGTCTCAAAGAGGCTCCGCAAACCGTCGTCGTTCCCGAAATCCTTCCGCTTGTAGACGCCCGCGGCGACCTGTACCATCCCGTGTAAGAACGCGCTCTCGGTCGTCCCGCGGCCGTAATTGTACCACTCGTCTTCGAAGCAATCGTGGGACTCGTGGTAGGCGCCGTCGTTGAACAGCCGGACGCCGTGACTCGTCGCGCGCCGGAGCGTGGCGTGCTCCCACGCTCCTCGCTCGGCGAGCCAGCCGGTCGGATTCCCCGAGGGCGGCTCGACGGTTGGATCACGCGTGTGGTCGTCCATATTCGAGCGGTCGACGCCGAGCGAGTAAACGGCGTGCTTTTTCTCGCGGAACGTCTCATCGCTGCAGGTCCACACCCCAGGATTTACGCCGGTGGTAGGACCGTTGCACATCCATACCCCGGGATTTACCCCGGTGGTCGTCCTTCATTTCGTCGATGGAGCATCCCCGGGGCCGGTGCGACAGCTGCGGCGAGCGCGTTTTCGCCGACGTCGAGGGAGGCTATCGCTGTCACAACTGCGGTGCACGCTACGAACGCAATCCCGTTCCCCGACTCGGATCGCGTTGAGCGTCCCGCCGCAGGCATCGAACGGGCGGACCGAATCGCAGGGTATTCAAACCACACGCACCAACGGATTATCGCGTGCGAGGGTAGCCAAGCGGCCAACGGCGGCGGACTCAAGATCCGCTCCCGTAGGGGTTCGTGGGTTCGATTCCCTCCCCTCGCATTGCAGCCAGGCGCACTGCGCGCCGAGCGAAATGCACCGGAGGGATCGAACAACGCCGGGGTTCCGCGCGAAGCGCGGGTTCCCGGAGGTGGTTCGATTCCCTCCCCTCGCACTGACCGCAGTGCGGCAAGACGGAGCGTCTTGCCCTCGCAACACTTCCGGGCGGGGAGATCGAAGTCGAGAGCCGCCGCTCCACGAAACACCACACCTTAGCCCGCGGCCGTTCGAGGGCGCGTATGAACCCCAACGGACGCGCCTCCGGGCGCGAGCTGGTCGCGATCGAGGCGGCACGGGCGGGCGGGATGGTCGCCCGGGAATCCTTCCGATCAGAGATCGAGGTGGAGACGAAGTCCTCGAAGACGGACCTCGTGACGCGAGCGGACCGGGACGCCCAGCGAACCGTCGGCGATCGAATTCGAGCGTCCTATCCCGACGAGCCGATCGTGGGCGAGGAGGACGACGAGCTCACGGCGCTTCCCGAGACGGGCTCCGCGTGGATCGTGGATCCGATCGACGGGACGGCGAACTTCGTTCGCGGCATCTCCACCTTCGCGACGGCGGTCGCCGCCGTTGCCGACGGCGAACCCGTGGCCTCGTCGCTCGTCTTCCCGGCCCTGGGCGACGCCTACGCCGCGGGGCCCGACGGCGCCTGGCGCGACGGCGAACGGCTCGCGGTGAGCGAACGCGACGATCCGGAGGTCTGTGCGGTCTGTCCGACGCTCTGGTGGGGTCGAGACGGTCGCGAGGAGTACGCGCGAGCGTGTCGGGAGATCGTCGAACGATTCGGCGATCTCCGACGGTTCGGCTGCGCGCAAGCGGAACTCGCGATGGTCGCATCGGGGGCGCTCGACGCCACGCTGACGAACGTGGAGGCGAATCCGTGGGACACGGTGGCCGGCGTTCAGCTGATCCGGGCCGCCGGCGGGACGGTGACCGATCTCGAGGGCGACCGCTGGCGTCACGATAGTACGGGGCTCGTCGCGTCGAACGGGAGGATTCACGACGAGGCGCTGGCGGCGGCGCGCGCAATCTGTGAGTGACGAGTCCGCACGGATACCGACCGTCGACTGACGAGCAGGCCCAAGGTGCGAGCGTCGAGGCACGCACCCGGTTCCGTCCGACGGCTTTCGCCCCGGATCGCCGCGTCGGCGTTCTCGTTCGACTGGTGAGTCGAACCGGAAACGATAACCGGATTCACTCCCGCGTGTCGTTCATGCAGGAGTACATCGACCGCTACGGGGCCGAACGACTCTGGGCGGCGACCGTCGCGGCGCTCGTCGCGGCGATCGCGCTCGGGTCCATCCTGTTCCCACAGCGATTCTACGTCGAGTTCATCTGGCAGTACTACTGGGGACCCGTCGTGGCCGACGCGAACGGCTGGGGGTGCGTCGCGTGGGCCGGCGGCGAGGAACTGCCGTGCAATCAGGCCGGGGCCGACGCGGGCCCGACCGCGAGTCCCGGCTACACCTTCGTCTCCTACGCCGGCTACATTCCGACGCTCCTCCTGTTACTCGTCGGCTTCCTCTTCGTGATTCGCTGGCTGGACATCGACCGCTATCGCGCCGGCTTCTGGGGACTGTTCCCGTTCATGCTGTTCGGCGGCGCGCTGCGGACGGTCGAGGACGCGAACGTCGCGACGGGCGACACTGCGGGTGAGATGGTGTTCTCGTTGCCGTGGTCGGCGTTCATCATCAGTCCCTTCATCTACGTGGTGGTCGCGCTGGCGGCGCTGGCGGCCCTCGTCGTCGCGGTGTGGCTCGAGCGCCGCGGGTACGTCCCCGGCTACGAGTACGCCCTCGCGGGGATCGGAACGGCGGCGCTCGTCGTGACGCTCGGCGTGCTAGCCTACCTCGCGAACGTCGGGGACAACCACGGGTTCTTCCCGATGATCAGCGTCGTCACGCTCGTCGGCGCGACGATCATCACGGCGGTCGTCTGGGTCGCCATCGATCGATTCGCGCCGGAACTCAACCGGGGGACGCGGTACATGGGCATCGCCGTCATCTGGGCGCACAGCGTCGACGGCGTCGCGAACGTCATCGGCCTCGACTGGGCGACGTCGTTCGGCCTGCCCCACGACCTCTCGCCGAAACATCCCGTCAACGCGGCCATCCAGCGGTATACCGGCGAGATCCTTCCCGAGTCGATCACGGCGACGACCGGCGAGGTCTGGCCGTTCCTCCTCGTCAAGGTCGCTGCGGCCGTGTTCATCATCTGGGTCTTCAACGACGAGGTCTTCGACGAGAGCCCGCGGTTCGCGATCTTGCTGATGCTGACCGTGGTCGCCGTCGGACTCGGTCCCGGGACGAGGGACATGCTGCGAGCCACGTTCGGCGTCTGAGCGACCGTCGGCCGCGCTGCCGTATCGAGGAAATCGTCCGCCGGTCCGCCGGTGCTGGCGCGTCGGCTGGATAGGCGAGTCGCCTCGATCCCGTTCGATCCCTCCGCGAGGCGCCCACCCGAGCGACGCTTCGGAATATTCGATCGGGAATCCGTCGGTCCGACCCGATCAGGTGAGTTCTAAGTCTGGGGATCCGTTGGACGGACCCGATCAGGTGAGTTCCGAGTCTGGGATTCGTCGGACCGAACCGGTGACGGTTCGAGCGACTGCCAACCAGTCGGCAAATACTGTCAGTTATACTATTAGTGGGGTCGAAACAACAGCTATAAAGCCGGCCGTTTAGTAGGATCCTAACAACTGATGAGTGCGAACTTCGAGCCGTGGGAAGGAGGGGTAGCCCGGTGAGCCTCCCGGACCGTATCGCGGACGTGATCACAACCCGGAGCAAGACCGTCCTCGTCGTGTTGCTGTTGCTCACGGTGCTGGTGGGCTCCGGGATGACGATGGTCGACGAGGAGACGTCCCTGGACCAGTTCGAGAGCGACTCGCCGGAGGTGGAAGCAGCCGAATACATCGACGAGAACTTCACCGTCGAAGACACGGAGAATCAAACCACGGTCCAGGTGATCGTCCGGGACGACAACGTCCTCTCACGGGAGTCGATCCTTGATTCGCTGGCGTTCCAGCAGGAGGTTCGGGCCAACGAAACGGTAAACGCCACGCTCGTCGACGACGATCCGATCAACGGGGTCGAGAACGCGCTGGCGATCACTCACGTTCAGCAGGAACGCGCCGGGGAACTCGAGGCGTCGACCGCCGAACTGGAGGGCGCCCTGGACGAGACTCGAGAACTCCAGCGAGAGTACGAGTCGTTGAACGCCTCCTACGAGGCGGGAGAGGTCTCCGACGAGGAGTACGCACAACGGGCCGGCGAGATCGAGGCCGGTCTGGACGAGATCCGCGGCGAGGCCACCGAGGGCCTGGACGACGAGCAGGCGGGTGTCTTCCTCGACGCGATGGAACAGGTTCGAGAGATCGAGTCCGAATTCGTCGCCCTGGAGCTCGCTTACGAGGCGGGCGAGATCTCGGAGGCGGAGTACGAAGCGAGTCAGGAGGAGCTCGGCGACGCGCTTGAAGGCGCCTACCAGCAGGGTACGTCGGGAGTCTACGCCGACGAGTTCGCCGAGCTCGAAGACGGCGAGACGCCGTCGCTCGACGAACAGATCGAAGCGATCGAGGGCCTCAAGGAGGACGAGTACGACGAACTCGTTCGGGACGTCCTCTCCGGGGACGACGACGGCGTCCTCAGGTTGATGCCGTCCGCCTACGAGCCGGGGACGGCCGACGCCGAGACGCGGATGACGGCGTTCACTCAGTCGACCGAAGACGGCGGGATGGACGACATGGGCGGCGTCGAAGGCGACGCGTTCGACGCCCAGCTCGACCTGCAGGAGCTGGCGAACGGCCAGGACCAGGACCTGATCGTCTTCGGATTCGGCATCATCAGCGACGAGATCGACCGCTCGATGGCGGACAGCCTGGCGATCGTCGGCCCGCTCGCGCTGTTGTTCGTCGTCGGTGCGCTCCTGATCGCCTACCGCGACCTGCTCGACATCGTCCTCGGCGTCGCCGGCATCTTCCTCGTCCTGATCTGGACGTTCGGCTTCATGGGCTGGACGGGGATCGCGTTCAACCAGATGTTCGTTGCCGTCCCGGTCCTGTTGATCGGTCTCTCGATCGACTACGCGATCCACGTCTTCATGCGTCACCGGGAACAGAGGGAGGCGCTACGCGCCTCCATAACGCGAACGGGCACCGATGCGGCCCGTGAGCAGCGGGAAGCCGACGGCAAGACGGACGACATCCGCGGATCGATGCGAATCGCGCTGGCCGGCGTGGGCGTCGCACTCGTCTGGGTCACTGCGACCGCGGCGATCGGCTTCCTGGCGAACCTGGTCAGCCCGATCGCCCCGATCCGGGAGTTCGGCATCGTCAGCGCGTTCGGCATCCTCGCGGCGCTGATCGTCTTCGGCGGGTTGATCCCCGCCGCCAAAGTCGAGCTCGATTCCGCCCTCGAGTCGGCGGGATTGGATCGCCGAAAGCGGGCGTTCGGAACCGGCGGCGGTCGGTTCAGCGACGCGCTCTCGATCGGGGCGACGGCCGCGCGACGCGCGCCGATCGTCCTGCTCGTCGCGGTGGTGCTGGTCACCGCCGCCGGGGTCTACGGGGCGGCGAACGTCGACACGAGTTTCGAGGAGGAGGATTTCCTCGCCGAGAGTCCGCCCGAGTGGACGCAGAACCTTCCCGAGATAATCAGACCCGGCGAATACCAGGCCAAGGCGAACATCGAGTTCGTCAACGAACACTTCGCGCGGGAGGACTCGCAGGCGCAGTTGCTGATGCGGGGTGACGTGGCCGACGACGACGCGCTCGAAGAGATCGCGTCGGCCGAAGAGCGCCTCGCCGACGGCGACGTCGTCTACACTCTCCCGACGGGCGAGGCCGACGTTCGCAGTCCGTTGTCGATGATGCAGGAGGTCGCCGACGAGGACCACGAGGCCTACAACGAATCGTTCGCGGCGTCGTTCGAGGCCGCCGACGAGACCGGGAACGACGTCCCGGATCGGGACGTCGAGGCGCTGTACGACGAGCTCTTCGAGGTCCATCCGGCCGCCAGCGAACTGCTCTACCGGACCGACGTCGGCGAGTACGAAGCGGCCCGGCTCGTCGTCGCGATCGAGGGCGGTGCGTCCTTCGGCGACACGACCGACGAGATGCGCGACGGCGCGAGCGACCTCGAGACCGCCGGCGACGGACGCTGGGAGGCGATCGCGACGGGTGACCCGATCGTCAGCTACGTCGTCGAGCAAGACCTCTTCGAGACGGTCATCCAGAGTCTGTTGATCACCCTCGTCGTGGTGTTCGGATTCCTCTCGATCGCCTACCGGCTGACGGGCAACAGCGCCGCCCTGGGGACCGTGACGCTGCTCCCGGTCGCGTTCGCGACCAGCTGGATCCTGGGCTCGATGTACCTGATGGGCATGCCGTTCAACGTCCTCACCGGGATGATCACCAGCCTCACCATCGGGCTCGGGGTAGCCTACAGCATCCACATCAGCTCGCGGTACACGCTCGAACTCGACCGACAGGGGAACGTCTGGGACGCCATGGAGACGACGGTCACCGGCACCGGCGGCGCGCTGCTCGGGAGCGCGGCCACGACCATCGGCGGGTTCGGCACGCTGTCGCTGGCAATCCTCCCGGTCCTTCGCCAGTTCGGCATCATCACGGGGTTGACGATCTTCTACGCCTTCCTGGCGAGCGTGGTCGTGCTTCCGTCGCTGCTCGTGCTCTGGACGCGGTACTTCGGGCCGACGGGAGTCTCGTTCGCCTGGTCGAGCGATCGAACGGAGGCGGTCGACGAACCCGGCGCGAGCGAACCGGACCCGACCGGAGGTGACGACGATTGACGCCGTCGGAATCCGAGGCCGTCGAAGCGTTCGAGCGGCTGGGGCTGACGAGCTACGAGTCCAAGGTGTTCATCGCGCTCCAGCAGCTCGGCTCGGGGACGGCTCGAGACGTCGCCCGCGTCACCGACGTCCCTCGATCGCAGGTCTACAGCGTCTCCGAGAGTCTCGAGGATCGCGGGCTCCTCGAGGTCCAGCAATCGAGCCCCATCCGGTACCGCCCGGTGAGCGTCGAGGAGGCCCGAAGTATCCTCCGCGACCGCTTCGAGAGCGAGCAAGAACGGGCCTTCGAGTACGTCGAAACGGTCCGCCAGGAGAGCGTCGGGGAGGAAGCGCAGGAGAATATCTGGACCGTCCGCGGCCGCGAGCGGGTCGACGATCGAGTCGTCGATCTCGTCACGGATTCGACCGATCGGGTGGTCTTCGGCGCGCGGCTTCCCGCGCTGGTGACGGACGAGATCGTCGGGGCCGTCGAGGCGCGGGCCGAGGACGGCGCCGACGTCCACGTCTTGAGCCGGTCGGCGGCGGTCCGATCGCTGTTCGACGACCACCCGCGGATCTCGGTGACCACGCCCCCGGAACACCGTTCGGAAGACGAACGTTCCGGACGGATCGTGCTGGCCGACGACGACACCATCCTCCTCAGCGTCGTCGACGAGGACGAGACCGAGACGGCGATCTGGAGCGCCGGTTCGCTGTTCGCGTCCGTGCTCATCCAGTTGATCGAGGAGAGCGCCGAGGCGCCGACGAGTTGATCCGGCCGCGATCGACGACGAATCGATCCGTCCGCGAGTCACGATCGACCGTCCGGACCCCGAGGTCCGCTGACCCCCGTGGACGGCGGTGCCGAGGCCCCGACCGTCGTGGACGGGAATGCCAATCGCGGAGATTCGCACATCGCCGGTCGAAATCCGTCGCCGGTTCAGAACGTCTTCTCCACGACGACGCGACCGGCGTCGCGGATCTGGACGTCGTACCGGTGTCCGTTGTTGAGGGTGAGATCGACGTCGACGGCGTCGTCGCCGTCGGTGCCGGCGACGAGTCGATCCAGCGCCGCCGAATCGAGGTGATCGTGAAGCGCAATGCCGAGCGTGTCCGGTGATTCCCGCGGGTCGACGTCCTCGATGGCGGCGATGGCCCGAACGATCGCGACGCTCGGCGGCGTGTCGTTATCGTACCGGCACTCGCCGAACGACTCGTCGTTCGGACCGCTCGAGACGCCCGTGTTCGATGAAGGCATAAGTCGTGGTCACTCAATTAAACCTCACACCTGCACGAGCGTGGTTCTGTCGGGCGCACTCGCAGGGGTTTCGATACGATACTCCTCCGAAACCCGTTGCGATCTTTCCGCCTCCCATCACGCGGTCGGCCCGCCGATTCGGGAACGCATTTACGGTCGGGGGGACTATCGCCGAACGATGAGTGACCGGACCGGAGCCGGGGAATCTGGCTGGTTCGCGGCCGCCGACACGGACGGTTCCGACGGGGACGCCGAGGCGATCGCCGCCGGAACGACGGACGAACCCGAGAACTGGCCCCGACTCGCCGTCGAAACCGGATTCGCGGAGACGACCGCGGCGTACTACGATCGACTCCACCGCGGAACCGTCGAGGCGACGCGAGCGGCCGTGGAGGACCGAGAGCGAGCGGACGATCGACAGCTGATCCACGCCGTGCGGGCGATGGACGACTGTCGCCGGACCGCGAACGAGCTGGCCGAGCGACTGTCGGAATGGGCCGGAACGATCGACCGCGACCCGGGAAGCGGGGTCTCCTACGCCCGCTCCGTGGCGAACGGCGAGACCGAGGTCGACGACGCGACCGTGGTATCGCTCGCCGGGCGGGTCGTCGACCTCGCCGAGGAGGCCGATCGCCTCGAAGCGACGATCCGGGAGCAGGCTCCGACCGTCGCACCGAACCTCTCGTCGATGGCCGGGCCCGTTCTCACCGCCCGCCTGCTCTCGCTCGCCGGCGGCCTCGAATCGCTCGCCAAGAAGCCGAGCGGGACGCTTCAGGTGCTCGGCGCGGAGGACGCGCTGTTCGCCCACCTCAGGGGACACGCCCCGTCGCCGAAACACGGCGTCATCTACACGCACGAAGCCGTCGGCGCCACCCGGCCCGAGGATCGCGGCTCGGCGGCCCGAGCGCTCGCGGGCAAGCTCACGATCGCCGCGCGGGTCGATCATTACTCCGGCGAACTCCGACCGGAACTGGCGGACGAACTCGCCGATCGGATTCGAACGATCCGGGCGCGTGCCGACGACGACGAACGGGCCGATGGATCGGAGACGGACGACGGCCAACGGAGGTCGGCCGATGAGTGAGTTGCCGACCGGCGTCGAACGCCGTCCGTTTGAGGGCCGCGAGCGCCTCGCCACGCGCGGGTCACCGGTCTACGGCGAACCGACGGACGGGGAGTGGCGCGCCTGGGACCCACGCCGTTCCAAGCTCGGCGCGATGCTCGAACTCGGGATGGAGACGGGACTGGCGGGCGGTCCGAACGAAACGGTGCTGTACCTCGGCGCCGCCAGCGGAACCACGGTGAGCCACGTCGCCGACTTCGCCGGACCGACGTACGCCGTCGAGTTCGCACCGCGACCCGCCCGGGACCTGCTCGAGGTCGCCGAATCGCGCTCCCGACTGTTCCCGCTGCTCGCGGATGCCAGGTTTCCCGAGCGATACGCCCACGTAGTCGAGGCCGACCTCGACGCCGTGATCCAGGACGTCGCCACGCGGGGACAGGCTCGGGTGGCGCTGGAGAACGGTCGGTTCCTGGCCGACGACGGGCGACTGATACTGGCCGTGAAGGCTCGGAGCGAGGACGTAACCGCCGAGCCGTCGACCGTCTTCGATGCGGTGCTGGACGACCTCGAGGAGGGCTACGAGGTGCTCGATACCGAGCGGCTCGACGGGTTCCACGCCGATCACCTTGGCGTCGTCGCGAGGCCCCGGTAGGGAGTCGGTCGCGGAGGTGTTCGTGACGGCTGGGCTCTCGGAGATTCGCGGTACGCATCGAGATCGCGAGAGGTCACGGGACGCATCGGGATCGCGAGAGGCTACGTGACGCATCGGGACCGCGCATATCTACGGTACGCATCGGGATCACGGGGGTTTACGGTGCGCATCCGGATTACGAGTTCGCGATTCGGGACGGACGATCCCGTCGGTCGTCCAGGTACCGCGCCACCGACTCGGCGGTTCGAGGAAAGCACATCGTCGCGATCGCGGCGAAAGCCGACGCGACGATCAGCCACGCGTACCACGCGCCGACCGCGTCGACGACGGCGGCGCCACCGTAGGCGCCGATGAGGACGACGGCGTTGTAATACACCAGCCGAAGAGCGAGCATCGACGGTCGAAGCGACACCCAGCCGAGCGTGTCCGTCCGGAACGGGGCGATCCAGCCGCCGCGGATGACGGTTCCGACCAGCCACATCGTCATCCAGACGACCAGCGCTCCCCCGGTGAGGGCGTATCCCTCCGCCGGCTCCGCCGCCATGATGGCGAACAACGACGGCAACGCCACCACCGAGACGTCCCCGAAGATGTACGTCGCGTCGTGGAGGAATCGGCCGAATCCGCTCTTCTCGACGCGGCCGAGCGAGCCGTAGCCGTACCACGTCCGCCGCTGGGTCGAGTACGCCGGGCGGGTGTCCCGGCCCGGAGCGCTCTTCATGCACCGGCGTACCACGGATCGAAACTTAACGATTCCCGCGGCCGAACCGGACGTTCGGGATGGTCGCGATCGACTCGACTGCCGACTCCAAAACCGTATTACCCCCTCAGGCGAAAGAGCCGTTCGATGGACCGCGGGTCGTCGGAGTCGTTCGACAGGATGGGCACGATCGGCGTCGAGGAGGAGTGTTTCGTCGTCGACGCGAACGGCCGTCCCACGAGCGGGACCGACGAACTCGTCTACGAGCACGACCCGCCGGAGATCCTGGTCGATCGACTCGACCACGAACTGTTCAAGTGCGTCATCGAGACGCAAACCCCGCTGATCGAGGATCCCGCCCGCGTCGGCGAGGCGCTTCGGGAGGTCCGCCGGGCGCTCGTCGACCACGCGGACGCGCACGGTTACGGGATCGCCGCCGCGGGATTGCACCCGCTCGCTCGTTGGCGGGAACTGGAACGGGCCGAGAAGCCGCGCTACCGATCGCAGCTCGATCGCATTCAGTATCCACAGCACCGAAACACGACCGCGGGCGTCCACGTTCACGTCGGCGTCGACGACGCCGACAAGGCGGTCTGGATCGCCAACGAGCTCCGCTGGTACGTCCCGGTCATGCTGGCGCTCTCTGCGAACTCTCCCTACTGGAACGGCTTCGATACCGGCTTGCAGTCCGCGCGGGCGAAGATCTTCGAGGCGCTGCCGAACACCGGCATGCCGACCTACTTCGAGGACTTCGAGTCCTTCGACCGGTTCGAACGCCGAATGGTCGACGGGGACGCGATCGCGGATCGAGGCGAGCTCTGGTACGACGTCAGACCCCACACGGGCCACGGTACCGTCGAGATTCGAACCCCTGACGGACAGGCCGATCCCGACGTCGTACTCGCGTTCGTCGAGTACGGCCACGCCCTGGTCGAAGATCTGGCGGCGGCCTACGAGGACGGCGCCCGGGGCCGCGCCCGGGATCACCGTCGCGAGGTTCTCGACGAGAACAAGTGGCGCGCGATCCGGAACGGCCACGAGGCGACGCTGTTCGACCGCGACCTGGAGGGGACGATCGATCTCGGCGAACTGGTCGACAGGGAGTGCGAACGGCTGGGAGTCGACGGTATCCGCCGCGTCTACGAGCGCGAGAGCGGCGCCGAACGCCAGCGGCGTCTCCTGGAGGACCCCGGCGTGGACGGGCTGTGCGCCGACCTGGAACTTCGGCCCGAGTGAACACGCCCTGGTCATCGATCGTGACGGACGCCTACGTCCAGAGCGCGCCACATCGTACCGCCGACGACTCCGAGCCGACACTTCGAACCGTCGACGACCCCGAGACGCCACGGCGAATCGTCTACGAGCCGTGACACTCCAACGAACCCGTCCCGCTCCCGGGACACCTCAGCGTCCGGTCCGACCGTTCGATCGCTCTACCGCGTCGGGAACGGGTAACAGAGAAGCCCGTCGTCGGACGACGGAGGGGACGAGCCCAGGTGCCAGACGTGCCACGCAAAGGTTTAATCCGGCAGGAGGCTTGGTCCCTCGTGAGAGGACATGACTGGAACGGACCCCGACGATCCGGACCTGACGGCCCGCGACGAGGTCCGATCCGAGACGAACGACGGTGAGGGGGCGACGACCATCGAGCAGGTCGACGGCCGAATCGTCGACCTCCTGGCCTGGATCCTCGACACGGAGACGCGCGCGAAGATCTACGTCTACCTGCTGGCCAACCCCGGGAGCACGAGCGAAGAGGTCGCGACGGGAACGGGCCTGTACCCGAGTACCGTCCGCGAAGCCCTCGCCGAGCTCAACGACGAGGGAAAGGTCAGCCGCCAGAAGCGTGCGAGCGACGGTGCCGGAAACAACCCGTACGAGTACACGGCGATCGCGCCGAGCGAACTCGTCGGCGGCATCGTCGATCAGGTCCAGCACGAACTGAACACGATTTTCACGCTGGATCGCGTGCTCGATCGGGGCGAACCCGGGTTCGGCGACGAGGACGTCGAGCCCGTCACGATCACCGTCGACGACGAAGTGACCGTCGACGCGAACGAGTCCGACGAATCGGGAGCGATCGACGAGCGCCCCAGCGGACCGCCTTCGATCCACGACGACCTCGACGAGAGCCGGCGATCGGGCGGTTCCCCGCGGGATCGCGACGAGCGGTGACCGATCG
>SKPV01000209.1 GCA_007119345.1 Halovivax sp.
AAATTACCGGGTTTATGCCCATAGTGCACTCGTTTCGAAGTGAAATGAAGGGGTTCGAGTGGCGGCAACGCCGGCGGTCGGCCGTCCGTTCCGAGACGGCTCACCGGATTCCCCGTCGAACGGTCCACACCCCCCGATTTCGACTCGACCGCCGGCGTCGATCCGTCGACGGCTGCCGGCGTCGCGACGGTGGTCGGCCGACCGGATTGCGTCGCAATGCCGGAGGCAAGCCGAGAACGTCCAGGCCCGACTACGGCGGACGGTCCCGGGGCGCGGCCCCACGCCGACGATCGGTACCAGATCGCGGCGCCACGCCGACCGTCAGCAGCGTGCCGAGTTCGCGATAGCGCTGGACCACGTCCTCGCGGCGCTCCCAGTCGTCGGTCGGGAACGCCGACGCGTCGGGGATCTCGACGTCGCGGTCCGGGACGTTGTCCTGTTCGGCGACGTGCAGGCCGGCCTCCCGGAACGCCTCGCGGTACTCGCCGGCGCTCCAGCGGGTCATGTCGACGGAGATCCGCTCTTGCCACTCGTGGGAGTGGACGTTCTCTTCGTAGTAGTTGACCGCACAGAAGAACGTCCCGCCCGGGCGAAGGACGCGGGCGATTTCGGCGAGCGTCTCCCGGGGATCGGCGGCGTAGTAGAACGCCTCCATCGACCAGACGTGATCGATCGCGTCCTCGGCGAACGGCAGCGCCCCGAAGTCCCCGGTGACGTAGCCGACCTGCGGGTCGTCGGTGTAGCTCGCGGCGTTGCGGGCCATCTCCGGCGAGCCGTCGAGGCCGTAGACGCGACCGGCGTCGTAGGTGTCGCGGATCGCTCGTCCCGCGTAGCCGCTGCCGCAGCCGAGATCGAGGACGACGTCGCCCGGTTCGACCGGCATTCGTCCGAGCGCGTGCTTCGCGGTCGCCCAGTGGCGCTCTTCCATTCCCTTGTCGCGACCGTCGGCCGCCCACTCGTCGAACTCCTCGCGCACGCTCATGGGGAAGCGTGACTCCGCGGGGGAGATAATCCGTTCGCATCCGCCCGACGACCGGGGCAAGGGAATTTCACGTCGCGGACCGATCCTCACACGCTCAGGGATCGATCGACACCCTGAATTGGCCGCCTACCAAATCGTCGTTACGGGAGTTTAGGTCCGCCGAAACCGATACGTTCGGTCTCGATTATCGACCGAGCCCCGAAATGCCGAACCGGAATTGCGGCAATTCGGGAACGATCGATAGGTATTTGTGTTTTAGGCCGGCCTAAAACTAGTATGGGAAACGAACCGGAGGACTCCCGGCGCCGACCGACGAACCGCCGCCGCTTCCTCGGAGCGAGCGGCCTCGCGCTCGCGAGCGTCGGTTTCGCCGGCTGTCTCGGGATACTCGACGGTGACGGGGGAACCGCCGGCGCCGTCTCCGACGCCGATCCGCTGGCGAATCCCGTCGATTCGACCGCCGTCTCGTGGGACGATCTCGGCAAACTCGAGGGCGAGCTCACCATCTACTCCGGACGGACACGCGACCAGATCGACCCGGTGTTCGACGCGCTCGAGGATGAGTACGACGGTCTCACGCTCAGCGTCGACTCGGACGACAACGACGTGCAGGTCAACCAGATCCTCCAGGAAGGCGACGCCACGCCAGCGGATGTCATGTACTCGCAGGATCCCGGTGCGCTCGGGGAGCTCGAACGAAACGGCGCGCTTCAGCGGTTGCCCGACGACGTCGTCGACGCCGTCCCCGAGAGCTATCGCGAACCCGACGGCTACTGGACCGGCGTGACCGGTCGCGTTCGCGCGATCCAGTACAACGGCGACCGCCTGGACGAACTCGGCCTCGACGGACCGGAGGACTTCCCCACCGACATCGCGGCGTTCGCGACCGACGACCGATTCGCGGGCGTCATCTCGACGCGGCCCAACTCCGGGACGTTCCGCGGGTTCATCCAGGCGATGGTCGAACTCGAGGGCGAGGAGGCGACCCGCGAGTGGGTTCGAGCGATGGTCGAAGACCAGGACGTCCAGCTCTTTTCCGGCGGTTCCGATCAGGCCGAAGCCGTCAACCGGGGCGGCGACGGCGATCCCATCGTGGCCCTCGGAAACAGTTACTACGCCGCCCGGATCGTCAACGAGAATCCGGACGCCCCGATCGGCGCCACGTTCACGGAGAACGACGCCGGTTGCCTGTTCAGCGTCGCTGGCGTCGGGGCGACGACCACCGCCGACGATCCCGAGCTCGTCGCGGAGTTCGTCCGCCACCTCCTCGCCGAAGAGGGCCAGACGTTCATGATGGAGGCCAACGGCGAGTACCCGGTCGTCGAGGGAATCGACTACGTCGGGGAGTTCCCGGACCTCGAGGAGATCAACCCGCCGGAGTTCGACCTCAGCGACTTCGACATGGACCTCCAGGAGGCCAACGAACTCCTCGAAGACGAGGGTATGACGGTCTGACGACCGGCAGGTTCCGCCGAGTCGTCCGCTCGTGTATCCGTCCCAGTTCACTCCGCGAGCGGCCAGATAATCCGTCCCAGTTCGCTCGACGGCGGGCCAAACAATCCGTCTCAGTTCACTCTGCGGACGGTAAGCAGCGTTGACGCCACCGGCTCGTCGCGGTCGTCCGTCGAAACCGACGCCCCCGTTCGCCGATTCCGGCCCGTCGGGAACGCTTCGAGGGGTTTAGGTGCACCTAACTCCAAGCGGCCAACCGTCTCACCAGATCGTCCGTTCGCCCGGGAATCTCCTATGAAATCACCCACGACCGACGACGAACCGCTCGGCGCTCGTCTGCGGACGATGCGTTCGCGACTCGCCGAGGCCGACCGATCGACGATCGGCCTCGGGCTGGCAAGCGCCGTCGTCGCGTTCCTCGTCGTCTCGCCGATGTTCTGGATCGTCTGGGAGGCGTCGACCGTGGACCCGTCGCGGGCGTACGACCTCGTCGTCTCCTCGCGGACGGCGTCGGTGACGCTCAACAGCATCGTCCTGATGGCCCTGGTCACGGCGTTTTCGATCGGTCTCGGGGTCCCGCTCGCCGTGTTGACGACCCGGACCGATCTCCCCTACCCCCGGTTCTGGACCGTCGTCGCCGCCCTTCCGCTGGTGATTCCGAGCTACATCGGCGCGATCGCGTTCGTCGGCATGTTCGGGCCCGGCGGCGAGGTCGACACCCTCTTCGGCGCGACCGTCCCGCGGCTCGACGGGCTCCCGGGAGCGGTGTTCATCGTCACGCTGTACACCTACCCGTACGTCTTTCTCACGACCCGCGCCGCACTGCTCTCGATGGATCACTCCCTGGTCGACGCCGCGCGGACCCTGAACGCCGGTTCCGTCGAGACGTTTCGCCGCGTCACGCTCCCCCAGATCCGCCCCGGCGTCGCCGCGGGCGCGTTGCTCGCGGCGCTGTACGCGATCTCCGATTTCGGGACGCCGGCGTTCATGGGCGCGGACGTCTTCACCAGTACGATCTACTGGCAGTCCAGAAGCTTCAACGTCGAGTACGCGGCGCTGCTCGCCCTCCAGCTCGTCGCGATCGTCGCCGTCGTCCTGGTTATCGAAGCGGGGATCGGTCGGGACGAGGACGCCAGCGGCGGACCCGGGAGCGGGACCACCGCCCGGCTCGGCAACTGGAAGTGGCCCGCGATGGGGTTCGTCTCGCTGCTCGGGGCCATCACGCTCGTCGTCCCGGTCGCGATCTTTTCGAACTGGTACCTCCGGAGCGAGGGCGATCCCATCTCCTCGCTCGAGTTCCAGTGGACGTTCGCGTACAATTCCGTCCGCCTGGCGCTGCTCGCCGCGCTCGTCGCCTGTCTCTTCGCCCTCCCGGTCGCGTACTTCTCCGCGCGATCGAACTCGGTCGTCTCGCGAGTGTTCGAGCGTGCAACCTACGTCGGGTTCGCCGTTCCCGGCGTCGTCATCGGTCTCGCGCTGGTGTTCCTCGGGACGAGAACCTTCCCCTCGCTGTACAGGCAGGGCGTCTGGTTGCTCGTGTTCGCGTACGTCGTCCGGTTCCTCCCGCAGGCCGTCGGTACCGTGCGGTCGTCGGTGTTGCAGGTCGACGAGTCGACCATCGAGGCCGCCCGAACGCTCAACGCCGGCCGTCTCGAAACCTTCAGGCGCGTCACCCTGCCGCTGATCGCCCCCGGGGTGGTCGTCGGCGGCATCCTCGTGTTCCTGACGACGATGAAGGAGCTCCCGGTGACGCTGATGCTCGGTCCCGTCGGCATGGACACGCTCGTCATCATCATCTGGGACGCCCAGGACGCCCTCGCCTATCGGTACGCCGCGGTCCCCGCCCTCCTGTTGATAGTCATCTCCGGGCTCTCGATGCTCGTCCTGCTCCGACAGGAAGGCAGGGGTTTCAGTTGAAACCGAACCGTCGGACGGAGGCCCCGGATTCGATCACCGACCGCGTACCCGCACTCTTTATAGGAGTGCCGAAAGTTGTTGTCTCCAACATGGAGTACGCGCTGGAAATCGAGGGGACGCCCGAAACCGTCCCGGGGGGAACGGGCATCCTCTTGCGCCATCCGAGCACCGGCGAGACCGACCGCATCGACACCGACTTTCTCAAGACCGACATCGATCGCTTCCTCGTCGTCTCCACGAGAACCACCGCCCGCGAGGTGAGACAGAAACTCGAGTACTACGACGTCGACGAGTCCCGGGCGGACATCCTCGACACGCTCAGCATCGAGCGCGGGTACTCCCGACGCTCGAAGGACCACGTCTACTACGTCTCCGCGCCCGACCACGTCGACGGGATCGTCGAACAGGTCGAGCGCTTCCTCGAGCGGACCGACGGCAAGCGCCGGATCAGCTTCGACTCGCTCACCGAGCTCGCCTACTACGCCGGCGAGGAGGAGGCCCTGGACGCCGCCAGGCGGATCCTCACGCTGCTCGACGAGCACGACGCCGTCGGCCTCTTTCACCTCTCCGCGGAGGTTCACGACGACGAGGTCCTCGGCGAGTTCGGCGAACTGTTCGACGGGGTCGTCGACCTCCACGAAGACGGTCGCATCGACGCCGACTTCTGAGCGGCGAACGGGCGCCACGAAAACGGTCGCATCGACGCCGACTTCTGAGCGGCGAACGATCCCGCGGGACCGCGCCCGTTCGTCGAACCGGTCACTCCGCGAGCGCTTCGAACGTCTTCTCCGCCCACCGGATCGCGTACGCCGGACCGTGATCGCGATAGGCGGCGGTGTCGAGGGCGTCGAACGGCGCCGGGAGCTCGATCGCGTGTTTGATCGCGCTGCAGGCGAGTTCGGTCGCGTCCGGGAACGAGGTGCTCCCCCGAGCGACCGCGCCGGGGAGGTCGTCGACCCGTCCGGTGAGGCGGTCGCCCGCGTCCTGCCAGGCCGACCCGAGCTCGGGGTGGGAATCGTGCCAGTCGGCGAACTCGGTTCCCGTTCGCAAGCCGAGCCAGCCGTCGTACAGCGCCGCCGCCACCTGGTAGGTGCCCGCGGGGCCGAGTCCGACCGCGCGATCGAGATCGCGGTAGCCCTCCTCGAAGAAACCCAGAAAGTGCTCCGGGACGTCCATCGATAACTCGACGAACGCCTCGGCGAGCAGAAAGTCGACGAACGACGCCGGCGAGCCACGGACGCGGGGTTTGACGAGAACGACGGGCGGCTCCGTCTGGCGCGTCCAGACTACGCTGCCGTCGCCGGGCATCCCGATCGTGAAGTCGTCCCCGGCGTAGCGTTCCAGGAGCGCCGGCCCATCAGGCGGGAGCCAGTCGGACGGAAACGTCGCGGGATCGAGCGCGTCGACGACGAATCCGAGGTCCTCGGCGGCCGCCGGCGGGACCGTCTCGAAATCGCGCTCGCAGTCGAAGACGAGCGCGTCCGGAGCGTAGTCGTCCCTGACCGCACCGACCGACGACGAGAGATCCCGACGGTCGAACATCAGCCCAGGACGAGCTGGGCCATGAGAACGAGCGAGATTGCTGCGGCGGCGAGCACCGTCGAGAGGACGATCTTCGTGGCCGTACTCATGGGTGAAGGGTGCCCGCCCCACCGCTTAAATCCATCTCTTCGCGCCCCCGAGACGGCCGTCCCCACCGACCACAGAACCATAGTTTCAAGTAGAGCCCTATAACGATCCTCCCAGGACACCTCTAATGATTAACGGTCTGTTGCAGTCGAAATCGAGGGGTCGAAGCGATCGGTAACCGCCGGTCGAGTGAACGAAAATCTGCGAGTCGGTCCGGCCGGCGGGAAATTCCACGAACTCGCCGGACGCAGACGGCGGCCGAAAATCGGCGTACGGGCCCCTTCCAGCGGGGCGGTTTACTCGTCGTCCGCGTCGCGCCAGGAGTCCGGGACGTTGATGACGTAGCGGCCGTCCTCCTGGAGGGACACGATGTGTTCTTCGCGATCGTAGAGCTCCATCAGATTGAGTTCGTACTGACCGGGAGAGACGATCTTGATGCTCTCGAACTGGTCGTTGAGTTCGTCGCGGAGGTCCTCCAGGGACGGTCGCTCCGCGTCGGGTTCGCTGACGACGCGACCGTGCGTGGGAGGCTCGTCGGCTTCGGACTCGGCGGTCGACCCGTCGACGGTCTGGCCATCCGCGTCGGCGGCGGCCGTCGAGGGCGGGAGTTCCTCGGGCGAGACGACGTCGCTCCGGGCGTCGGCCTGCGCGTCGTCCTCGTCGCCCTCGACCCACTCGAAGTCGTCTTCCATCGCGTCGTCCCTCCGGGTCGGGACCGAATCGTCGTCGACGCTCGTCCCGGTCGCCCGGGCCGCCGAGCGCTCGACGAACCCGCCGGTTCCGGTCGAATCGTCGCCGGTCGATCGCGACGGGGGCGGCGATTCCGCCCGCTCTTCCGGCGGACGGGCGGTGTCGGGCCACGGGGCAAACTCCCGATCGTCCCTGGACGCGTCGTCCGCTCCCGACCCCGTCGGCGCGGATCCGTCGCTCCCGGGAGCCGACGGCGTCGAGTCGGCCGACGACGAACCGCGGTCGGATCCGCTTCCGGCGGGTGAAAACTGGAACTTGTTGCCGCCGCAGTCGGGACACCCCGAGAGCATCTCCTTCGAGCCGTCGGGAAAGCCGCGACCGCAGTTCGTACACTGGTGTGGCATCCTAGTTCCGGGAGACGAGGGCGCTGATGAGCGTTTCGTCCTTGTGGAGGGTCTCGATCTGATTGGCCGGTCCGATGACGGTGAGCTTCTGCTGGTCGCCGTCGCTACCCATGATCCGCCCGAACAGCGAGGAGTCCCGACTCTCCGAGCGCGGGTAGGTTTCGATCTCGATGCCGTTGAACTCGTCCGGGCTGATCTCGGCCATCGTCACCTCGATGAGCTTGCTCTCTTCTTCCGGCGAGAGGCCCTCCTCGAGGATCACGATGTTGCCGTCGTGGACGCCGTCTAGGATCATTCGGATCTTCTCCATGCAGGCGAGCCCGTCCATGCGCTCGCCGCTGATGAGGTCGATCTGAACCCCGCCGGCGTCGTCTTTCTTTTTGGCTTTCGGCATCGTATCACCCGAAGTACTCCGCGATGTTGTCGTAGACTACGTCCATATTGTCGCCTTCTTTGGCCGACAGCGGCACCGTCTCGTGTTGGGGGAAGGCGTCCTCGATCCGCTTGACGCTCGAGGCGTCGAGGTCGATCTTGTTCGCGAAGATCAGGACCGGGAGGTCCCGCGACTCGATGATCCCGATCAGCATCGTATTGACCTGCGTGATGGGATCTTCGGCGCTGTCGAGGACGTAGATGACGCCGTCGACGTCCTCGCGGAGCCAGTGCATGGCTTCGGCGACGCCCTCGGTCGCCTCGCGGGAACGCCGGACCGCGTCGTCTTTGTCCATCTCGTCGGTGAACTCCTCGTAGTCGACCTTGGTCGTCACGCCGGGCGTGTCGACGATGTCGATCGTCACCGACTTCCCGTTTCGTTCGATCTCGACCCCCTCCTTGCGTCGAGCTCGACGCGTTTCGTGAGGGATGTGACTCTCCGTCCCGATCGCGTCTCCGGTCCAGTCGCGGGCGATTCGATTGGCGAGCGTCGTCTTTCCAGCATTCGGCGGGCCGTAGATGCCGATCCGTTTGGGCTCTTCTTCGGAGAAGAGCCGATCGGTGGCCCGAGAGATACTATCTTTGAGTCCTGTGAACAGTCCCATCTGTGGGAACCTCCAGCACCGGCGGGGTGCGTCTGGAACAACCAGGGAATCGAACCTACTTAAGACTACGTCAGACGTTATGAACGTCCGCCCGCGTACGTGAACAATCGGTCACGTCGACTGGAAATGGTGGCCGGCACCGAATCGAACAGAGGACCGTACGGAATGAAGTCGAAAATCCACGTCCACGACGTGGACGGACTCGATATCGTCGACAGGCTCTCTGGTAGTCGAAATAAACAGACCCGAGTTCCGTGAACTCGGTTACCGTGACCGACCGTCGCACCAGGACGTCGACTCGAACCCGACCGACCGTCGGCCAGATCGTCGAGTTCGGGCTCGACCGTTCAGTCGATCGACTCCAGCCACCTTCTGTTCGTGTGGAGCCAAACGGAGCCGTCGTATCGATCGGCGTCGACCGACCGAGTGCGGGGTGGACGTGTCGGTAGAGAGATTACTCGGCCGGATCTTTTCACCGAGTTGAAGGGAGAGCGTGGCCCCCACCCCCCCGTTTCAACTGGAGTGAACCGACGGAGTGGATGGCGGAGACGTCCCTGCGGAGGGGTCGTACGAGGTTTCTCACGGTCGTATACCTCGTAGACGGCGGTTTTCGACCGATCCTGATCGGTCCTCCGTCCGAGCGTCTTCGTCGGCGCGACCTAGTAACACACACCCCACCACTAACAACAACCGCCCGTTTGTTCGTCCTACGGATCTGGTTACACATACCTTATGATAAATCTTCCTGTATGATATAGTTCCGGTTCGGGGGGAGCGTGTTCTCGCGTTCCACCTGAAATCAAGGGGTGGGGGGTTCGGTTACGGAGGGATATCCGTAGGGGCGATCGCGTATCCTTTCCGATCGATGATCCCGAGTGGCGTCCTTACGCTCGTTCGACCGATCCGCGCTTCGCACGCAGCGGAAACGAGGGCGATCACGGATGGCCGGAACGCTCGGTATCCGGGGCCCCTATTTTTTTCAATCAGCGACGGCCAGCTCTACCGACTCCCTCAATTCGACGACCCGATCGTCCCGTCGACCGTCGCTCGTTCGTTTCTCGCGAACCGATGGTATTCGATCTTCCTCACTTATCTTATCCGCTCTCCGAAAGGTACGGTCGTCGTTCCCGTTCCAACTCGGTACTAATATCCTCCTCATTTCGAACGGAACCTGACTTCGAACGATACCGACGTTGTCTCGCCCCGGACGGAAATGACGTCGTGTCCACTCCGGACGGGAATGAGGGTACGTCGCCTCCCAACGGAACCGCCGTCGACGGTACTTCGATCACCGGTATGCGGCACTCGATGATCGCGACCGTCGACAGAACCTCGACGCACGATCGAGGACGTTCGACTCGAGGGTGGAACGGTACGGCGGCTCCAGGAGAAATGGTACCACAGATACAGGAGAAAAGGCACGCCGAGTCTAAGAGAAATGG
>SKPV01000193.1 GCA_007119345.1 Halovivax sp.
CACCCGAGATCGCATCGACCGCGTCACGGCGGCGCACAGAGGCTACCGCTCGGAGGTGCCGTGATGCGGATCCAGCGCTCGCACCTCGCGGTGCTGTTGAACCGCCTCTACGACCGCGGTGACGACCGGTTCCCGATCGCCCACCCCGCCAACGAGGTCGGCGAACTCCTGACGGTCGAGCTCGGCGAGCCCGAGGACTGTACGGTCCGCTTCTCGAAGCGCCGCGACGACTACGCGAGCGCCCGCGACGAGGTCGGCCGACACCATCCCGAGCCCGTCGCCGACGACCTCCCGGAGCCCGACGAGTACGTCAAAGCCGCGGTGGCGAGCGGGATCGTCCCGATCGACAACTACGACGCGGTCGGCACCTTCGTCGATCGCTACGGCGATCCGGACCTGATGGCCGGCCACCCGCCGGTGTTCGCGGGCTTCGACACCAACCTGCTCCCCTGGCGGATCGATCGCATCCTCGGGCTGCGCGACCCGGACGAGGGCGTCGGCTACGTCAACGGCTTCGTCCTCGCGGCGGGCGTCCGCGACGAGCTCGACTGGGACGTCAAGTGCCACGACGCCGACCCCTACGTCGACGCGTTCGGTCCCGCGTTCGAAGAGTACTGGAACCAGCCGGTCGGCTCGGGCCGGATCAGCCGACTCGGGCTGCTGGCCTACCGCGACGTCAGGGACATCCAGCAGGCGGAGGAGATCGACTGCGATCGCGGGGACGAACCGATCGTCGACGCCTACGACGAGTGGCAGTCCGAAGCCCGCGGACAGATCCTCCTGTTCAGCAACGACCGCACCTTCGTCGAGCGGGCCCGCGGCCACACCATCCTCGCCCAGCACGTGGCGTTCCCGCGGGACCTCCCGCGGAAGGCGACCGCGACGTGGCGCGAGGTCGAGACCCTCCTCTACGTGCTGACCCTCCTGTTCGGCGTCCTCGAGCTCCCCGGCGTGACCGTCCGCGGCGTCTGGCGCGGGAAGGACGGCCTCGACTGGCAGCGCGAACGGCTGCAACTCGACCCCCGGAGCCCGATCCTCGAGCCGCGCCTGGAGTGTGACCTCGCGATCGCCGAGTCCTACGAGGAGACGCGGGTGCGCTGAAACCGACGGACGCTCCGGGGAAGCGAGCGATCGCAGCGGCTCTCGTTACCGGGAGACTCGCACTGGCGGGGCGAGGCGCTCGGCGACGCGGGGGTTTCGCTGCCGGGACGAGGTTCGCACTGTCGGAGTGAGGTTCGCATTGCCGGGACGAGGTGCGCGCTGCCGGGGCTGACGGACGGTTCGAACGGAAGTGGCCTCGGTGCCTTCGGATCGTTCGTCGACGGACGCGAGGAACGGGGAAGCCCCGTCCGGCCCCTACGCCCTCGGCACCGCAGTTCGCGTCGTCATCGGCCGGCCGGTGGTACGCCGCGGACCGCGAAAACCGTTGTGCCGGCGCCGGTGTGGCGCCGCGATCACTCCGGCCCCGGTCACTCCGGTCTCGCGTACACCATCTCCATCGGCAGTCCCGTCTCGTCGGTCGGCGGCTCCTCCGGCAGCGTCTCGAGGCCGCCCGTCCGCTCGCTCGCCGTCAGCGCCAGCGCGAACGCGTCGAGCAGGTCGTCGTTCGACGCGCCGGCGTCGAGGCCCGTCCCCGCCGCGCGGACGCCCTCGAGGACGTCCGGATCCACCGCCTCCAGCGCGTCGATCCGCTCCCAGAAGGCGGCGACCGGCTGGCCGGTCTTGGAGTACCGCATCGACGCCTCGTCGTTCAGCGCCCAGAAGCAGACCTCGGGGTGCGCCTCCCGGATCGTCCCGCGAGCGTCCGCGCCGGGTCCTCGGAGGAAGTCGTCCAGCTCGCGTAACTTGTCCGCGATCCCCCACGTCTGCACGCCGAGGCTCCCATCGGTTCGCGCCTCCTGGATCGCCTTCGCCTCCTCGTAGCCGTCCGCCGCGAGCGCCGGCCGGATCGGCGTCGGGAAGACGCTCGAGTGCCGATCCGGGCTCAGCACCCGTCTCGCGGCCGCGTCGCAGGTCCGCGGCTCGGCGGAGTCCTCGCGCAGGCCGATCGGGACGTCGATCAGGATCGTCTCCGCGTCCCCGTGAGCGGCCCACAGCGCCTCGACGTCCGGGTAGACGCCCCGCCCCGCGTACGAGTCGTCCGCGTAGACGACCGCGAGCCAGCCGTCAGTCGTGCCGTCGACGCCGACGTACGTCACGCACACCCCTTCGAACGGCGGTCGGATGAAACGTGCGGTCAGTCGAGGACGGCTCCCCGGCCCCGGGTCGAGCCCCGGCCGAGTCGAACCACCCCAACTGGACCCCGGCCGAATCGAACCACCCCGACTGGACCCCGGCCGAATCGAGCCATCCTAACTGGACCCCGGCCGAATCGAACATTCGTCGAATTCGACGGGAGTCGAAGGGGGCTGGACCGGTACGGGTGGCGTTACAACCGGTACCGTAACACTACCCAAACTGTGTCCCACATCAGCATATATTGTTTATAAATCACACGTTTTGTCCGCTTTTAGCGCTATAATTGTGGACGTACGGTCGAATTTTTCTCAGATTTATGTACCTTGACATAGTCTAGTGTCCACATGCCACAGGGTGCGACAATCGGTGTGGATCGGCGAACGTTTCTGGCAGGGACCGGGGCCGCGGCGCTCGCGGGCGCGAGTGGGTATCTCGGCGTCGCTCGCGCGACCCGGGAGGAGGTGCGCTTCGTGCTCAACCCGGCGGAGGCCGACGTCGACATCACCAGACAGTATCAGCCGATGATCGAGTACCTCGAGGCGGAGACGGGCGCGACGATCGATCCGGTCGAAACCGCCTCCTACGCCGAGACGCTGGTCGCGATTCGGGACGGACACGCGGAGATCGCGGACTCCTCGCCCTCGGCCGCCGTCGCCGGCGAAGGCGTCGTCGACGTCGTCGGCATCCGGGTCGCCTTCGGCGCCGCCCAGTACTTCGCGACCATCACGACGACGCCCGAGGACGGGATCGAAGAGCTGGCCGACCTCGAGGGGGAGCTGATCTACGCCGGCGCGCCGATGTCGGTCAGCGGCACGCTGGTCCCGCTGGTCATGCTCCAGGAGGCCGGCCTCGACGTCGGAACCGCGCCCGACGGCGACCCGGTCGACTTCGACATCGAGTACGGCGATCACTCGATCGCGCGCAACCAGCTGATCCAGCGCGAGGAGGTCGCCGCCGCCTGTACGGGCGCGTTCACCAGCGCGCCGCTGGTGCCCCAGGAGCAGTTCGACGAGTACGAGGACTTCGTCGAGTACTCCGCCGAGTACGAGGACGCGGGCTCGGACATCGGCGACGAGGACGCCGACCCGAACGACGAGCTGCGGTTGCTCGACGTCTCGGATCCGCTCCCCCGGGCGCCGATCATCGCGCGCTCGGACTGGGACGACCCCGTCCGAGAAGAGGTGGAGGCGGCGATCCTCGCCGTCGAGGAGGAGGACCTCGCCCACGACGACGAGGAGCTCGACGACGACGAGGTCGAGGAGCTGTGGTTCACCGGGGTCGAGGAGGGCGACATCGACGACTACGAGCCCATCCGCGAGGTGCTCGACGCCCTCGACCTCCAGTTCGAGGACCTGGAGTGACGCGCCGCGAGCACAGCGGACGCGAAACCGACCCAGCCGACATGAGCGAGATCGAAGTCGACGGGCTGACGAAGGTCTTCGGGGAGACCGTGGCGCTCGAGGACGTCTCCGTCGAGATCGAGGCGGGCGAGTTCGTCGTCGTGCTCGGCGTCTCCGGCTCCGGGAAGTCGACGCTGCTGCGCTGTCTCAACGGACTGACGGCGCCGACCGAGGGGGCCGTGTACGTCGACGGCGAGGCGGTCACCTCCCCGAGGAGCGACGTCGCGATGATCTTCCAGCAGCACAACATCATCGGCGGGATGAGCGCGTACTCGAACGCGCTCACCGGCGGGTTGAACCGCGCCGGCTTGCTCGAGAGCGTCCTGAAGCTCCACGACGAGGAGGAGAAGATCCGGGCGCTCGAGGCGCTCGACACCGTCGGCCTGCTCGAGCAGGCCCGACAGCGCGCCCGGCGGATGAGCGGCGGCCAACAGCAGCGGGTGGGCATCGCCCGCGCGCTGGTCCAGCAGCCGAACGCCCTGCTCGCCGACGAGCCGGTCGCGAGCCTCGACCCGGGAAGCTCCCAGCAGGTGATGGGCTACCTGCGCCGGGCCGCCGAAGAGCGCGGCCTGACGGCGCTCATCAGCCTCCACCAGGTCAACCTCGCCCGGAAGTTCGGCGAGCGGTTCGTCGGACTGCGCGACGGTCGGAAGGTGTTCGACGGCTACCGCGAGGAGTTCACGATCGACGTCGTCGACGAGATCTACGGCGAGGTCGACACCGAGGGGATGTTCGCCGACCCGGACGATGGCGACGGGGCGGTCGTCGACGGAGACGTCGCGGCCGGGACCGATCGGTCGGACGGGAGGCGCGACCGGGGGCAGGTCACCGAATGAACGCCACGAAACCCACCGCACCATGAGCGTCGAGACCGACCAGACCACGAGCGCCACGAAACCCACCGCACCATGAGCGTCGAGACCGACCCTCGCGTCCGCGAGACCTACCGGTCGATCAAACGTGCCAGACGCATCCGGGCCGTCGGGTACGGCGCGCTCGTCGCCGTGGTCGCGTACCTGTTCTACAGCGCGCTCGTCGCCATCGACTGGTTCGGGACGAGTCGCTACTACGGCGCGTTCGGCGACGCCGTCATGGATTTCTTCCCCTTCATCGTCTCGGAACCCCCGTTCGTCGACCCGAGCGGGGTCCGCGAGTACGGCGCCTTCATCCACGACCGGGAGCTCATCTACGACGTCGAGCTCCTCGAGGAGCTGTCCTCGCCGACGGCCGACCCCGTCGCCTTCCTCGTCGAGCTACCCGGCTTCGTCGCGACGGTCCTGACCGCCGGCGGCGGGCCGCTCGTCCTCTTCGGCGTCGCCGGCACTACGCTCTCGATGGCGGTCGCCGGCACCGTCATCGGCTTCCCGTTCGCCCTGCTCTTCGGAATCCTCGGGAGCGAGCGCGTCACGCCGTTCCCGTTCAACTTCGTCTTCCGCGGGGTGATGTCGATGATCCGCGCGATTCCGGCGCTGGTCTGGGCGCTCATCTTCGTCCCGCTGTCCGGGCTCGGCCCCGTCACCGCGATGATCGCGATCGCCGTCGACACGGTCGGCAACCTCGGCCGGCTCTTCGTCGACGAGCTCGAGGAGATCGAGGACGGCCCCATCGAGGCGATGGAGACGACCGGCGCGAGCCGCCCCCAGACGATCGTCTTCGGGATGCTCAGCCAGGTCCACACCTCCTTCATCGCCTGGACGCTCTACATCTTCGAGATCAACGTCCGGATCGCCGTCTCGCTCGGCATCATCGGCGGGGGCGGGCTGGGGCTCGTGCTCGCGACCCAGATCGACCTCTTCGCGTTCACCGAGGCGATGGCGACCATCCTCGTCATCCTCGTGCTGATCATCTCCGTGGAGCTGTTCAGCCAGCGCATCCGCGCGCGGATCCGCGCCGACGAGAGCGAACCCGGCTCGCTGTGGGAGCTGCTGAAGGGCTTTCCGCGAAGAATGGTCGAGTCGCTGGCGAAGTAACGTGCGAGGCGGCGGCTCGCGGTTCGTTTTCGTGGGGGTCGTCAGACGGGTCGGCCGCTCGCGAACGGGGAGCGCAGCGACCCGTGAGCCAAGACGCCGAACGAAGTGAGGTCGCTCGAAAGGCGCGGGGCGCCTTTCGTGGTGGCGAGAGGGCTCCGCTCTCTCGAACCACGGCGAGGCTGGGGAGGTGTGAGGTGCGGTGGGCGGGATCGAAAAGGGGCCGGGGCTTTCTGGTCCTGGTATTCGCAGAACAAGCCGGACTGACCGCGGATGGATCGGCATCCGAGCGGAAAGCCCACACCCGAAACGAATCGCCAGGCCGCCGGCAGCCGGCTATCCGTCTCCGATCTCCCGGGCCGCATCCAGCACCTCGTCGTGAACGCGTCCGTTCGAGGCCACGAGCCCCTCGCTATCGAGACGCCACGGCTCCCCGTGGACGTCGGTCACCGTGCCGCCGGCCCGCCGGACCAGGTGGACGCCGGCGATCGAGTCCCACGGATTGGGCGTCAGGTTCGTGACGACGCCGTCGAGGGCGCCCTCGGCGAGCAGCGCGAGCGATACCTGGATCGAGCCGAGCCGGCGCATGTCGCCGAAGCGCTCGACGATCGCCCGGGCGGCCGCCGCGTACTCGTCGCGCGCGTCGCGGCCCCAGTAGAACGTCGGCGCGACCGTGCACGCCTCCGGATCCGCGGTATCGCTGACGGAGACCGACGTCCCGTTCCGCGTCGTTTCCCCGTCGCCGGCGACGTACGCGGCGTCGAACGGCGGCAGGTAGTTGCACGCCGCCAGCGGCTCGCCGTCCGCGACGGCGGCGACGCTGGTGGTCCACAGCGGCAGGTGGCGGACGAAGTTGTGGGTGCCGTCGATCGGGTCGATCACCCACGCGCGGCCCGTCTCGGGGACGGACTTGGCGACGTCTTCCTCCTCGCCGACGATCGCGTCCTCGGGGTAGGCCGCGGAGACGACGTCGACGACGCGGCGCTGGGCGAGTCGGTCGGCCTCGGTCACGTAGTCCGTCTTCCCCGACTTCGTCTCGACCGCTCCCTTCCCGCGAAACCGTTCGTTGGCGACCGCTCCGCCCTCGCGGGCCGCCCGCTCGGCCACGGCGGCGGTCGATTCGGGCGCATCGGTCATAGGCCTCGTTCGGGTCCCGCCGCCTTAGTACTCGGGCGAGGGTGCTCACTGGAACGTCCGTGTGCAACGTATACACAGCATATCCGTGGGAACCATCTCCGCTCGCGTTCCGGACGATTTCGAGGAAGAACTCGAGCGCTACCTCGAGGAAGAGCGACTGGACCGGAGCACGGCCGTCCGGAAGCTGCTGATGGAAGGGCTGGAAGACTGGCGGCGCGAGCGAGCGCTCCGAAAACTCGAGGCGGGCGAAGTCACGTTCGTGCGGGCAGTAGCTCTCGCGGACGCGTCGATCTGGGAGTTCGCTCGACTCGCCGAGGAGCGGGACGCGACGTGGGTCGACGGGGATCGCCTGAAAGCCGATCTCGACGAGCTGTGAGATGTACGTCTTCGACGCCGCGCCGCTGATCTACCTCGCGAAAGCGGACCGACATTCGTCGGTCGACGAGCTCCCGCCGGCCTGTGTCACTCCGGAACTCGTGTACGAGGAGGTCGTCACGGCCGGTCTCGCCGAGGGGTACCCCGACGCCAGGCGGATCGAACGCGCCGTCGAAGACGGCGTGCTCGACGTCGCCCCCGTCGAAGTGACGGCGACGCTCGAGCGGCTTCGTCGTAACGAGAACCTCGGCGATGCGGACGCGGTCGTGCTCGCGCTCGCGTCGGAGCGCGACGGAACGGCCGTCGTGGACGAGCGATACGGACGGATGGTCGCCGACGCCGAGGGAATCGAGACGCGCGGGACGGCGTCCGTGATCCTCCGACTCCTCCGCGAGGGCGCCATCGACGCGGAGGAGGTGCGAGCGACGATCGACGGGATGATCGACGCCGGCCGGTACTTCGCGCCGGCTCTGTACGCGAAGATCCTCCGGAAGATCGAGGAACTGGGCTGACGATCCGGCCGGCGTACGGCCCCCGCGTGCAACCGGATATCGTACCGCCCTCCGATCAGTCGCCCAGATGACCGGGTCGCCTCGATGACCGGTCGGGCCGCGAGCATCGACGCCGGTCACGCCGTCGCGGGCGTCGTCGCGATCCACGCGGAACCGTTCGCCGGGCTCGAGACCGCGGGGAACGCGATCGCCCGCCGCGGGATCGTCGAACCCGACGGGAGCCACCTGCCGACGCTCCGTCGGGCCCGAGAATCCGCGGCCGCGATCCGGGCGCCGGGGCGAGGACGCGGACGACACCCGGCTCTCACGAAACCCCCCGATCCGGGACGGCCGGCCCCGGCGGGCGTGGCTTTACGGCCCCGTCGCGACTAGGTCGCGATAGATGACCGCCGATCCGTTCCGCACGGAGCACGACGGATGACCGCCGACGGTCCCGACGATCGCGCCGCGAAACTCCGCGAGGAAGCGACGTGGTACGAGACCAAAGCCGACGCGCTCGAGGACCTGCGCGAGGAGGTCGGCTCCGAGGACGTCGAGGACACCCGGCTCGCGGGCCTCTACGCGGAGGTCGCGACCAGCCTGCCGCAGGTGTGGAACACGGTGACCGCGTTCGTCGACGTCGAGCGCCAGCAAGACCTCGGTAACGCGAACGGCGAAGCCGTGAGCGGTGACCGCGAGGAAACTGCGAGCGCCGAGGCGGTCGTCACCGAAGAGTCGAAATTGGCCCGCGGCTGGTGGGCGCCGGAGATCGTCGGAGACGCCGACGCAATGATCACCCTCGACGTCCAGCGCGGACTGCCGGCGGGGGCCTTCGAGAAGCAGGCTCGGGAGGAACTCATGGAACTGATCGAGGAGGCGCGCGAGGCGGCGGCGTCGGCCAGGGAGGAGGCCGCGGCGCTGGAGGGAGACGGCGGCGGGGACGGAGCGTGACCGGCCGGAAGGTCTACGCGTCCGCGAGCAACCAATCGTAGCCCTCGAGCACCGCTCGCTTCCCGCCGGTCTCGACGATCTCGCCGTGGCCCGGGATCACGCGGTCGAAGTCCCAGGCGAGCACCCGCCGGATCGACCGCCGGAACGACTCCTCGTTGGCGATCGTGTACCGGAACTCGATCGGCGGACTCACCCGTCGATAGATCCGAAGCGCCCGGGCCACCAGTCGCGTCGGCAGGGGACTGGTCTGACCGATGTGAAAGCCGACGTCGCCCAGGATCAGCGTCCGGCTCGGGGGGTGGAAGAACGCGATCTCCTCGAGCCACCGGTGGCCGACGACGGCGACCTGGTCGACGTCCGTCGCCCACCGCGGATCCGGCGCGTCGCCGAGCAGGTGGTCGAACGCCAGGTCGGATCGGCGAGCCGGGAGGCCGGGCGCGGCCAGCAGCTCGACGTCGGGGTACGCCGCCGCGTACTGCTCCATGTACAGGTGCCCGTGAAGCTTGCTCGCCGGCGCGACGAAGCGCACCTCCCCCAGCTCGTCGAGGGCCGCCCGCAGCCGGGACGTCAGTTCCGCCGGCGACTGGACGAAGAGGCCGCCGCTCGAGAGGCGGATCACCGTCATGATCCGCCCGAGTTCGACCCCGACGGATCGCAGCGGTTCCTCGTACGTCCAGAGGCGATCGTCCAGTTGCCGGAGCATCGCGTGCGGGTACCAGAGAGGTGACCGTAAACCCACCGACGAACGCAGCCGGACGTAAGTGCCGCGCAACCGGCCGTCGAAGCTCGTTACTGCCGCTCGCGGCTCACTACCCTCACCGCTCGCCATCCCGAGGTACTCACTCGCTTCGCTCGCTCGTTCCTCGCCGCTCGCGGCTCACTACCCTCACCG
>SKPV01000053.1 GCA_007119345.1 Halovivax sp.
ACACCAGGTGAGCCATCGGACCGAGGCGAACCGCGCCACGTGACCCCGTTGACTGACGCGCGGCCTGACGGAGGACGCGCCGTCGCGGACGCAGCGCCGTCGGGCCGACGTGCGGACCGCGACGGACGCAGCGCCGTCGGACCGACGTGCGGACCGCGACGGACGACGACCCATCGGACCGACGTGCGGACCGCGACGGACGCAGCGCCGTCGGACCGAGCGCGCGAACGGAGGTATATACGCCCGGTCCTCGAACCCTCCGCTCATGACCGACGTCGGCACGGTGGTGCTGGTGACGACCGTCGCCGGCGCGGCGACCGGCCTCGGCGCGGTTCCGATCTTCTTCCGGACCCGCTTTTCCCATCGAACCTACGACGCCGCGCTGGGGCTGGCGGCCGGCGTCATGGTGGGGGCGAGCGTGTTCGGACTCGTGGTTCCGGGGATGGAGGAAGGCTCCCTCGCCGCGGTGATGGTCGGCGTCTTCCTCGGCGGATTCGCGCTGCTGGTCGGCAACCGGCTGCTCCCCCACGTCCACGCCCACTTCGCGGGCTTCCGAGGCGAGGGCGGGGCGAGCGACGCGGCGGCCGACCCGGAGGCGGCCTCGCGGGTTCGCCGCGCGCTGCTCATCGGCGGCGCGATCACGCTCCACAACGCGCCCGAAGGCCTCGCCATCGGCGTCGCGTTCGCCTCCGGATTGGAGGCCGTCGCGCTCTTGCTCGCCGTCGTCATCTCGATCCAGAACGTCCCGGACGGCTTCGCGTTCGCGGTCCCCGTGGGCGAGACGGGGCTGTCGCCGTGGTGGGTCCTCGTCTTCACGACGCTGTCCGGGCTGGTCCCGCAGGTCGCCGCCGCGCTGTTGGGCTACTCGCTCGTCGCCCTCGCGGTCGGCGTCTTCCCGTACGCGGCGGGGTTCGCCGCCGGCGCCATGCTGGCCGTCGTCTTCCGGGAGATGATCCCGTCCTCGCACGGCCACGGCTACGCCGACGCGGCGACCGCCGCGTTCCTCGTCGGGTTCGTCCTGCTGGTCGTCGTCGACGAGGCGCTGGCGATCTGACGCCGGTCGGGGCCCGCGGTGGCGGACGCTTCGGCGGACCGCGCCGCGCGCCGCCGGAGCCGGCCTCCTCACCGGACGCGGAAGGCGTCGACGGCGTTGCGGAGATCCCTGACGAACGGTCTGACGTCGTTCGCCTGCAGGTAGTCGAAGCGCGGGTGGGCGACGACCGACCCCACCACGTCCTTGAGCGCGCCGGGGAAGCCGGGGCGTTCGACGAGTTCGACGTCGTCGAAGAGGATCGAGTGCAAGTAGAGCAGTTCGCCGCGGATGAGGTGGCCGCCGATGCCGACCTCGTAGCCGTTCGGGAGCCCGTCGCAGCCGCCGTTGGCCATCGCCCAGTAGTAGTGGGGAAAGTCCGCGCCCGTCTGGACGGTGAACGGCAGCGACGACCAGAACCGCGGGTTGATCTCCATCAGCTTGAACTCGCCCGTCTCCTCGTCGCGGAGGAACTCGACCATCGCGAGCCCGTGCCACTCGAGCTCGTCGAGCAGCGCCAGCCCCGACTCTTCGAGGTCGGGGATCGACACCGACTCGCGGAACGCGCTCGGTCCGCCGGCGTAGCTGTAGCCCCGACGCTGGCGATGCTGGAACGTCGCCACCGGCTCGCCCTCGTCGTAGAGCGCGAAGAAGCCGTACTCGTGGGGCGTGCGCACGTACTCCTGGAGGAGCGGCTCGTGGCCCATCTCCGCGCGGAGCGAGTCGACGTCCGGCTCGACGCCGGGCGGGAGGTACGTCGTCGTCGGCGGCGCGATGCAGCGCTCCGGCTCGACGTCGACGTACTCGTCCGTGAGGATCGAGAACCGCGGCTTGACGATCCACTCGCGGGCGGGATCCGCGTCGTCGCCGAGCAGCCGGGTATCGGGCGCGGCGACGCGGGCCCGCTCGGCGGCGTCGAAGAGCTCGCGGCGGTCCTGCACCCGCGCGAGGGTGTCGATCGTCGGCCACGGCGTCTTCACGTGCTCGGCGAACTCGTCGCGGTACTTCGACAGGACGTAGACGTCCGCTTCGCGGACGGGGATCACCGCCTCGACGTCCTCGCGCATCGCGAGGGCCAGCAACGCGTCCTTGTAGGCGACGAGGTCGTCGCCCGGGGACGGTACCGGTACCGTCTCGTCGCAGAACGCCGAGTGGGCCGCCGGTGCGGTCGGCGTCTCCGCCGCGACGATCGTCCGCACGCCGCGGCGGCCGAGCGACCGAAGGCAGGCCACGCTGCTCGGCGCGTCGATCGCCGGGACGACCACCGCGCCGCCGTCTGTGGCGGGCGAGTCCCCGGCGCGCGAGTCGCTGTCCATTACCGTCAAACGGGCCAACCTGTACCGTAGTTATACGCGGTCCAAGAGGCGGTCGGTTCCGGTTAGGCGCCGAATACCGCCCTTCGGCGGTCGAATCCGCCGGCTTCGGGGTATCGGCCGATCGGCACCTCCGCCGGATTCGACGTATCGGCCGGTCGGCACCTCCGCCGGCGTCGACGCTCGCCTCAGACGGCGTCCAGGTCGAACCACGAGAGCGTCCAGTCTTCGAGCGACCGGCTCGCGACCGTCGACGAGCGATCGAGGTCCCGCACCAGGAGCGATCGGGTGGTCGGCCGGATCAGCGCCGACAGCGGAAACCGGGTGTCGGGGTAGAACCGGTACCGGAGCGGGCGGGGGAGCACGTCGCCGAAGGCGGCGACGTACCCGACGTCGTCGCCGGCCGCGCGATCGGTCAGGGCGGCCGCCACCAACCGTTCGAGGGGCTCCGGATCGTCGTCGACCGACCGCGGGAGCGCATCGACGAGGCGGAGGTGGCCCGCCCGGAGCGAGACGATCAGCGCCGCCACCGGCGTCCCGTCGCGCGAGGCGACGTAGACCCCGTACTCGTTGGCCGGGTTGTCGAATCGCCACTCGTAGAACGCCCGGTCGCGAACCGTGTGCACCCCCTCCGGGACGGCTCGGCGGTACGTCGGTTCGAGGGGCGCCTCGGTCGGCCGCTCGTACCGGTCGATCGTCAGCCCGTCCGTCGCACCGCCGAGGCGACGGTCGATCGCGCGGTGGGCGTCGGCGACGGGGTCGGTCGCGACCCGCTCGAGGAGTTCGCTCGCGGCGGCGCCCTCCTCGTCGATCCGGTCGGTCCGGTTGGCGATCCACTCTCGCGCCGCCGAGACGGGCTTTTGCGGCCGGTAGTACATCGGCACCGTCCCCACTTCCCGCCAGCCGAGTTTCAGATTGCCCGGCTTCGAGCGGCCGTTCGGGAAGTTGAAGAAGAACGCGGGCTCGCCCGCCGCGTACCGCTCGATCGCGGCCTCGTTCATCCGGGTGAACACGCCCTGACGCCGGTGATCCGGGTGGACCATCGTATCGCAGGGCTGGTAGGCCACCCGCTCGACGCCGTCGACGGCGACGCGCACCGGAAGGAACGAGCGAGCCCCGATCAGGTCGCCGTCACGACGGGCGACGACGATCGGCACGTGGTCGGCGACGGGGTTCTCGACGTACTTCCAGCGGAACCAGTCGGTCGAGCGCTCGATTCCGAACACCGTCTCGTAGAGCGACAGGAACGCGGACCGGTCGCTCGAGCGAAACGGTTCGATCTCGTCCGTGGGGGTTTTCGATCGAGGAGGGTACACGCGTAGGGGGTGACCGGGCGGTCGCGTCCGAATCCGATACCGTCCGTCGAGCGTTCTCGCGGGACGTCTGTCGTACGCGTGCCAGCTGCATATATCTGAGACCACGCGCTCGCAACCCGTTGACGTCGGGATCGGATTCGCGCGGAGAGCCGAGGTCGCGGGGACGAACTCGACCGCGGGCGATCGTCGCCGGGCGGTGCGTTCGAGACTCGCAGGCGCGGCCCCGCGCACGGCTGGAGATACGAATCGGTCGAATCGGGACGTACCGGCTGTCGCGGCCTAAAATTCGTGGTCGAGCTCGTCCTCGTCCGCGCTCTGGATGATGATCTTCCCATCCCTGACGCGGACGAACACCTCGTCCCCGATGTCCATCCCGGCCACCGCCAGCTCGTCTTCGTGGAGATTGAGGTGAACGTTATGGTAGTTGCCGTCCTCGTCTTTCGCACCGCTTGGACTCAGCTTCTTTTTCCGGACCATCGCGGGGTTCTATTGAGAGGTTCGCCGTAGGATATACTTAAGTGTTTTCTACGACACGGAGACCGATTCGTCGCCGGCGCCCCTCGGTCGCCAGCGGGCCGTCGTCGACGGCGACTCTTCGTACTCGGTGGCGGCCCATCTAACATAAAGATACCGACGCTGTAACCCGATTCTGAGGGATATCTTTATGTTAATCTGTGCGCTGATCTGTCATGGAGGCTGTAACCATGGTACGTGAAGATGGTAAGCGAAACTTCGCGCTCCGCGAGGAGGGCGGCGATGAATCGAGCGTTTTCTCCGGGAACACGCCGCGTCAGGCGGCGCTGAAAGCGGCCCGACGCCTCGATCCGGGATCGAGCGAGGAGGCCGCCGACCGCGTCGAACTCCGACTCCGCGAGAAGGGGACGGAGAAGGTGCACATCTACGACGGCTGGGCCTGGGAGGAGACGGCCCCCGACGACAAGCCGGACTGGATGCCCGAGGAGATCACCGAGGCGAACGTCTCGAAGAAGGGCATCGAGCACCTCGACGAGTAACCCTCGACGCATTTTACGGAACTCGCCCGGTGAGCGCTCGCCAGGCCGGTCGCCGAAGTCGGCCACCCTCCTCGCGGCCTCGCGGGCGCTCCGACGGCCTTTTGAGGATCCTGGCCCTTTCTCCGCCAATGACCGCAGTCACGCTGGGCCCGGACGGGACCTACTCCCACCGGGCGGCGCGGACGATCGCCGACGAGGTCGCCTTCCGCCCGTCGGTGACGGCGATCGTCGACGCCGTCGCGAGCGGCGAGTTCGACAGGGGCGTCGTCCCCGTCGAGAACAGCATCGAGGGGAGCGTCACCGAGTCCCTGGACGCCGTCGCCGACCACGAGGTCGCCGTCGTCCGCGAGATCGTCACGCCGATCCGTCACGCCCTGCTCGCGCGGGGGCCGGACTTCGAGCTCGTCGCGAGCCACTCGCAGGCGCTCGCGCAGTGCCGGAAGTTCCTGGAGGCCGAGTACCCGGAGGCGACGCTCGAGGCGGTCGCGAGCACCGCCAAGGGCGTCGAGCGCGCCCGCGAGGATCCCGCGGTCGCGGCCATCGGCCACCCCGCGAACGCCGACGACGAGCTCGCGGTCCTCGCAGAGGACGTCCAGGACCGGACCTCGAACGCGACCCGCTTCTTCGCGATCGCCCCCGAGGCGGACGCGTCGCCGGCCGGCGGCAAGACCTCGCTGGTGATCTACCCGCGGACGAACCACCCCGGCCTCCTGCTCGCGATCCTCGAGCCGTTCGCCGATCGCGACATCAACCTCACCCGCGTCGAATCCCGCCCGAGCGGCAAGCGGCTGGGCGACTACGTCTTCCACCTCGATCTCGAAGGCGGGCTCTACGAGGACCGGACCCGGGCGGCCGTCGCCGAGGTCGAGTCCCTCGTGGAGGACGGCTGGGTGCGCCGGCTGGGTTCCTACGACGTCGAGCACGTGGTCGAGTAGTCGCCTCGCCGACTCGTTCGACGGCGCGCGTCGCCCTCGGGGTCGACTCCCGGCGGGCTCCCGATCGACGGCCGACATCGGCACCGAAAGCCGTTTTTCCCCGCTCCGGCTACCGACCCCCATGACGCTCTCCGCGGGCGACCCGGCGCCGACGGTGACCGCACCGAACCAGGACGGCGAGGAACGCACCCTCTCGTTCGACGAGCCGACGGTCGTCTACTTCTATCCGAAGGACGAGACGCCCGGTTGTACCACCGAAGCCCGTCAGTTCACCCTCGAGCGGGAGACCTACGACGACGCCGGCGTCGCGGTCTACGGCGTCTCGACCGACGACGTCGACTCCCACCGGCGGTTCCACGAGAGCGAGGACCTGGCGTTCGACCTGCTCGCGGATCCGGACGGCGAGCTCGCCGGGGCCTTCGACGTCGACCTCCGCGACGGCGCGACGGCCCGGACCACGTTCTTCCTCGCCGACGGCGAGGTGCAGCTGGTCTACGAGAACGTCGATCCGGACGGCCACGCCCGTGAGGTGCTGCTGGACGCGCTGGAGGCGGGGCTTGCGGACCTGCCCGAGGAGTGACGGCGCCCGCGACCGTTCTGTCGCCTGCCACTGGGCAGATTTTATCCCGGCGCGCCGCGTACGATTGCCCATGCGAAAGAACCCGTTCGAGGACCTGGAGGAGCTGTTCGACCGCCTCAGCAACCAGTTCGAGGAGGGAATGACTCGCGGCACCGGCTTTCCCGTCCCCGGTTCGGTCGCCGTCGACGTCGCCGACACCGGCGGCGAGTTCGTGGTGACGGTCGACCTGCCCGGCTACGAGACCGGCGACGTCGAGCTGTTGCTCGTCGACGGCGCGCTGAAGCTGGAGGCGGGCCGCGACGTCGAGGAGACCCACGAGGAGGGCCGGTACATCCGCCGCGAGCGCACCCAGTCCTCGGTCAGCCGGCGCATCCGGCTCCCGGAGCCCGTCGAGGAAGACGCCGTCGAGGCGAGCTACAACAACGGCGTGCTGACGGTGACGCTGCCGAAGGTCGGCGAGACCGAGAGCGGTCGCGAGATCGACATCGAGTGAACGCGCGGTCGCGTATCTGACGGGACCGCGTCGACGCGACGCGCGTGCGTACCGCGATAGCCGGCGGGGTCGGGACGACGCGACGCGCGTGCGTACCGAATTTCGAGGTTCCCTCGGCGGGTGCGAAACACCGTTGGCGGTCCCGGGGGATGCGAAACACCGTCGGCGGGCATAGGATACCCCCTCTGCGGGGGGAACTCCGCTCGGGGAAGACAGAACCTCCTGACGGGACCGGCGCCGGTCGATTTTCCGATGGCGGCCGTCGGTATGGAAAGGTATAGGGTCGACCACCGCCGGACGTGTAGGTAAGATACCGATGAGCGACGAGGGATACGACCACGCGGCCGTCGAGGAGCGCTGTCAGGCCGCGTGGGACGAGGCGGACGCGTACCGGACGCCGGACGACGTCGACGATCCGACGTACGTCCTCGGGATGTACCCGTACCCCTCGGGCAAGCTCCACATGGGTCACGTCCGAAACTACACGATCACCGACGCGTACGCCCGCTACCGGCGGATGCGCGGCGACGCGGTGCTCCACCCGATGGGCTGGGACGCCTTCGGCCTTCCCGCGGAGAACGCGGCGAAAGAACGCGACACCAACCCCCGGGACTGGACGTTCGAGTGCATCCAGACGATGCGCGAGCAGATGGACGCGATGGGGTTCGGCTACGACTGGGAGCGCGAGGTCACCACCTGCACGCCCGAGTACTACCGCTGGAACCAGTGGTTGTTCCGACGCTTCCACGAGGAGGGGCTCGTCGAGCGCCGCGACGCCGAGGTCAACTGGTGTCCCGAGTGCGAGACCGTGCTGGCCGACGAACAGGTCGAAGGCGAAGCCGAACTCTGCTGGCGCTGTGACACGCCCGTCGAGACGCGGGACCTCGAGCAGTGGTTCCTGAAGATCACCGAGTACGCCGACGAGCTGCTGGAAGCGATCGACGACCTGGAGGGGTGGCCCAACTCCGTCCGCCAGATGCAGCGCAACTGGATCGGCCGCCAGCACGGGACGGAGTTGGACTTCGAGATCAGCGAGGCGCCGGGCGCCTCGAACGGACGCGGCGAGGACACCGAGCCGCGGGAGTACGGTGACGTGCGGGCCTTCACGACCCGCGTCGACACCGTCTTCGGGGCGACGTTCTTCGCGCTCGCGCCGGACCACCCGATCAGCGAGGAACTCGCCGAGGACGACGAGGACGTCCGCCGCTTCGTCGCCCACGAGGCCGACCCCGAGGGCGACGAGCCCAACGGCGTCCGGACCGATCTCACCGCGACCAATCCCGCCACCGGCGACGAGATTCCGGTCTTCGTCGCCGACTTCGTCCTCTCGGACGTCGGGACCGGCGCGCTGATGGGCGTCCCCGGCCACGACGAGCGCGACCACGCCTTCGCCACCAAGATGGGCGAGGAGATCCGTCCCGTCATCGCTCCCGAGCCCGACGACCGGGAGGACGAGGGCGTCGGCGGCGACTCCCTCCCCGACGCGCCCGACGTGAGCGAGGAGGCCTTCACCGAGGACGGCGTGCTCGTCGACTCAGGGGACTACTCCGGACTCGACAGCGAGACTGCCCGCGAGCGCCTGACCGAGGAGATCGAGTGCGCCGAGCGCGCCACGCAGTACCAGCTGCGCGACTGGGGAATCTCTCGCCAGCGCTACTGGGGGACGCCGATTCCGGTCGTCCACTGCGACGACTGCGGCCCCGTGCTCGTCCCGGAGGACGAGTTGCCCGTCGAGCTCCCCGAGTTCATCAACGTCAGCGGCAACCCGCTCGACGCCGCCGAGGAGTGGAAGGCGACGACCTGTCCGGACTGCGGCGGGGACGCGACCCGGGAGACGGACACGATGGACACCTTCGTCGACTCCTCGTGGTACTTCCTGCGGTACGTCTCGCCCGATCGCGCGGACGTGCCGTTCGACCGCGAGCGGACCAACGACTGGATGCCGGTCGACCAGTACGTCGGCGGCATCGAGCACGCCGTGATGCACCTGCTGTACTCGCGGTTTTTCACCAAGGTGCTGGCGGACCACGAGGGCCTCGAGCACCGGGAACCGTTCACGAACCTGCTGGCCCAGGGGATGGTCCAGCTGGAGGGCGAGAAGATGTCCAAGTCGAAGGGCAACGTCGTCTCCCCCCAGCGGATCGTCGCGGAGTACGGCGCCGACACCGCGCGGCTGTTCATGATGCAGGCCGCCCAGCCCGAGCGGGACTTCGACTGGAGCGAGGAGGGCGTCCGCTCGACGTACGCCTTCCTGACTCGGCTGAAGGGGCTGGTCGAGGACTTCGCGGCGAGCGCGGCGCGCAGCGGCGCGGATTCGGCGAACGGTGACGGTCGGGAACCGCGAACCGAGGCGCCGAACGGCGACGAGGACGCGATCGCCAGCTACGTCGACGCTGAGGTCGATGCCACGATCGCCATCGCCACCGCGGAGTACGACGACCTGACGTTCAACACCGCCCTCCGCGAGACCCAGGATCTGACTCGGACGCTGCGCCGATACGCGGAGTACGCCGAGCCCCACGGCGAGACGTTCGAGCGGGGTCTGGCGGCCGTCGTCCGGCTGCTCGCGCCCGTCGCGCCCCACCTCGCCGAGGAGCTGTGGGATCGACTCGACCGCGACGGCCTCGTCGTCGAGGCCGACTGGCCCGAGGCCAGCGTCGACCGCGACGCCGTCGAAAAGCGCCGGAAACTGGTCCAGAACACCCGCGAGGACGTCCGCGACATCGTCGAGGTCGCCGGCATCGAGGACCCCGAGCGGATCGACGTCGTCGTCGCCCCCGACTGGAAGTACGACGCCCTCGAGATCGCGATCGAGAGCGACGCCGACAACCTGATCGGCGAACTGATGGGCCACGACCACATCCGCGAGAAGGGTGACGCCGCGGCCAGCTACGGTCAGGACCTGCAGGCCGAGCGCGAGGCGCTCACCCGATCGCTCGGCCCCGAGGAGGAGTTCGAGGCGCTCGGGTCCGCCGCCTGGCTGCTCGAACGCGAGTTCGAGGCGCCGGTGACCGTCGTCTCCGCCGACGAGGCCGACGAGGGCGTGCTGGAGCGGGCCGAGCCCGGTCGGCCGGCGATCGAGATCGAGGACTGAGCGCCCCGGGTCGCGCCGCGTCCCCCTCGTCGTCGAGGCCGGCCGGCGTGGCGCGGATCGACGCCGCCGGCTTCGGAACCCAGCGCGATCGTCCGATCCGCGGCGAATCGCCCCCGCGAGACCAGCGTTTTCGTTCTCTTGGGGACGAGTGCTCGCCATGACCTACCACCCGCAGGAATTCGAGGCCGCGGGCGCAGACGAGAGGGCGGGCCGGGCCCGACCGTTCCGGCCGGCGATCCACCTGGCGTAACTCGGTCCGAAGCTCCGACCGTCACCGCGAGCGACCGTCGTCGGTCCCGACACGAATCTCGTGACGGTCCTCGATCCCGGACGCTCACAGCGCGTGAGTCCCGTCTGGGGCCTTTTTGGTCCTGTTCGTGGCACGGGTGCTATGGGTCGCGGAGCGGACACGACCGAGACGGATCGGCCGCCGGTGAGCGCCGAGGGTGCCCGGGGAAGGATCCCGCATCCCTTCGCGCTCACCTGGCGCGACGGATGCTTCCTGCACTGGCCGGTCGATCCCGACGAGTTGCGACCGCGGATCCCCGACCCGCTCGAACCCGACACGCGGGACGGCCGCGCGTGGATCGGCGTCCTCCCGTTCGTCGCGGCGAAAGCCGGCCTCAGGGGGACCCCGCGCCTGCTCAGGTGGTCGGTTCCCGAAATCAACGTCCGCACCTACGTCACCTACCGCGGCGATCCTGGGCTGTTCTTCGTCAGCATCGACATCGACAGCGCCGCCCTGGCGAACGGGATCGGCCGATTCAGTCGTCTCCCCGTCCGCCGCGCCCGGATGCACGTCTCGCGGACCGACGACCGGGTCTCGTTCGCGAGCGCGCGCGAGTCGGCCGACGAACCGCCCGCCCGCTTCGCCGCGAGCTACTCCCCGGCCGGGGAGGCCACGTTCCCGGAGCCGGGGACGCTCGCCGCGTGGTTGACCGAGCGTCGGCGATTCTACGCCCCGGCGAACGGCGACGTCCTCGCCGCCGAGGTGGCCCACGCGCCCTGGCCGCTCCGCCCGGCGAACGTGACGCTCCACGAGAACACGATGGTGGCGGCGAACCGCCTTCCCCCGCCGACGGACGGACCGATCGCGCACTTTTGCGACGAACTCCCGATGACGGCGTCGGTTCCCCGGCGACTGCGCCACCGGTGAGCTCCGGCGATTCCGTCGGCGATCCGGGCCGGTCAGTTCACTCTTCGATCCCGATCAGACCGAACGGGCTCCCGCCTTCGCCCTCGGCGCGCTGGTAGACGACGTGGGCCGCCGCGACGTCCTGGATGGCGAGGCCCGTCGAGTCGAAGACGGTGACGCCGGTCTCGTCGGTGCGGCCCGCGCGGTCGCCGACGACGATCTCGCCCAGTTCGGCGGCGATGTCGTCGTCGGTGAGCGTCCCCTCGCCGTAGGGGACGTTGATCTCGCCGGAGTGGGTACACTGTGCGTGGTCGTCGATGACGATCGTCGCCCCCAGCAGGAGCTCGTCGGCGAGCTCCTGTTTGCCCTCGGCGTCGGCGCCCATCGCGTTGACGTGGGTGCGCTCGCCGACGTCGTCGGGCCCGACGATCGGGTCCCTGACGGGGGTGACCGTCGAGAGCACGTCGCAGTGGCCGGCCTCGGAGATCGAGTCGCCGCGGACCTCGAAGCGGTCCGCGAAGGTCTCGACGAACCGGTCGACGCGCTCGTCGTCGAGGTCGCTGACGACGACCTCCTCGATCGGGCGGACCTCGGCGATCGCCTCGAGTTGCGTGTAGGCCTGAACGCCGGCGCCGACGACACCCAGCGAGGTGGCGTCCTCGACGGCGAGGTAGTCGGTCGCGACGGCGGCCGCGGCGCCCGTCCGCTTCATCGTGAGCGCCGTGCCGTCCATGATCGCGAGCGGGGCCGCCGTCTCCGGGTCCGAGTAGATCATCGTCCCCATCACGGTGGGGAGGCCGTGGTCGCCCGGGTTGTCCGGGTGGACGTTCACCCACTTCAGCCCGGCGGCGTCCCAGTCGCCCGCGTCGAGGTAGGCGGGCATCGAGCGGAAGTCCCCGTTGTACCGGGGCAGCTCGATGTAGGACTTCGGGGGCATCTGGGCGTCGCCGCGCTCGTAGGCGGCGAAGGCGTCCTCGACCGCCCCGATGACGTCCGCCATCAGGGCGAACTCGTTCACGTCTTCCTGCGAGAGCAGTAGCGTCTCCATGACGGCAAGTGTTGGGGGAGACCCTTAGTACGTACCGAAACCGGAACGAGCGACGTGCGACGAGCCGCCGGGGTGGGGTCGTCGGCCGCTCGCTCCGGGACCCGCTCGACGAGCCTGCGGTTCTCCCAGTGGGCCAGCAGGAAGAGGGCGGACCCGAATCCGATCGTCAGCGCCGCCGCGGCGACCAACCGGCGCCATTCTGCGGCCCCGAGGAGCGTCGCGGGACTCACGCTGCCCGTCCAAACCGCAGCGGGGACCACCGCGACCGGCAGCAGCGTCGCCCCGACGTCGACGCTGAAACCGGCCCCGAACGTGGACAGCGGGGACTCGACTTCGGTTCGCTGCGGATGATACGTCGTCGTGATACACCCCCGGTCGCGGGGGAAAGATCAAATCCGTTGTGGCGGGCGGGGTCGGGCGTATCGGGCGGACGCGACCCGAACCGGGACGCCTACGACGCGGTCTCCTCGAACGTCCCCGTATTCCCGTCCTCGGTCACCGCGACGGCCTCGGGCGTGCCGTCGTCGAACGGGAACGTGGCCCGGTACGCCCGCGTCACCTCGTCCGCCGTGCAGTCCGCGTCCGACGGCCGCTCGTAGTACCACCGAATCGTCGCGGTCAGCCGTCCCTCGTCCGCGTCGTAGTCGTTCCGCCCGAGTTCGATCCCGCCGCAGCTGCTCGAGGAGTACGTCAGCCGCCCCTCGACCACCACCCGCGACTCGTCATCCTCGATCGTGATCGCCGGCGGCTCGTCGCTTTCCGGCAGCGACTCGTCGCCCCCGAACGGTCTCGAACTCCTCGTCGACGAGCTCGGCGGCCGGCTCGCGCCCGCCGAGGCAGCCGTCCCCGTCCAGGCAGCCGGCGAGTCCGCCGGCGGTCGCGATTCCCACCGTCGCGAGCAGTTCGCGGCGGGTCATCGGGCTGCTCTCGTGGTGACGGTAACCCCCTTCTGCAGACTGAACGGATCGTTTTACCCGGTGGCGGCGGTCCGCGCCACCATCGCGGTTAACATCGGCGAGCGAGTGGTTCGGAGAACCCGAGCGAAGCCGTTCGCCGCGAGCGAAGCGAGCGGGCCGACGACTGACGCGGAGAGCGCGGCGCGAAGCGCCGCGGAATCGCGAGCGGCGAAGCCGCGGGCAGCGAGCGAAGCCGGAGGCTGAGCGAGTCGAACGGAGGGAGGAGTGCTTTTGTACTAAATTTTGTCGAGGGCCGGCTACGCCGGCCCGCAGAGCAAAAGTTCGGTTCTGGCTCGCGGGTCGCGTGCGCTCCCCGCTCGCCTTTCGGAGGTTTTCGCTTCGCTCAGACCTCCCTTACATCATGCCGCCCATGCCGCCGCCCATGCCGCCCATGCCGCCCATGCCGCCGCCGGGACCGCCGGGCATCTCCTCGTCATCGTCGTCGTCCGAGACCGCGAGGTCGCCGGCGGCGATGACGTCGTCGATGCGCAGCAGCATGACCGCGGCCTCGGTGGCGGACTCGAGCGCCTGGGTCTTGATGCGCAGCGGCTCGTAGACGCCCTCGCCTTCCATGTCGATGGTGTCGCCGGTGTACGCGTCGAGGCCGGCGGCGGTGTCGCCGCCGTCGTGGGCGCTGCGCAGTTCGACGAGCGAGTCGATGGGGTCGAGGCCGGCGTTCTCGGCGAGGGTGCGCGGGATGACCTCCAGCGCGTCGGCGAACGCCTCGACGGCGAGCTGTTCGCGGCCGCCGACGGAGTCGGCGAAGTCCCGCAGCGCGAGCGAGAGTCCGACCTCGGGCGCGCCGCCGCCGGCGAGCACCTTGCCGTCCTCGATCGTGGTGCGGACCACGCCGATGGAGTCCTCGATGGCGCGGTCGACCTCGTCGATGACGTGCTCGGTGCCCCCGCGGAGGATGAGGGTGACCGCCTTGGCGTCCTCGACGTCCTCGATGAAGATGTGGTCGTCGCCGGCGATCTCCTTCTGGGCGACGGAGCCGGCGAAGCCGAGGTGGTCTTCGGTGATGTCGTCGAGGTTGGAGACGGGCGTCGCGCCCGTGGCGCGGGCGATCCGCTTGGCGTCGGAGTTCTTCACGCGCCGGACCGCCAGGATGCCCTCCTGGGCGAGGTAGTGCTGGGCCATGTCGTCGATGCCCTTGTCGACGAAGACGGCGTCGGCGCCGACGTCGACGAGCTGATCGACCATCTCCTTGAGCTGGGCCTCCTCCTGCTCGATGAACTGCTGGAGCTGGTCGGGGTCGGTGACGTTGACCTCGGCGTCGATCTCGGTCTCTTTGACCTCGAGGGCGCCGTCGACGATGGCGACGTTCGCGTCCTCGACGAAGTAGGGCATGTTTTCGGAGACGCGGTCCTTGCTGATGAGGACGCCCTCGACCAGCTCGGAGTTCTCGATGGCGCCGCCGACGACCTTCTCGACGGCGATGTTCTCGTCGTCGATGCCGTCCTCGTCGGCGACGGTGCGGACGGCGTCGACGACGAGCTCCGAGAGGAGGTCGCGGGCGTTCTCGGCGCCCTTGCCGGTCATCGCCGTGGCGGCGATCTGCCGGAGGATCTCGGTGTCGTCTTCGTCGACGTCGATCGCGACGTCCTCGAGGGCCTTCGTGGCTTCGGCGGCGGCCTGGCGGTACCCCTGGGCGAGGGTGGTCGCGTGGATGTCCTGCTCGAGGAGCTCCTCGGCGCGCTTGAGGAGCTCACCGGCGACGACGACGGCGGAGGTCGTGCCGTCGCCGACCTCGTCCTCCTGGGTCTCGGCGACTTCGACGATCATGTCGGCCGCCGGGTGGTCGATGTCCATCTCGGTCAGGAGGGTGACGCCGTCGTTCGTGACGACGACGTTGCCCGTCGAGTCGACGAGCATCTTGTCCATCCCCTTCGGTCCGAGGGTGGTGCGGACCGACTCGGCGACGGCTTTGCCGGCCTGGATGTTCATCGACTGCGCGTCCTTCCCGGAGGTGCGCTGGCTGTCCTCCGAGAGTACGATGAGGGGCTGGTTACCCATCTGCTGAGCCATAGTCACCAGATGGATTGATTGCTATTCTATATAAATCCTTCTATCGCCCGCGTGCTAAACCGCCACACTCCGCGTCGGCGACTCCGAATCGTGGCACCACTTCACAGATCCTTTATACGGTCCGGACGGTCCGGTCGGCGGGACGATCGGAGCGGGCCGGAGGGAGCCGGTTTAGGGCTCGGCCGGCGCGACGATCGAAGCGGGCCGGAGGGAGCCGGTTTAGGGTCCGGCCCGCGCCGGGTCGTTCGCCGTTCCCCGTCGACCGTCGCGTTATCGCGACGCCCGACGGTGGGCCAGCGCGATCGCGAGGGCTCCGAGGAGCGCCGCGAATCCCGACGCGACGAACGCGTGGTCGTACGTTCCCAGGACGTCGTGAGCGGCACCGGCGAGGTACGGGGAGGCGAGTCCGGACGCGGCGAACGCCCCCGACGCGAGTCCGAAGATCGCGTTGAGGTTCGCGCGCCCGAACGTGTCGGCGATGAGCGGGGCGAGGAGCGCCCCGTTGCCGCCGTAGGCCAGTCCGTAGACGAGCGCGAAGGCGACGAATCCGGCCGCCGATTCGAACGCCGGTAGCGCGATCGTCGCGGCGCCCATGGTGGCGGAACAGCCGACGAACACGCGAACGCGGCCGATCCGGTCGGCCAGGTGGCCGATCGCGATCCGGCCGAGCGCGCTCGCCAGGCCGACGAGCCCGAGCGCCGCCGCTCCCGTCGTCCGCGTCAGGCCGACGTCCGTCGCGTGAACGACGAGGTGAACGAAGACGACGTACAAGGTCGCGTAGATCAGCACCCACCCGACGACCACCAGCAGGAACGGTCCGGACCGAGCTACCGCGGACAGGTGCGTCAACGTGGCGCGGAGCGAGTGACTCGCCGCGCCGTCGAACCCGTCGGGAAACTCCGACGCCGGTGCCGACTCGGGGGCGGGTTCGTCCCGAATCAGGAACGCGGCGACGACCAGCACCACTGCGGCGACGCCGGCGAGGAGCAGGAAGGCGGTGCGCCAGCCGACTCGATCGATGAGCCGGCTCGACGCGGGGGCGACGACGAGCATGCCGACGCCGAGCCCGGAGGAGGCGACGCCGCCGGCGAGTCCGAGCCGGCGGTCGAACCACCGCGGCACGGTCGCGTAGGAAACGACGTAGACGAGGCTCAACCCGAAGCCGGTGACGACGCCGAACGCGACGACGACCGCGAGCAGCGACGTCGCCCGACTGGTCAGCACGAGCCCGAGCGGGACGATCACCGCGGCGGCGAGGAGCGTCCGTCGCGCGCCGTGTCTGTCGACGAACACCCCCACCGCGACCGCGCCGACGTAGATCAGCAGCGTCTGGACGCCGAAGGCGACGGTCGTCGCGCCGCGCGAGCGACCGAACTCCTCGAGCATCCTGTCGAGGAAGACGCCGAACGAGTAGGAGAGTCCGAAGACGACGAACGTCCCGAGAAAGCACGCGAGGACGACGATCCATCCGTAGTAGGGTCGACGCATTATCCGGACCACCGCGGTACAGTCGATCCCCGAATCATCGGTCCAACGATCGGAACCGTCGTCAGTACGGCACGACGTAGAGGACGATCGCGAGGAACGGGATCAACAGCAACAACATGGCGATCGCGTACCCGAACATCTCGCGGGCCTTGATCCGAGTGATCGCCAGCAGCGGGATCGCCCAGAACGGGTTCAGCAGGTTGGTGTGGGCGTCGCCGACGGCGTAGGCCATGGTCGCGTGGCCGATCGGGATGCCGTGCGCCTCCGCCGCCTCGATGACGGACGGGCCGAGCACGATCCACTCGCCGCCGCCCGAGGGGACGAACAGGTTGACGACCGCGGCGGCGAGCCACGCGAAGATCGGGAACGTCTCCGGCGAGGAGACGGCCAGCAATCCGTCGGCGAGCATCTCCGCGAGCCCGGACGACGCCATGATCCCCTGGATGCCGGCGAAGAACGGGAACAGCAGGATGATCCCCGCGGCGGCCTTCGACGCGTCGCCGAACCGCTCGCGGTACACCTGCGGCCGCGTGTAGATCGCCAGCCCGGCCATCAGGAACCCGAAGTTGACGACGTTCAGGTCCAGGGCGTCGAGGCCGAGCGTCCAGAACGTGTAGCCGACCATGACGAGGCCGCCGAGGGCGATCAGTCCGCCCATGATTCGGCTGTTGTTGATCTTCTCCGCGGGAACGGTCTCGTCGCGACGCTCCACCGTCTCGGGCGCCGTCTCCTCGACCTCGCCGCCGTCGGCGGCGGCGTCGAAGAGCTCGTCCTCCGGGATGTACTCCGTGATGCCGCGCGAGCGCTCGGGGGACGGCGAGAGCAGGTACAGCATCGCCGCGGCGAAGCCGATCGACAGCACGGTGAGCGTCAGCGCGTACGGGTGAAAGATCGTCTCCGAGGTGGGAACGACCGCGTCGACGACGCCCGCTTCGATGAACTCGTTGCCCTCCGTGGCGAGCATCAGCGGCGCGGACCCCGACAGTCCCCAGTGCCAGGTCAACCCGAGTCCCATGTACCCCCCGACGCACAGGAGCGGGTAGTGGACGTCGATCCCGTTCTGGTGGGCCGTCTTCCCCATCTCGCGTGCGAAGATCGCCCCGATGATCAGTCCCAGTCCCCAGTGGACCCACGCCAGGGCCATCGCGACGACGGCGACGAGGACCACCGCTTGCTTACCGGTCGACGGAAACGTCGTCAGCCACCTGAGGCCGGCGTTGATCCGCGGATGGTAGGCGACGACGAAGCCGGTCATCAGGATGAGCACCATCTGCATCGCGAAGGTCAGGAATCCCCAGAATCCGTCGTACCAGAACTCGACCGCTTCGAACGCCCCGGTCTCGGTTCCCAGGACCGCCGCGACGTACACGATGTACGTGAGGATGATCGCGAACAGGAACGGACTGGGCATCCATCGTTCCACCTTGTCGGACAGGCCGTGACCGATCCGTTCGAGCGCCCCTCCGTCTGCGGTTCCTTGTGCCATGGTCTGAGGTCACATGGAACGTAAATAAACACTACCAATTCTATACTAATGTATGTACGGTTAATATATGTGTTTGTGGCGCACGTCGCTTCGTTTTCGAGCCTCCCGCGAGCGAGCAACCCGGCCGGCGGGAATCGGAAGAACCGGCCGCGCCGGATCGGCGATCACGCTCGGCACTCGGCCGAACGTCTCGGCAGCGACCCGTGGCCATCGTCGCGACCGGAGACGCTCCCCGCGATAGTCCGTGCAATTATTCCGCCCGCCGGCGTCGGCTCCCTCACGGGCAGCGACGACGGGCCACGATACGATCTCACCGGGACCTTCGTCATCAAGTTCGTCCTCGCGGACGTCATCATCATCGCGGCGCTGCTCTTCGCCGGCCCGATCTACGCGGTCGCGATCACCGCGTTGCTCGTCGTCAGCGTCTTCCTCGTCTGGTACCTCGTGGAACGCGTCGGGGAGCTCGGCCCCCTCCGAGCGTCGTCGCGTCACGTTACCCGTCGATAGTTCGATCGGTGACAAAAGCGTTGGCGTCGAAGCGGCGCCCGCGACCGTCGACTCCCGCGGTCCCGACCGGGACTCAGACCTGCTCTTCGCCCGAGCCGGGGAACCGGTGGTACCGCAGCCCCTGGTGTTTGAGCTCGTTGTGCTTGTCCTCGAGGAAGGAGTAGACGGCGCCGTGGGGCGCGCCGTCGAGCAGCATCTCGGCGGCGGTGCGGACGACGTCGACCTGCTGGGGCGTCCCGATGACGGCGAGGGTCGAGCCGTAGATGACGACCGACGCGCCGGAGAGCTCCTCCATGAGCTCGCGGGTGCGCCCGCCCTCGCCGATGAGCCGGCCCTTCTGGCGCTTCATGTCGTTCGCGTTGCGGGAGGCGGCCGCGATGTCGACGACGTCGAACATCATCATCTCGTCGTCGAGGAGGGTCAGCGCGTCGTCGGGCGCGAAGCCGCGTCCGATCGCCCGGACGATCTCGGGGCCTTTCAGGCCGCGAACCGGGTCGCCCACGCTGTCGACCGCCACCGAGCCGTTCTCGGAGTCGATGTCCAGGCGGACCTCGGCCTCGGCCTCGATCTCTCGCATCGTCTCACCGCCCTCGCCGATGAGCACGCCGATGCGGTCCTGCGGTATCTTCACGTGCTGCATGCCGGAGGCTACTCGCCCGGACTGGATAAGCCCTTGGTCCGCACCGGCGACGCGGAACGAGCGGGCGTTCGTGCCCGGCCGAGCGACCCTCGAAACCCGCGGCTCACTCCGCCAGCGACCGGAACCGCACCGACTCGGTCTCGGTGTCGACGATCGCCACCGTCCGGTGGCCCTCCGGCACCGTCGGGAAGTGCGCGCCCGGGTTCAACAGCGTCGTCCGGCCCTTCTCGGTCTGCTCTCGGACGTGGTGGTGGCCGTAGCAGACGTAGTCGTAGAGCTCCGCGCCGGCGACCGCCTGGACTTCCTCGAGGGACTCGCCGTGGAGCGCGGCGAAGGTGAGCCCGTCGAACCGGAGTTCGGCGAAGCGGCCGTGGAGCTCGCTCTCCCCGCCCAGCGCGTCGAACGCCGCGTGGAGCCCGGCGACCTCGCCGTCGTTGTTCCCCAGCACGCCGTGGAGCTCGAACCCGTCGAACTCGGCGATCACGGGCGGGGCGACGAAGTCGCCGCAGTGGACGATCACGTCGACCCCGTCGCGCTCGAAGGTGGCGGTCGCCCGCTCGACCGCCGCGAGGTTGTCGTGGGTGTCGGAGATGACGCCGACTTGCATACCCGAGTGCGCGACGGCGAGTCCCAAGAGCGTTCGGGGGCGATTTCCGAATCTCTTCGTCCCCCGTCGACGGAATCGCCGGTCACGAGCGGAACGGACCGGTTCGCGTCGGAATCGCCCCGCTCGTTCACGCTCCCGCGGATCGCCCGTTCGCTATCTACCGTCGCTCGTGGTACGACGCCGGGCACCACCCATGACAACTGACGAACAAACGATCAAGGTCATCAACGTGATCGGCGAATCGACCGAATCGTGGAGGGACGCCGCCACAGCGCGCTGGCGGACGCGTCGGAGACGATCGAGGGGATCAGCGGCGTGACGATCGTCGACCAGACCGCGAAGATCGAGGACGACGAGGTCGTCCAGTGCCGCTCGACGCTGCACCTCACGTTCCCGATCCGGTGGTTGGCCCGACTCCGTCCGCCGAGGGACCGCCGATCGCGGGGGTGAGGACCGGCCTCAGTTCGGGACGTCGGGCCCCTCGCCGAGCCAGATGCCGATCGGCTCCGGGCCGGCGGTTTCCGGTTCTCGAACCCGCCCGAGGTAGAGCGCGCTGTTGATCAGCCCGACGTGACTGAACGCTTGCGGATAGTTCCCGCGGTGGACGCCACCCTGGTCGGCCCCGGCGGGATCCAGTTCCTCGGCGTACAGGCCGTGCGGGCTCGCGTACGCGAGCAACGTCTCGAACAGCGCCGTGGCCTCGTCGACCCGGCCGGAGAGCGCGAGGACGTCGACCAGCCAGAACGAACACAGCGTGAACGTCCCCTCGCCGCCGGACAGACCGTCCTCGCCCTCGTACCGGTGGACCAGTCCATCGTCGGTCTCGAGTCGGTCCCGGACGCTCGCGACGGTTCCCTCGACGCGCTCGTCGTCGAACGGGAGGAAGCCGACGAGCGGGAGCAGCAGCGTCGCCGCGTCGACGGCATCGCTCTCGAACGCGCGGAGGAACGTTTCCCGGTCGCCGTCGTAGCCGCGCTCGAGGACGGCCCGGCGAATCTCCGCGCGGACCTCGCGCCAGCGCTCGAGCGGCGCGTCCCAGTCGTTCGCCTCGGCGAAGGCGATCGCCCGGTCGAGCGCGACCCAGCACATCACCTTCGAGTGGACGAAGTGGCGCGGTTCGGATCTGACTTCCCAGATGCCGCTGTCGGGCCGATCCCAGACCGTCGTTACGTGGTCGACGATGCGCCGGACGGCCGGCCAGTCGGCCGCGTCGAGCTTCCACCCGTGGTGGACGGTGGCCGCGAGCGCGAGCACGAGTTCGCCGTACAGATCCAGCTGTCGCTGGCCGGCCGCGGCGTTACCGATCCGGACGGGTCTGGAGTCGCGATAGCCCCGCAGGTGGGTCAGCTCCCGTTCGGCGAGATCGACGTCGCCGTGGAGCCCGTACAGCGGCTGGATCTCCTCGGGTGCGGTCTCGCAGAGCCCCAGGAACCACTCGAAGTACGCGCCCGCCTCCTCGAGGTGTCCGAGGTGGGCGAGCGCCTGCACGGTGAAGGCCGCGTCGCGAGGCCAGCTGAACCGGTAGTCCCAGTTGCGGACGCCGCCGAACTCCTCCGGCAGCGAGGTCGTCGGGGCCGCGGCGATCGCGCCCGACTCCGCGTGGCTGAGCAGCTTGAGCGCCAGCCCGGATCGAACCACGTCGTCGTGCCAGGGACCGTCGAAGACGCAGGACGGTCCGGTCGCGTCCTCGTCCGCGCCGCCGCCGTCGCTCTCGCCGTGATCCGCGGCGGTAGCGTCGCTCTCGGCACCTCCGCTGCTTCCGTCGTGATCGTGGGCCCACTCCCGCCAGTAGGCCACCGTCTCCTCGAGGGCGCGCTCGCACTCGGCCGGACCCGGCGGCGGACCGTCGTGGCTCACCGCGAACCACCGACCGTCGCCCGCCCGGAGCGTGTCGGCTGCCGTGACCGTCGACGCGGCCTCGTCCACCCGGAATCCGACGTCGCCCGCGAGGGCGAGTTCGCACCCGCCGCCGGTCGCGTGTACCCGGCCGTCCAGACGCTCCAGTTCGGTCTCTCCGCGCGCGTAGTCGAGTCGCGGCTCGAAGGCGACCTCGAGGGAGATCTCGCCCCGGGTACACTCGACCTTCCGGTACAGCGCGCGAGCGGACGCGTCGACGTCGATCTCGACGTGCGGCATGAAGTCGACGACGGACAGCTTCCCGCCGTCGGTCTCGAAGGCGGTTCGCAGGACGTTCGTGCGGTCGAGGTACGACTGGGTCGACGTCGACGGCCGATCCGGCCCGATCCGGAAGGAGCCGCCGCGTTCGGCGTCGAGGACGGCGGCGAACGCGCTCGCGGACTCGACGTGGGGGACGGGATACCAGTCGACCGATCCGTCCGGCGCCACGAGCGCGCACGTCTCTCCGTTCCCGACGATCCCGTACGCCTCGATGGGGTGGTACGCGGTGGTCACGGGGGTCCCACCACGAACGGCGATATATCCCTGGGGGTCGATCCCCGGCCACGCGGCATCGAGCTAGCGGCCGTTCGTCGCGGACGGATCCGGCGGTTCGCTCACGGCACGCGCGGGACGCCGGCCGACTCGAGCGCCCGTCGTCGCTCCGCCTCGGTCAGTCGGTACGGCTCGAGCTCGTCCTCCAGGTCGCCCAGCGCCGCGCGACGCCGTCGGTGAGCCGCGAGGAAGTCGGCGATTCGATCGATCGCGAGTTCCTTCAGTTCGCCGCTCAGCAGTTCGCCGGACCGGTACGCCGCGGCGATCCGCTCCAGCTCGTCGTCGTCGGACTCGAAACCGAACCGCAGGTACTGGAACGGGACGTCGACGCTCGGGTCACCGCCCTGCTCGCGGTGTTCGGCGACCGTCGCGCGGCCGCCAGTGTAGGCGTGCTCGCGGATCTTCGTCGCGACGGCCTCGCGCTCGTCCTCGAGATCGATCGACGGCGCCGCGTCGGAGGCACTCATCTTTCCGGGGCCGGCGAGGCTCGGGAGAAAGCGTCCGAGCAGGGCTCCCGGCTTCTCGACCGGGAGCGCCTCCTTCGCCGCGACGTCCCGGCAGACTCGGACGTGCGGATCCTGGTCGACCGCGATCGGAACCAGCGTGGGCCGTCGCCCGTCGACCAGTTGCGGGAGCAGGAGGTGCGTCGCCTGGACCGCCGGGTAAAACTGCAGGCCGACGGTGTCCTGTTGGCCGTAGACCGCGTCGACGGTCGCGGGCGTGAGGTGCTTCGCGAGTCGGACCGCGATCGGATAGACGACGTCGGCGTCGGCCGTGTCGATCACGATCCGGGTCCGGTCGGGATCGAAGTCGACCGCGAGGACGTCCCGGAGGTTGTCGCGGGCGTGCGCACCGATCTCGGCGAACGACTGGTCCTTCGCGAGGAACTTCTCGTCGTCCGAGAACGGGAGGAAGACCGTCGCGCCGGTCGCGTCCTGGAAGCGCTTCGCCAGGTACAGTGGCAGGACGTGGCCGAGGTGGAGCGGCCCCGACGGTCCGACGCCCGTCACGATCGCGTGCGCGTCGCCCGCCTCGGCCGCCGCGAGGTAGCGGTCGACGTCGCGGCCGGCGTAGAACGTCCGCCGCCGGAGGCTCGGGTGATCGGGCAGCCGCTCGATCTGGTCGTCGGCGAGCTGATCGGCGCCGAAGCGCTCGACGAGCTCGCCGTAGTCGATCTCCCCGTCGACGGCGTACGGGGTGACGGTGTATCCGCCGGATTCGTCCGCATTCGGTTCCTCTTCTGTCGTGGATCTCGTCATTGATGTGATGGTCGCTGGTGGTGGGCGCGGCTGTCGGGCGATTCGCGGGAGAACGAAGGGAGCCACCGCCGCCGACCCCGCCGGGTTAGGCCGCGTCGCGGTCGGCGCCGACACTGTCCGCTCTCGAGGGGGCTCGCCAGCGCCAGTCGAGAGCGACTCTCATCGCCCGACGCTACCCGCTCGGTTCACCTAACCGTTTCGACGGCGCTCCCGCGAGCGCCGGTCGCTACTCCCGCGAGGGATCCGGCTCGGGATCCGTCACGAACTCGAACAGCTCGTCGTCGGTCACCTCGAGCCCCTGTCGCCTGAAGAACGACGCGACGTTGCGACAGTCGCGCTCGAGAAATCCGCGGCTGTTCGGGTGGTGGACGGTCACCGACTGGCCGAGGTCGATCACCACCAGCTGCCCCTCGTGGAAGACGACGTTGTACTCGCTGAGGTCGCCGTGGATGATCCCCGCCGAGTAGAGCCGGCGCATGTACTCGCGCATGACCTCGTAGGCGGTCTCGGGGTTCTCGACGTGGACCTCGCCGAGGCGCTTGGCTCGCCCATCCTCGCCGCCGATGTACTCCATCACGAGCACGTTGCGCTCGGCGGCGATCGGTCGAGGGACCCGGACGCCCGCCTTGCGCGCCCGTTCGAGGTTCGCGGACTCCTTTTTCACCCACGCGAGGACGACGTCCTTCTTCTTGCCGCCCAGCCCCTCGAACCGCGGATCGCCCTCGAGGTAGTCGCGCATCTGCCGGAAGTTCGAGGCGTTGATCCGGTAGACCTTGACCGCGACCTCCGTGTCGTCCGGCCCGAGCGCGTGGTAGACGTTCGCCTCCTTCCCGGTCGAAATGGGGCCGCCGAAGGCCTCGACGTGACCGTCCTGGACGAGTTTGTACAGCGCCGCGAACGTCGCGTCGTCGAACACCGACTGCTCGACCTTGAACTGATCAGCGTCCTTGATCCGCTTTTGAAACTGGTTGAACTCCCGGTCGCGTTTGCGGGCGATCCGATCGGCTTCGGTGTCCGAGACGTCGATCTCTTCCCACTCGTCGCCCGGCGTCTCGACGGAGTCGGGGTCGACCAGACCGTACTCGTTGCCCATCTACACGCCACTAGATGCCCGACGGGCTAAAAGGGTCGGCATCGTTCACCCGACCGATCGGTCCGGTCCGTGAGGAAGGTCGCCGATCCGCTCGCTCCGGCACGAATTCGGGGTTCGATCGTTCTCCGACACCGTCGACCGGTCGTGAATCGACCGTCGACGAGGACCTGGCCCCGAGATCGACGCGACGCGAGCGGAATCGACGGTCGCGCTGGGCCACTTCGGCGCCGAATCGATCGACGGGGGTGCGTGGGCCACCGTCGAGGTCGACCCGGCGGCGACGAACTGACCGTCTACGCCATCGTCGACGGCCAGGAGGAGGTCGTCCATCCCGATCGATGCGGGGCGTGGGAAACCGATCCAGCCGGACGGATCGGGCGGTGGAGCGACGGGAACGGCCCGGCGTCCGACGCTTCAGGGCGTCAGCCGCTCGACCGATCGCCACGCGATCGCCACGTCGTCCGCGCCGTCGGCTCCGTCCCCGCCGACCAGCGCGAACACCATCGTCTTTCGGACGCCGTGGGCCATCCGGACGTCGAGCGCGAGGTCCCGCGGCTCGAAGACGTGATCGGCGGGGAGCACCCGGACCAGCAGTTCGGAGTGGCCCAGGTCGTCGACCGAGTCGACCGCGCTGTAGGTCCGGAAGTCGGCGCCGAACTTGTAGCCGGTCTTCGGGACGACGCCGCGCTCGCGCAGTTGCGCGTACACTCTCAATCGGCGGTCGAACCGCTCGCCCTCGACGTCGCGGCCGCGGGCGCGGACCGTCGCCGGATCGAGGGCGACCGCGTCGCGCTCGGCGAGGTAGGCCGCCTCGACGAGCGAGCACTGCAGCGTCGGGCGCTCGCACTCTCGCCCGTCGAGGGGCTGCCCGTAGAACGTCCGCTCGTAGAGGCTCGCCGGGGGCTCCCAGCAGACGACGCGGTCGGCCAGCAGGTCGGCGTCGACGTCGGTCGGGAGCTCGCGTGCGCTGGTCCCGTCGATCCCCGGTTCCGCGACCTCGAAGTAGGTGATCTCGCTCTCCTCGTCGACGACGGCCAGCACGCCCGGCTCGAGGGCGGCAACCGGCAGGTCGGTCCGCTCGCCGACGACCCGGAGGTCGTAGGCGACCTCGCCGTCGCCGGGCCCCTTCCCGCGGGGGTAGACGACGAAGTCGGCGTCGCCGCCGGGCGGATCCGCGATCCACGGATCGCGCGCCGGCGAGAGGTAGAACCCGCGCGAGCGGAGGTCGGCGTAGGCGAGATACCGGAGGACGAACGCCCCTTCGCTCGCCGCGGCGACGAACTCCCGAAAGCCCAGCCGCCGGCCGTCCCAGCGGACCGCTTCCAGCCCGCCGTGGAACAGCAGGTGGGCCGCCTCGACGGGAGCGAGCGCGATCTCGTTGCCCGAGGTGGGGTAGCCGTAGCCGCGGGAATCGTGGAACCGCTGGCGGGCGTCGGCGCCCACGCGGACCACGTCGCCGTCTCGCTCGCCCTTGAGTGCCATGGGCGAACGTCGGCGCCGGCTCACAAGTGGGTGTCGGAACCGGTTCGGTCGGCAGCCCGGCCAGCGCCGCGCGGCGGCCCGGTCGACAGGTTCTCCGCCGATACGGTTTCCTCGCTTGCGTTCTCCGCCGATGCGGTTTCTTCGCTCGCATTCTCCGCCGAGACGGTTTCTTCGCTCGCATTCTCCGCCGAGGCGGTCTCCTCCCGCCCATCCCCGACCGAGACGCTCGTGGCCCACCCGTTCCGACCCGCCGGATGCCCGATCGCTTCCGACCATCTCAGTTCGCCGCCGCCGGTTCGACGACGCGCTCGCAGGTCGCATCGAGGCACCGTCGGCCGGAACCGGTCTCGAACGTCGGGAGGCCGCAGGCGCACTCGCCGTCCAGCACGCCCGAGGGGACGACGAACCCGGTCTCGCACTCCGGGTAGCGCTCGCAGCCGGCGATGAGGCCGCCCCGTCGGAGGATGCGGAGGTCGCCCGGACAGTCCGGACAGTCCCACTCGCGGTCGAACGCCTCGCGGACGGCGTCGTCGAGCGCCTCGCACTCGCGGTCGAGGCAGACGTCGAACGCGAGACCGCGCTCGGCGCGGATGCGGGGCAGCCCACACTCGCAGCGATCGTCGCGGACGGTCGCGTCAGACGGGAGCGCGAACCGGTCGCCGCAGTCGACGCAGCGGACGTCCGACGATCGGATCAGCGTGCCGTCGCAGGCCGGGCAGATCCCCACGGGCCTGCCGGCCGCGGAGGCGCGGTAGTTGGCGACCGCGTCCCGGTCGTGGGCGGCGATCCGGAGCGTCTGGAGGTCCTTCTTCGCGACGAGCGTGAAGCCGCCGGACCGGTCGCTGGAGACGCTGTCGGCGCGGGTGAGCCAGGCGACCGGCTGGTAGCCGTCGACGTCGTGGACGAGGACGGTGTTGTCGGGCT